>NZ_JBHLVO010000038.1:0-42403 GCF_042433335.1 Metabacillus herbersteinensis
GTCACACCCGTTCCCATACCGAACACGGAAGTTAAGCTCTTCAGCGCCGATGGTAGTTGGGGGTCTCCCCCTGTGAGAGTAGGACATTGCCGGGCAAGAGTTATTTTTATAATAACTTAAACTTTTAGAAATACAGATTTATTTATTGTTATCGCGGGGTGGAGCACGCTCGAATAAACCTCCTCGAGAATCTTCAGCGTACTGCTTGAGACACTTCTTGAATAATCTGCCTGAAAGCAGGACGATTTTTCACAAGTAAAGACAAAGAGTATAGAATCACTTAATAATTATTATTATCGCGGGGTGGAGCAGTTCGGTAGCTCGTCGGGCTCATAACCCGAAGGTCGCAGGTTCAAATCCTGCCCCCGCAACCAATTTTAAAACAGTATAAGCTAACGAAGAGAATCGAAGCTTATCGTAAATTTATGGTTCCGTGGTGTAGCGGTTAACATGCCTGCCTGTCACGCAGGAGATCGCGGGTTCGATTCCCGTCGGGACCGCCATTTTTAAATGATACGAAACAATGTGTTTCGTTTTTTTTATGTTCATTTTTAGAAATTTACTCATCATTTATCCTTATAAATCTAAAACTTGGATAAACTATTCTTATACGCTACACTATTACTATACATATATCCTTAGGAAGACATTTCCTAAGGTTTTTTCTTCATAAACTTAGTTTTCCTCTAAACCTAAAAAGATCTGTGGTGAAAAGATGAGAATACATGATGAATTTGACTTTATACAAAAAATTAAACCACAGTCACACATTCATCGAGAGATAGTTACTGGTATTGGTGATGATGCTGCGGTTTTTTCACCGGAACATGAAATGAATCAAGTAATTTGTGTGGATACCATGGTTGAAGAAGTCCACTTTTTAAAGAATTTATCTACTCCTTTTGAAATTGGATATAAGGCTCTAGCAGTTAATATAAGTGATATTGCTGCGATGGGAGGGTTTCCCACATACTTTTTAGTTTCGATTGCCATCCCTCCTAACTGGAATGAGCAAGAATTATTGGGTATTTATGAGGGAATGAAGGAGCTGGCTAGTCAATTTAAAATAGATTTAATTGGTGGAGATACCGTTTCTTCAAAGAATCAGTTAGTTTTAACAGTAACTGTAATGGGTGAAGTAGAAAAGAAGAAACATTGTTTAAGAAGTGACGCTAGAGCAGGAGATGTTGTGTTTGTCACAGGGACTATTGGAGATTCTGCTGCAGGCTTGTCTATTCTATTAAATAAAAGTACTGCCTCCAGTGACGAAGTGAAACTTTTTCTTACATCGCGTCATAAGAAACCTAAACCTCAGGTGAAAGCAGGTCGTGTTATCTCTAAACTTGAGCGCGCATCTTTAAATGATATTAGCGATGGTTTAGCTAGTGAGCTTAACGAAATAGCAGAAGCTAGCACTAAGTCGATAACAATTTATGAAGAACTTCTTCCCCTTAGTCCTGAGCTTTTATCCTTAAATAGCGAAGAAAGATTTAACTGGGCATTATATGGTGGTGAAGACTTTGAATTAGTAGGCACAACTAGCATTGAGTCTTTTAAAAGATTAAGCAGGCAATTAGAAAGCGAATTAATTAAGATTACTAAGATCGGTCAAGTAACGGATGGACCAGCAAGTGTTCACTTAGTAAGACAAAACGAAACAATTAAGTTAGAGAAATCAGGATACAACCATTTCAAAAGGTAAGTAAGGTGAGTCATTTGAAACCAATTATTTTTAAGACGGGGCAATCGGAAGAAACATCCACTCTAGCGATGAAAGTAGCAGCTCTATTAAAGCCAGGGTATGTTTTAACTCTTGAGGGTGACCTAGGGGCAGGAAAAACCACTTTTACAAAAGGGTTGGCCAAAGGACTTGGAATAAAACGAAATGTTAACAGTCCAACCTTTACGATTATTAAAGAATACACGGACGGATCTCTCCCTCTCTATCATATGGATGTTTATCGTTTAGAAGATAGTGATGAGGATTTGGGGTTTGATGAGTATTTTAATGGTAACGGTGTTACAGTAGTTGAATGGGCACATCATATCGAGGATCAACTACCTTTAAAACGACTCGATATTAAGATCATTCGAAGTGGAGACGATCATCGAGAAATTACCTTTCATCCTAAAGGTTCTGAATACGTTGAAATGTGTAAGGAGTTATCTAATGAAAGCTTTAGCAATTGATACATCAAATTATGTTCTTGGAATTGCACTTATAGACGAGACACAAGTAATCGGTGAATATATAACAAATCTTAAAAAAAATCATTCGGCTCGAGCAATGCCAGCAATTGATTCTTTATTAAAGGAGTGCGACATAGTACCCCAAGATCTTGATAAAATTATTGTGGCAGTAGGTCCAGGCTCATATACAGGGGTTAGGATAGGTGTGTCCATTGCAAAAACACTAGCGTGGTCACTCAATGTTCCCATTGTTGGGGTATCTAGTCTAGAAACATTAGCTGCAAATGGGCGTTTATTTGATGGATATATTTGTCCTTTATTTGATGCGAGAAGAGGACGGGTATACACTGGGTTATATCAATCCACAGCTGAAGGGCTACTTGTAGTTGAGGAAGACCAGAATGTGTTACTAGAAGACTGGGCGGAGATTCTAAAAGAAAAGCGAAAGCCGGTTTTATTCTTAGGAAATGATGTTCACATCCATTTAGATACAATTAAAGAAAAGCTTATCGAAGATGCGGTGATTGGTCAGCAACCCATACAAAATCCAAGGCCGAGTGAGCTTGCTTTCCTTGGGCTAAATAAACAAGCCAGTGATGTCCACTCACTCGTTCCTAATTACATCCGTTTAGCAGAAGCAGAAGCTAAATGGTTAGAACAGCAAAAGTAAGATGGTGAAATGCATGGAAAACTC
This sequence comes from Metabacillus herbersteinensis, assembly GCF_042433335.1. Classification (NCBI taxonomy): domain Bacteria; kingdom Bacillati; phylum Bacillota; class Bacilli; order Caryophanales; family Bacillaceae; genus Metabacillus; species Metabacillus herbersteinensis. Next base: position 2,885 of record NZ_JBHLVO010000038.1, read on the forward strand.
ATTAACAATTAGAAAAATGACAAAGGAAGACATTGACTCAGTATATGAGATCGAAACAAAGTCATTTGCAGCGGCATGGACAAAGGAATCCTTTTTTCATGAAATCGAACAAAACCTTTTTGCGAGGTACCTAGTAGTTGAACATCATGATAAAATTGTTGGATATTGCGGCTTATGGGTCATTATGGATGATGCTCAAATTACGAACATAGCTGTTTTACCTGAGTACCGTGGTAAAAAGATAGGTGAAGCCTTACTCACCTTTTCTATGCAACTAGCAAGAGAGCTAAGTGCCTCTAGACTAACCTTAGAAGTGAGAGTGTCCAACCATGTGGCACAAGGACTATATAAAAAGCTAGGATTCGTACAAGGTGGAATTAGAAAACGATATTATACGGATAATCAAGAAGATGCTTTATTAATGTGGGTGAATTTAAAATGACAGTTAAAGATCAATATATTCTTGGAATAGAGACAAGTTGTGATGAAACAGCAGCTGCCATTATAAAAAATGGACATGAAATTGTTTCAAATGTAGTTGCTTCACAGATTGAAAGTCATAAACGTTTTGGTGGTGTTGTACCTGAAATTGCCTCTAGACACCATGTAGAAGAAATCACTTTGGTTTTAGAAGAAACCATGAAAAAAGCAAACCTAACATTCAGTGATCTAAATGCAATTGCGGTTACAGAAGGTCCGGGGCTAGTGGGTGCATTATTAATTGGTATCAATGCTGCAAAAGCTTTAGCATTTGCACATAACGTCCCTTTAATCGGAGTTCATCATATAGCAGGGCATATTTATGCGAATGCGATCGTGACAGAACTCAAATTTCCTCTGATAACACTTGTAGTATCAGGAGGTCATACAGAGCTCGTGTACATGAAGGATCATGGATCATTTGAAGTGATCGGTGAAACGTTAGATGATGCAGCAGGAGAAGCGTATGATAAGGTTGCGCGAACATTAAACCTTCCATACCCAGGGGGACCACATATTGATCGACTCGCCCAAGAAGGAAAAGCTACAATAAAATTACCAAGAGCTTGGTTAGAAGAAGGATCTTATAATTTTAGTTTTAGTGGATTAAAATCTGCAGTTATTAACACACTTCATAATGCGAAACAAAAGGGTGAGGAAATAAACCCGCAGGACCTAGCCGCAAGTTTTCAAGCAAGTGTTATTGATGTGTTAGTAACTAAAACGAAACGCGCTACAGAGGAATATAAAGTTAAACAGGTTCTGTTAGCAGGCGGAGTAGCTGCTAATCGTGGCTTAAGAGAGGCGCTGCATGCACAATTTGATGATAAAAGCGATATTCAACTTGTGATCCCTCCCATTTCATTGTGCACAGATAATGCAGCAATGATCGCAGCTGCAGGAAGTGTATTATATGAAAAAGAGATATTCAGTGATTTAAAAATGAATGGGAATCCCGGATTAGAATTAAGAACATACTGAGCTTTCAATTAACTTTGAAAGCTTTTTTAGTTATAAATAAAAGTTATACACAAGATATTCACATTATCCTTTCGTCGTACGAGAAGTAGTCTAAAAAACTGATAGAGTAACCATTCAAGCTTGTAAAGGCATGTGGATAAGTTGCCATAAAATTGTGGATAATGTGTATAAGTATGTTAATATGTTGATATGACAAGGAGAAACATGTGGATAAAAAAACAGCGACATTATGTCGCTGTTTTAGTGTAATTGCTCCCATTCATTCATCAATTGTTCAATTCGTTTTTGAGAGTTTTCATTTTCTTCATTTAAAACTTGTACCTTTTCATGATCTTGATATACTTCTGGAACGCAAAGCTCCGCATCGTTACTTTCAATACCTTCTTCTAAACGTGAGATTTCCTCTTCAATTTCTTCAATTCTTCGTTGTTTTTGTCGTTCAATCTTTTTTAGTTCCTTTTCTTGTTGATAACTCACTTTATTATCAGAAGGAGTGATGACCGTACTTATGCTGTCTTGTGACTCTAGGCGCTTAAGCTCAATCGCTTCTTCCTTTTTTGTTAAAAAGTAATCGTAATCACCTAAGTATTCCTTAAGATTTGTTTTAGATAGTTCAAATACTTTCGTTGAAATTCGATTAATAAAATATCGATCATGAGAGACAAAAAGGATGGTACCAGGATAGTCAATTAGAGCATTTTCTAGTATCTCTTTACTATCTAAGTCTAAATGATTTGTTGGCTCGTCCAAAATAAGAAAGTTAGCATTTTGCAACATGAGTTTTGACAGGGCAAGCCGTGCTTTTTCCCCTCCACTTAATGTCACAACCGACTTCAGCACATCATCACCAGAGAACAGGAAGTTTCCTAATACCGTGCGGATTTCTTTCTCAGTTATATGTGGATAACCATCCCATAATTCATCTAATACTCGTTTTGTTGAAGTTAAATCGGCTTGCTGCTGATCATAGTATCCTATTTGAACATTCGAGCCCAGTTGATAATGTCCTGTTAAAAGCTGCAGTTTGTCCACAATTGTTTTCAACAATGTTGATTTGCCGATACCGTTTGGGCCTACAAGCGCAATACTGTCACCTCTGGAAATTGAAAAGTCAACTTTTGATATAATGGGTGTAACGGAATCGTAGGACACAGAGATATCTTGAGCTTTAAGAACATCATTGCCACTTTGACGATCAATGTTAAACTGAAAGGATGCAGACTTTTCATGGCCTAAAGGCTTATCAAGTCGATCCATCTTCTCAAGCTTTTTTCGTCTGCTTTGTGCTTGTTTTGTAGTGGAAGCTCTTGCTAAATTCCGCTGAATAAAGTCCTGGAGCTTTGAAACTTCCTCTTGCTGTTTTTCGAATAGTTTAAGTTCTTTCTCGTAATTCTCTGCTTTTTTTTCGAGGTAAAAGCTGTAATTACCGGGATACCTTAAGCTCGTACTCCGACTAATCTCATAAACCACATTTACTATTTTATCCAGGAAATAACGGTCATGAGAAACGATAAGCAAAGCACCCGAATAGTTCTGTAAATATTGTTCGAGCCATGTTAACGTTTCAATATCTAAATGGTTAGTTGGTTCATCCAAAACAAGCAGATCAGGGCTTGTTAAAAGAAGTTTTGCTAACGCTAAACGTGTTTTCTGACCACCACTTAATGTTGAGATAAGGGTGCTATGATCAAATGAGGCAAAACCTAGCCCGTGTAAAACAGACCGTATATCTGCTTCATATTGAAAGCCGCCTTTTTCTTTGAATTGAACCTGAAGACGATCATAGTCTTTCAATGTTTGATCGTATTTCGCAGCTTCTATCGAAGGGTTAAGAGTGGCCATGCTTTGCTCTACTTCTCGCATGTCCCGCTCCATTTTTCGTAATTCCTTGAAGACTTGTAGCATTTCATCCCAAATTGTTAAGCTAGATTCCAAGCCAGTATCTTGTGCAAGATAGCCTATTGTGACATCTTTTGGTTTTATGAGATCTCCTGAATCATAGGAAAGAATACCTGCAATTACTTTTAACAGTGTCGATTTTCCTGCGCCGTTTCGACCAACTAGTGCAATTTTGTCTCTAGTTTGTACTTCTAGCTTAATATTCGATAAAATAAGATCAGCACCGAAGGATTTATTGAGCTGATTAACTTGTAACAAAATCATTGTATTCACCTCTGCTATTGATATTAGTGTAGCCTATCACTTCGAATGGGGCAACTAAAGGGATGTATACATACAATTGTCACAATACGTAAACAGACAGGATATAAAAAATAGTGTATAGTTAGGGGAATAATTAATGTCTCAATTTACCCATTTTAATAGACAAGGTAGAGCGAAAATGGTTGATATTTCTGAAAAGCAGACAACAGTCAGAACGGCCATCGCTAAAACTAGCGTAGAAATGCCTAAAACAGTTTATGATCTGATCACAAATTTTCAAATAGGAAAAGGTGACGTACTTTCTGTTGCCCAAGTTGCTGGGATTATGGCAGCAAAGAATACGTCAAACATCATTCCAATGTGCCATCCGCTCTCACTTAAAGCTGTTGATATTCACTTTAGTTGGGAAGAAGCTAAGCCTAGCTACCACCTCAATATCCGTGTCACAGTTAAAACAAAAGGGAGTACAGGTGTCGAAATGGAAGCGCTAACTGCTGCAACAGTCACCGCTCTTACTGTTTATGACATGTGTAAAGCTGTGGATAAAGGCATGATTATAGGTCAAACCTATTTAATAGAAAAAACAGGTGGCAAAAGTGGTCACTATCAAATAACTGAATAATATGTATGCCTAAACAGTACAGCTAGGTCATTACCTTAAAAACGACCGAGTTTTCTTTAGAACGTGAGGGATAAAAGAGTGAATATAGATCAATCTAAAATTCCGCAGGCAACAGCGAAACGTTTGCCACTGTATTACCGATTTTTAAAGAATCTACACTCTTCAGGTAAGCAACGGGTTTCCTCTGCAGAGCTTAGTGATGCGGTGAAAGTTGATTCGGCTACGATCAGAAGAGATTTTTCATATTTTGGGGCGTTGGGAAAAAAAGGGTATGGTTATAATGTGAATTATTTGTTATCCTTTTTTAGAAAAACGCTAGACCAAGATGAAATTACAAAGGTAGGATTAATAGGGGTAGGGAATTTAGGAACAGCTTTTTTACACTATAATTTTACAAAAAACAATAATACGGTCATTTCCATAGCGTTTGATGTTGATGAGAACAAGATTGGAACAGAAATTGGTGGAGTTGTTGTCTATCACTTGGATGAGCTTGAACAGCATTTACCAGAAGATGTTACGGTGGCAATCTTAACAGTTCCAGCACATGTAGCGCAATCAATTACAGACAGATTAATTGCTAAAGGAATAAAGGGAATATTAAATTTCACCCCTGCTCGTTTAAATGTCCCGGATGAAATTAGAATACACCACATTGATCTTGCGGTTGAACTACAATCGCTGGTTTATTTTCTAAAACATTATCCAAACGAATAATACTTTTTAAGGAGGTGTAGCTATGGGTCCGATCGGTCCAGGAAGTTTAATTTTAATAGTTCTTATTGCTATATTATTTTTCGGTCCAAAAAAATTACCTGAGCTTGGAAAAGCGGTAGGTAGTTCTTTACGTGAATTTAAGAACGCAACAAAAGGTTTAGCAAATGATGATGATGAAGAAAAAAAGAAAGAAGACAAGAAGTAAGATAGGATGAATCCGATATGAAACCTGAGGCAATGTCGGTCATAGAGCATATAACAGAACTAAGAAAACGACTTATACTTGTTGTCGTTTTCTTTGTCTTAGCAATCATTGCTGGTTTTTTGCTCTCAAGGCCGATAATTATCTATCTACAACATACAGAAGAAGCACAGAATTTAACGCTGAATTCTTTTAATTTAACAGATCCATTAATGGTTTATATGAAATTTGCTTTTATTATTGCCCTAATTATTACCTCACCTATCATTCTCTTTCAATTGTGGTCTTTTGTTAGTCCTGGATTGTATGAAAAAGAAAGACGGGTAACCTTGAGTTATATCCCAATGGCAATTGGATTGTTTCTTTCTGGAATCGCCTTTTCTTATTTTATTCTTTTCCCATTCGTTGTCGATTTCATGGAGGGAATATCAAGTGATTTAGGAGTTAATCAAGTCATTGGAATAAATGAATATTTTTCATTTTTATTACAGTTAACCCTGCCATTCGGATTACTTTTTCAATTACCGGTAATTATAATGTTTCTAACGAGATTAGGTATCGTCACGCCGATGTTCTTAGTCGAAGTTCGTAGGTATGCATACTTTATCCTGCTCGTGATTGCAGCACTGATTACACCACCTGAGCTTGTATCTCACTTAATGGTGACAGTTCCGCTATTTATTTTATATGAGATTAGTATCATTGTTTCAAGGTTTTCTTATCGTAAAGCACAAAAAGCAGCCTTTGAAGAAGCTAATAAGCAAGATAAAAAATAACCTCTCAAAATCGAGAGGTTATTTTAGTTCCTTGTTCTTTTTATTTTTTGCTGACAACGAAAACATTCGAAATGCAACACCGAGATCAAAGGTGGCAATTAACATTAATAGTATAGTTGGAAAGGTGAATAGACCCTTTGCGGAGCTGTTTATGGCTAAATAGGTAAACAATAACCCCATTGTTAAATAAAAGATGCCCATTGTAATAGGGTTTGTTTTCATCGTTATAATCCTCCAATAATAGCTTGCAATTGTTCCGCTTGTTTCATTAAACGTTCAATATCGTCCTTAAAGACAAGCTGAATGACAACTACAAACGTATTCATCGCGACGTGAGCAAAAATCGGTACTAGAATTCGCTTGGTTCTTACATATAAAAATGCAAATGTAAAGCCCATTGATGCATACAGAAGAAGATGCTGTGGCTCTCCATGAACTAATGCAAAAATAACAGAGCTAATAGCTGCAGAGATAAAAAAGTTAAATTTCTTATACAAGCCACCAAAAAGGATTTTTCTAAAAATAATCTCTTCAAGAATTGGCCCGATAATTGATGTGACAACAATGACAAGAGGTAATACTTCAATGATATTCACAATCATCTCAGTGTTTTCTGATCCAGCTTCAATACCAAAGATGTTCACTTCAATATTAGCTGCAATTGTTTGTACAAATAGTGCCATGAAGACACCGCCAACTGCCCAACCAACTGAGGGCAAGACTGAAGATGGTTCCCCTCTCATCAAACCATCATGTTTGTAATCATTTCTTAGCAAAAAACAAGATAATTAGTAATGCTACTGAAAAGCTAAAGACTGTCCAATAGCCTATTTGCTCGGTTATATTATTTCCTAATCCTAGATAATTCATGATTATTACACCAAAAATACCAGAAACCTGCATTAAGATATATGTCAATATGACAAGCCAATATTGCTTTTTCATCCGAATGTCTCCTTTGCTGATAGGCTTTCAATAATAAACTAGAACTAATTGTACCATATCCTCGTCTAACCTTATGAACGATAAGAAGCTGAAATGAGTAAAAAGAAGGTTTAAGTTTTCGCAAGTTAGACATAATCTATTAGGGTGGTTAAAAATTAGAAAAAAATTTTGCTTCACACTTGAAATTGCAAGAAAGATTAGATAATATAATAACTGTATTAGCACTCAAGACATCCGAGTGCTAATAAAAAGGAAAATACTATAAACTTGAGAAAACTTGAGGAGGTTGTTTCACTTGTTAAAGCCATTAGGTGATCGTGTTGTAATTGAACTAGTTCAATCAGAAGAAAAAACTGCTAGTGGTATCGTCCTTCCTGATTCTGCTAAAGAGAAACCTTCAGAAGGTAAAGTTATTTCTGTTGGTACAGGTCGTGTATTAGATAGCGGAGAGAAAGTAGCTCTTGAAGTAGCAGAAGGCGATTCTATCATCTTCTCAAAATATGCTGGTACTGAAGTAAAGTTTGAAGGAAATGAATACTTAATCTTACGTGAGAGCGACATTTTAGCTGTCATCGGTAAATAAGAAAATTAAGGCTTGTTGATTGAAGAAACAAGCTAACCATATCATAGAATATCAACCTAAAATTCCTGAGGAGGTCTTGTAAAAATGGCAAAAGAAATTAAATTTAGCGAAGAAGCACGTCGTTCGATGCTACGCGGTGTTGACGCTTTAGCAGATGCTGTAAAAGTTACATTAGGACCTAAAGGCCGTAACGTAGTACTCGAGAAGAAGTTTGGTTCTCCTTTAATTACAAATGACGGTGTTACAATTGCAAAAGAAATCGAATTAGAAGATGCATTTGAAAACATGGGTGCAAAACTTGTTGCTGAAGTTGCAAGCAAAACAAACGATGTTGCTGGTGACGGTACTACAACTGCAACTGTTTTAGCTCAAGCGATGATTCGTGAAGGCTTAAAGAACGTAACAGCTGGAGCTAATCCAATGGGCGTTCGTAAAGGGATCGAGAAAGCAGTAACTGTAGCAATTCAAGAGTTACAGGCAATCTCTAAACCAATTGAAGGCAAAGCTTCTATTGCTCAGGTTGCTGCAATTTCCGCATCTGATGAAGAAATTGGTCAACTAATTGCAGAAGCAATGGAGCGAGTTGGAAACGACGGTGTTATCACAATTGAAGAGTCTAAAGGCTTCACAACTGAACTAGAAGTTGTAGAAGGTATGCAATTCGACCGTGGTTATGCTTCTCCATACATGGTAACAGATTCAGATAAGATGGAAGCGGTTCTTGAGAATCCTTACGTTTTAATCACTGATAAAAAAATCACAAGCATCCAAGAAATTCTTCCTGTGTTGGAGCAAGTTGTTCAACAAGGTAAATCATTACTATTAATTGCTGAAGATGTTGAAGGTGAAGCATTAGCAACTCTAGTAGTGAACAAGCTGCGCGGAACATTCAATGCTGTTGCTGTTAAAGCACCAGGATTTGGAGATCGTCGTAAAGCAATGCTAGAAGACATCGCTGTTCTAACTGGCGGTGAAGTGATCACTGAAGATTTAGGCTTAGAACTTAAATCTGCAAACATCAGTCAACTTGGTCGCGCTTCGAAGATCGTTGTAACAAAAGAAAACACAACAATCGTAGAAGGATCTGGAGAATCTGCTGGAATCGCTGCACGTGTAAACCAAATCCGTGCTCAATTAGAAGAAACAACTTCTGAATTTGATAAAGAAAAATTACAAGAGCGCCTTGCTAAATTAGCTGGTGGAGTAGCAGTTATCAAAGTTGGAGCAGCTACTGAAACAGAATTAAAAGAGCGTAAACTACGTATCGAAGACGCATTAAACTCTACTCGCGCTGCAGTTGAAGAAGGTATCGTTTCTGGTGGTGGTACAGCTCTAGTAAACGTATACACTAAAGTAGCTGCAATTGAGGCTGAAGGCGACACTAAAACAGGTATCAACATTGTTCTACGTGCATTAGAAGAACCAGTTCGTCAAATCGCTCACAACGCTGGCCTAGAAGGTTCAGTAATTGTTGAACGCTTAAAGCATGAAAAAATTGGCGTTGGTTTCAATGCTGCAAACGGACAATGGGTAAACATGATCGAACAAGGTATCGTAGACCCAACTAAAGTAACACGTTCTGCACTTCAAAACGCAGCATCAGTTGCGGCTATGTTCTTGACAACAGAAGCTGTTGTAGCTGACAAGCCTGAAGCTGCTGGCGCTGGCATGGGCATGCCTGATATGGGCGGCATGGGTGGCATGGGCGGAATGATGTAATAAGGGTTTTAAAACCTTGTTATATCAACGTCTAAAATGATAATATGCTTTTCTTGTCCTCGGATTTGTCCTCGTTTTATAAAAAACCATGGCAACCTATGACAAAAAGCTAACTATAGGAGAAGGTCTTTCATCAGTTTGCTAAACTGTTGGGAGGCCTTTTCTTCCATATTGGCTGTCATGTGAGCATAGATATTCATTGTCGTATTAATATCTGTATGTCCAAGCCTCTGTTGTATTTCTTTAATGCCTACTCCAGCTTCAATTAATAATGAAGTGTGGGTATGTCTAAATGAGTGTGGAGTAATGTTCTTTTCTAGTTCCGCTTTTTTCAGAAGTCTCTTAAGTCGGGTCTCAACAACTTTTCTTAATTGTGGATGTCCATCTTCACGAGCGAAAATAAATCCATAAACATGGTAAACAAGTCTGTTCTTTAATTTAATCTCATATTGTTTAAGCCGATGCTTCTTTTAACATATTGATTATCATTTCATCAACCCTGATTGTACGGACAGAGCCCTTTGTCTTTGGTGTTAAAAGCTGATATTTTTCAAAATGATTGGTAGGGTTATAAAGAGTTTTAGTAACTCGGATAGTACCCTGCTTTTCGTTAAAATCCCCCCATTTTAGGGCCAATAATTCACCTATTCGCAATCCTGTATAGGAAAGTAACGTAAAGACAAGATGATCCATTTCAAGCCCGTCTGTATAGGCTAATTTTAGAAAATGGGCAAGCTCTTCTTTTTCAAGAAAAACAATATTCTCTTCTGCTTTCTCCAGTTCTTCAACACTCTGCTGCTTTTTAGGCATTTTGAATTCCTCAGTAGGATTATTTTTTATCAGCCCTTGAGTCAATGCTTTCCGAAAAATCATCCTTCCACAAGCATGAATACCATCCATATAATTTTGGCTGTATTTTTCGTTTAACTCCAGAATCCTTTCTTCATACATTTTCTTAGTAATGCGACTGATTGGATAAGGTCCCCAAACAGAGGTAAAATGCTTCATCTCCTTTTCTCGAGTTATCGTGCAAAATAACTCCTCAAATGACAGATTCCAAATATCGTTTGGGAACATTCAAGAAGCCACGAAACGCTTTCATACTAGCATTTCGTGGCTTTCATTTTCAGAACTATTTGTGCAGCTTGTTATTCAACTGATGTTTTATCCGAATTTTCCTCCAAAAATGTTTTGAAATGATCTCCCCAATCACAGATGGAAGTGACAACGGGTTCTAGAAGTAAACCAACTTCACTTAGTTGATACTCCACTTTAGGAGGTACAACCGGGTATACAATTCTAGTAATGATTTGATCTTCTTCTAATTCCCTTAATTGTCTAATTAACATACGTTGATTGACATTGGGAAGGTATTTTTGTATTTCACTTAACCTTAATGGGGATTGTTGGAGCAGACACCATATAATCGCTATTTTCCAGCGCCCGCCTATTACCGATAAAGCCAAATCTTTGCTAGTGAAAAACGTTTTTTCTTTATAGAAGATTTCCATATATTATTACCCCTTTCTCTGTTGTTATTTTTATAGTGACAGAAATGTCAGTATTGTCTGAACAATTATAATGTGTGATTATGAAAATGTAAATAAGAAAACAAGAGAAGGAAGGGATTCATTTGAAAAGTAGAGCTGCTGTTGCATTTAAACCAGGGGAACCGCTTCAAATTGTAGAAATCGATGTAGAAGAGCCACAAGCAAAAGAGGTATTAGTGAAAATTCTCTATACTTCAGTCTGTCATACCGATGCTTTTACATTATCAGGTGATGACCCAGAAGGCGTATTTCCTGCAGTATTAGGTCATGAAGGTGCTGGGGTAGTCGTTGCTGTAGGAGATGAAGTCAATTCAGTAAAACCGGGGGACCATGTGATTCCACTATACACGGCTGAATGTGGAGAATGTAAATTTTGTCGTTCTGGTAAAACAAACTTATGTAGTGCCGTACGAGAAACTCAAGGTAAAGGTTTAATGCCTGATGGAACGACTCGTTTCTCTTATAATGGAGAGCCGATTTATCATTACATGGGAACAAGTACATTTAGTGAGTATACAGTCGTTTCTGAAGTCTCTTTAGCAAAAATTGATCCAGAAGCGCCGCTTGATAAAGTTGGTCTATTTGGATGCGGTGTGACTACAGGAATTGGCGCTGTACACAAAACAGCCAAAGTAGAAGAAGGAGCTGTGACAGCCGTATTTGGTCTAGGAGCGATCGGGTTAGCTGTGATTCAAGGATTGGTTCAAGCAAAAGCAAGCCGAATTATTGCGATAGACTTAAATGAAGATAAGTTTGAATTGGCTAAAAAAATGGGCGCAACTGATTTTATAAATCCTTCTAAATTTGATAAACCAATTCAAGAAGTCATTGTTGAAATGACAGATGGAGGAGTCGATTATAGCTTCGAGTGTATTGGAAATGTTGAAGTAATGAGGTCTGCTCTTGAATGTTGTCATAAAGGTTGGGGTGAAAGTGTGATTATCGGTGTAGCAGGCGCAGGTAAAGAGATTCATACTCGTCCATTCCAATTAGTAACGGGTCGAGTATGGCGTGGTTCTGCCTTTGGCGGCGTGAAAGGAAGAACGGAGCTTCCAGGAATGGTTAAAGATTATATGAATGGTGAAATCGATATCGATTCGTTTATCACACACCAATTAAACTTTACAGACATCAATGAGGCATTTGATTTGCTTCATAAAGGTGAGTCAATTCGTACAATGTTAACATATGGAGAGTGAGAAAATGAGTCTTAAACTTATTGAAAAACATCGCTCTTTCGGCGGAGAACAATGTAAATATACTCATTACTCAGAAGTTTTAAAATGCGAGATGACATTTAGTATCTACTTGCCATCAAATAAAGAAAAGAAAAAAATTCCTCTTATTTGGTGGCTGTCTGGTTTAACATGTACAGATGATAATTTTAGTCAAAAAAGTGGATTTCAACGATTGGCAGAAAAATATCAAGTGGCCGTTATGATTCCAGATACTTCACCACGTGGAGAACATGTGGCGGATGATGACGGATGGGATCTTGGAAAAGGTGCAGGTTTTTATTTAAATGCGACACAAGATCCGTGGGCAAAGCATTATCACATGTATACGTATATCGTAGATGAATTAACAACTATTGCGTCAACTTTGGTGCCTCATTTTTCAGGAGAAGAAAGCATCATGGGCCACTCAATGGGTGGTCATGGAGCTTTAGTGATTGGCATGAAAAATGCAACAAGGTTTAAAGCGATTTCTGCTTTTTCTCCTATTTTGAGTCCTAGTCAAGTTCCATGGGGAATAAAGGCTTTCTCAACGTATTTAGGTGAAGATCAAGCTACTTGGAACGAATGGGATGCTTCAGAACTGGTCAAAGAAGCTAGCGTTCCACCTATTCTCATTACGCAAGGAACCGAAGATCAGTTTTATCAAAATCAATTAGACGAAACTTGCTTTTTAAAGAATGCTCGGGAAAATAATCAAGAAGTATATTACAAGAAAGCTGAAGGTTATGATCATAGCTATTTCTTTATTGCTACTTTCTTAGAGGGCCATTTCTCATTTCATATGCAGCACTTAAGATAATTCAATTAGTTTGAAAAATACAGAATGAAAAATAAAACTATCCACATGAGCTGCAATGTGGATAGTTTTATGACTCATTTAGTCGTGTTTAACCGGAATTTATTCGATAAATGGTTAATTGGGGGGAGAGCAACTATGGATTTCAAAAAAATATTAGCTAATGATCGTGTAAAATCATATTTATTAAAAGCCCGTTATGGGATTGAAAAAGAAAGTCATCGAGTGGACTTGTCGGGGAATTTAGCTAAAACAGATCATCCTAAGAGCATTACATTAAAAGATGATCACCCATATATTCAACGAGATTTTTCAGAAACACAAATGGAATTCATCACACCTGTTATGGAGACATTAGAGGATCTGTTTCATTACTTAGCAGCGATCCATGATGTTGCTTATCGTTCTATGGATGAGAATGAAATGCTATGGCCATTGAGCATGCCACCACAGTTACCAGAAAAAGAAGAAGATATTGCGATTGCAAAACTGGAAAATGTTAAGAATTTCCGATATCGTCAAACTTTATCGCAATCTTATGGCCGTCGCAAACAAATGGTTAGCGGAATTCATTTCAACTTTGAATTTGGTGAAGAGTTGATCCAAGCGTTATTTAGCTTACAATCGGAGATAAAAGATTACCAACAGTTTAAAGCGGAGATTTATTTAAAGGTAACAAGAAATTATTTACACAACCGATGGTTAATAACTTATTTTTATGGGGCTTCTCCTATTAGTGAAAAGAATTTTTTTGAATATCATTCTTTGAATGGAGCCGTAAGAAGCATTAGAGGCAGTAAATACGGTTATGTCAATTCTGCTGAGGTTAAAGTGTCGTATAGTAGTATCCAGAACTATCTATCAGATCTTTCTTTGATGGTTAAAAGAGGGCTTCTATCAGAAGAAAAGGAACTTTATGCACCTATTCGATTAAGAGGTGGGCATCATTTTTCAGATTTAGAAGATCACGGTGTTCAGTATATTGAAGTGCGCAATATCGATTTAAATCCCTTTGAAACATATGGAATTAGTTATGAACAAGCAGAATTTCTCCATCTTTTCTTACTTTATTTATTATGGAAAGATGAAGAACATTATGATGAATGGGGGAAAATGGGTGATTTTTACAATGAAATAGTGGCTCTTGAGCATCCGTTAGCGCACACACAATTTGAAAGAGAAGCTAAAACGATGATTGATGAGATGGAACATTTAGTAAACCTCTTAGATTTGCCTATTTCAGATACATTATTTGTTCATCTGAGAGAAATGCTAATGAATCCAAGTAAGACTTTAGCTGGTAGACTTTATATAGAAAGTGAAAAAAGCAGTCAAAGTCAAGTAGCTACGTCAATTGCAAAACAAAATTATAAAAAATCATGGGATAAACCATATCAATTAGCAGGTTTTACTGATATGGAGTTGTCCACTCAGATTTTCATGTTTGATGCAATTCAACAAGGAATCCAAGTAGAAATTTTGGATCGACAAGATCAATTTTTGAAGCTGAAATTAAAAGATCATGTTGAATATGTGAAGAATGGGAATATGACAAGTAAAGACAATTATGTTTCAACTTTAATTATGGAAAATAAAACAGTAACAAAGAAAATTCTTCACCAACATGGATTTCGAGTGCCTACGGGTGAGGAGTTTCAAACCATCGATCAAGCTTTGCGATCCTATCATTTATTTTCCGCTAAACCTTTTGTTGTGAAACCGAAAACAACAAACTATGGATTAGGAATATCGATCTTCAAAGATGGCGCAAATGACGAGGATTATCAAAGGGCACTCACGCTAGCATTTAAAGAAGATTCATCTGTATTAATAGAAGAATTTATCAATGGAACGGAATATCGATTTTTTGTGTTAAATGATAAAGTGTATGCTGTTTTATTACGAATTCCTGCGAAAGTTAAAGGTGACGGTAAACATACAATTGAAGAGTTAGTCATGCGAAAGAATCGTGACCCGTTAAGAGGAAGAGACCATCGAACCCCTTTAGAAAATATCCAATTAGGTGAATTAGAGAACCTCATGCTTAAAGGTCAAGGATATGGAATCGATTCGATCCCACAAGAGGGTGAAATCATCTATCTGCGTGAAAACTCTAATATTAGTACAGGTGGAGATTCGATTGATGTGACTGATCAAATTCCTGATGATTATAAAAAAATAGCAGTGGATGCGGTATCTGCACTCGGGGTGAAAATTTGTGGCATTGATTTGATTATTGAAAATACAGAGGTTCCTACAGATCATGAAAACGCTTATGGAATTATTGAAGCGAACTTTAATCCATCCATGTATATGCACATTTATCCATATAAAGGAAAATCCCGACGGTTAACAATGCATATCATCCATTATTTATTCCCTGAACTATTACAAAGTCAGGAATCAAAGTCAGTCAAACGAGTACCAGTAGTCAAAAGCGGGTTCACAACGGTAAGCTGTTGAATGACGATAAAGTGATTTATTCAGCAGAGGTAACCTCGCTCTGAGTAGGGGCATGGTCAAAATAATATTGAGAGGGGATTGAGTAATGATTGCCACTTATGAAGAAAATGTAGTTGGTTTTGATAAAATTGATTCGGCTAAAGCACAGGAATTGATAAAAGGGGAAGGTGAAGCCGTTATCTATATTGGCAAGGCTGTATGTCCTTATTGTCAAATATTCGTCGAAAAATTAAAAAAGGTTGCTGAAGAAACGAACACTCACATCTATTATGTAAATAGTGTGGAACAATCTGATATGGAAGGCATTACGGCTTTCCGTAATGAATATGATATTCCAACGGTTCCCGGTTTCATCTATACGAATAGCGACAAAGTAACCGTGAAATGCGATTCATCCATGTCAGAAGAAGAAATCAAATCTTTTATGAATAAATAATTCAATTCCAAAGCCACAAGTGTCTGCCACATTCTGCTTGGAACATTTTTGACCAAGGCATATATTAATGTGAAAATAGATCAATCGTGTTATTCAATTAAAGGGCGCGCAAACTGAACAAGTGAGTAAGAGTTGAGCAACAGGACCAATGTTGAATCAGCTCTTTTTACTTAATTATTTGGCAGGACTGTTTAATAAGGATTTATTGTTATCAATGGAGAAAAAGTATTGTAAATATAGGGTTTTAAAAGGATAGGTGGAAATATGATTTGGATGTAGGTAGGGGTAGCAATTATTTTTATAGTAGGTGCTATCTTGATTATTTGGGGAATTAAACTTACTAAAGATAAACATGAAAAAGCAGAATATATAGATGGTATTGCTGCTTATGATGCTGGAGTAGTGGCATCAGTTGTACTATTTTTATTATCTTTTATTTTAAAGTTTATTCCAACCTCACTTAAATTCATTTTTCAGAACAGCATTATAAAGTATGAATTATGGATTAGGTGTCATGAGTAATGAATGTTACTTAAGCATAGTAGACATTTGAAATATTATCTTATATCCAAGTTTCATTATTTACTAGTGAAAAGGAATCACTGGGTAAGGTGAATTATAATCGATACCGATCTGTTCTAACTACTATATTCCTATTTCACGCAAATTAGGTTGGAATGATAATAAACTCCTGTAAAAAGCTTCCTGTTTCCTATAAAATAGAGAAGATGATAAATGGTTATAACATCCAGTAGGGGGATTAATAAGTGAAACATAAAAATAAATTAATCGTATCTAGTATAGGATTATCACTAATGCTTGGAGGATGTCTTGATATGAATAGTTCAGGTGTAGATAAAGAGAATGATAAGCAACAGGAAACTCAAGATGAGCAACTCGCTAAAGAAACATATGTAAGTGTTCAAGATTATACAGGGGAAGGCTACGAGCTGGATAATGGAGAAAAGACAGATAAAATTGCGGAAGAAAATCGTGAAGAAATTGATAAGGCTGTTAAAGCATTCTTCCGGGATTCATATAAAACAGAGGTAGTGGTTCATAATGTTGTCGGTGCAGCAGATGGGGCAACTGTTTTCGTTGAATCTGTCGGAGAACCTCATTTTTATACCTATGCCATCATTCCAATTGATGTTGAGCGTGGAGTGGTTTTAACGGATAAGGTTTGGTCTCAAGAAGGGCAAGTCGAAAATTCAATTAAAACAGGTATATTTGCGATGATTTTTGACGCGGAAATCGCAACTCTTGATCAATACATAGAGGGTGTAGTTAATGAATATCCTGTAGTTGGGTTTACAAATGAAGCGTTAGAAAACGTGCGTGCAGGTGGGTATAGTACTCCTTATTATTACCTAAATACAATGGGTGATTCATTAGACTCATTATTTGATTTATACATTAAAAATCCTGAATTGAGCAGAGAAGAGTGGAAAAAGAAGTTTGATAAAAATAACTATCCTGCAGATGGAATTATCACAACCGTCTATCTGTATATGGAGGAAGAAGGGGTAGAGCCTGATAAAGAAGTTTTTAATAAAATTGTGTCAGATATAGAGAATATGGATGGTTTGGCAAAAGGAACTTACAGTGTCTTTCTGAATGATAATTTAGTGGATAAATCGAGTTCAAGAGGTGTGAAAGATAACTCTTTAGAGCGTTCTTTCCCCGACGACATTATTAAAGAATAAGGAGGGAGGTGGAATGACCTCAGTACCTACTAATATATCTGCTAACTTCACTAACGATAAAGATCTAGTTGAATTAGCTGGCTATCATGCGTATATGCAGTTTGATAGAGATCATGAGTTACTTGTTAATGATGTAGAATACCGTGTATTAGATAACAAGGATAATAATGAAACGGGACTGAATGCCCTAACAGTTATTAATCTGACAAACAAAGAAATTTCAATAGTATACGTTGGTACAGACCCACAGGAAACTCAAGATCTTATAACCGATGCACAATTACTCAGTGATCTTACACCAGCACAAATCGAAGATGCACGAGGTTACTTTAGTGAAATGAATCAAAAATACCAAAAAGTCGGAGGAGTTACCTCCATCTCCGGAAATTCCCTCGCAGGTGCCCTGGTAGGTGCAGTTGCCATCCAACACCCAGAAGTTAAAGCCGTAACCCTAAACCCCGCACTCCTTCCAGAAGGAATGATGGAACCAACCAAGAATTATGATAATATCACCAATTACTTCAGCAGCTATGATGTTTTAACTAAGACATTATCTGCATTAGATCTTCATACACGGATTCCCGGACATCAGCATGAGATTTATAATGGTATTCCAGAGTTCTCAAAGCTTGGTACCAATCATACTGGGTACTTGCGTGTAGATGGAGGGGTTCAATATTATCAGATTGGTGAAGAGGGTCAGCCTGGGTATGGAGAGATATACATTGATGCCGATTCACATATTGTGACGAGTATCTGGACGGGGCAGCCTCTTTATGGAGGAAACACGGATTACATTGAAATTAATAAAGAAAACTTGGATCTGCTTGCTTTAAGATTAAAGGATCATGTTCTCGAGCGGTTAGAGCTAGCTAGCGGTTACCTGGGCAAATCAGTTGAAATTGTTGAAGATGAAGGAAGCAAGTTGTATGAACGAATTACCCGGCTTCAGCATATTTTTGAGGAGTCTTTCGAGAATTTAATCGGTGATCCTCTATTTCTGGGGATTACATCTGCGGGCAGCCGTCTAAAAGCAGAGGTCGATCATCTGATTTCGTTATTGAATATAGCTGAAAGTCACAGTAGCTCCCTGAACTCCATTCTGAATTCACCGCCAGCTGATTTAGTGGAACACTTATTTCGAGTGGATATCAGTGTTGAAAGTATTTTTGGAGAAGCACAGAATCAGCTGAATGAGCTAAAAAGCGGTATCGATGGTCTTTCAGATAGTCTGACACACATTGTTACTGAGCAAATTCCTGAGCTGTTCAAGGGCGGGAAGGATTACTGGTACGATGCAGTAGTAGGTGAACTTAGGGCTCACTATGGGATTTTGAATGGAAATAGGGATAAGCTCATCTCTCATATCACTGAATTTAAGAACCAAGTTACAGAGACGGCGAGCGCTTTTGAGGGCAGAGACCATTCATTAGGGCAAAGCATCAAAAATCAAACTTCAGTGAGTGATAATACAAGCCCGGTTCAACAGACCAATCCATACAATTTAGACGAATCTCCTTATTTAGCAGTTAGAATGCAAATTAAAGAACTCCAGCTAGATACCGCCTTTGGGACTTTCACGGGTTCTAGCCATGCACTTCTTATCCCAATTTTAGGAGGTCTGCATGCCCTCACAATTACCATAGAAAGCACATTGGAAGCGTTATCGATTGCTATTAAAGGTGCAACGAGCGTATCATTAAATAATACGCTTCCAGGAAAGTTAATCAGTCTATTCACTGACTTTGATGACAAAATAACAAACTATATAAACGACTCGCTTAAACCACTGGATGACATGGCTACTACTATTGAAGGTATTCGAAAAGGATTAGGAAGGCTCATGGTGGAGTATCCAGCACTGCTAGCTAATTTCAGACCTTATGTGGACAGTGCAATCTTTAATCAATCTAACTTTTATAACGTCCAACTCTATAATTTAGCAGCATTCTCTATTTTAAAAGAAATGCAAATGCTCTTTGGAGATGTGGTCTATCAACTAGGTAGTCACAAAGCGCATGCGATTGAAGCCCTTTGTGAAGTATCTGAAAAAGTCACATTAAATATGGCCATTTTAGAAGAGCAAGTGGATCGAGGGACGATAAACTAAACTTGGAACTGAGAGGTGCTTTAAGTTCTTGTAAAATGAAACAAATCATGTCGAAAAATTAATGAAGACTATTTTCCCTGAAGTGAACGATTTCCGAACAGAAATTAAAGGGTATGAAACATTATTTAGCAATGAGAAAGCTAAGAAACTATTAAACTGGGAGCCCGTTCACCACTGGAGAAATTATGTGAGTGTTCCGGTTCAAAAATAACTAATCAATTAAATGAGGAGTGTTCTTATGACGTACCAAGCAAGCAAAGAACGATATTCAAGTATGAAATACAATCGCTGTGGAAATTCTGGATTGTTGTTACCTGCCATTTCACTTGGTCTTTGGCATAATTTTGGTGGAGTAGACACATTTGAAAATGGCCGTGCAATGCTTCGTCGTGCATTTGATTTAGGAATTACTCACTTTGATCTTGCCAACAATTATGGTCCGCCTCCAGGTTCTGCAGAAGAAATGTTTGGTTCATCACTAAAAACTGATTTTGCTCCTTATCGAGACGAACTTATTATTTCAACAAAAGCTGGATACAAAATGTGGGAAGGACCTTACGGAGACTGGGGTTCTAAAAAATATTTAGTTGCTAGCTTAGATCAAAGCTTAAAAAGAATGGGACTTGATTATGTAGATATCTTTTATTCTCACCGTCCAGACCCAAATACACCAATTGAGGAAACAATGCAGGCACTTGACCTAATTGTACGTCAAGGGAAGGCGTTATACGTGGGGATTTCTAGCTATAATGCTCAACAAACGGAAGAAGCTGTAAAAATATTAAATGAATTAGGCACACCATTAGTCATTCATCAACCGAATTATTCGATGTTAAATCGTTGGATAGAAGACGGTTTACAGGATGTACTTAGTGATAATGGGGTAGGGTCTATTGCGTTTTGTCCATTAGAACAAGGATTACTGACTAGTAAATATTTATCTGGTGTTCCTACAGACTCCAGAGCAGCGAAATCAACGGGAGCATTGAGTGAAGATCGAATAACAGAAGATACGATCGCAAAAGTAAATCGTCTAAATGAAATCGCAAAAGAACGTGATCAAAATCTTGCACAGATGGCATTAGCTTGGGTCCTAAGAGAAGGTCGCGTAACATCCGCTCTAATTGGTGCAAGTAAAGTCAGTCAAATAGAAGAAAATGTAGCTGCATTGAATAACCTCGATTTTTCTGAGGAAGAACTTAATAGAATTGAAGATATTCTTAAAAGTTAAATGAATTTATAATTGCTATCAGTCCAATAATGGTTTTACAGGATATTGCCCGCCAGCGTATCGTGTTTTTGAATACCCTTTTGTGAAATTATAAGAAGTTAAGTAAAGTTAGATTGCTTCAAAAGCCTTGGTGTTTGAGTTTCTTCTATATACATGAAACATATTGAAAGTACGGGAATAAAAGAGCGTATGAAATAAGGTCTTAAAAGTTTTAGATACTAACATGTAGTTGGTTTAAGTCATAACAAGTAACAGAATAATATCGGTAAAGAATAAGTATATATATCAATGTACCTTTGAATAAATTGGAGTAACAAAAGAGTAACATAACCCTATGATAATCCATTAATTATCATAGGGTTATGTTACAATACGAATTCTAAAGAACGTTTGTATGAACCGGCTTTACCTTTGTAAAGCATTTTGTTACGGGTAGTCTGTTTTCATTGGTGAGAAACGCTGACTAATTGGGTAAGAAAGAAATTTTTTATTCCTAATGCTAATTTTGTCATGACCAATCTTGCTAACATTTTGCTAACGCAATCTCATAAAAAACAGTAAAATAACGTTATAGATGTTACAGACAGAATTTACCAAAACCTTGATATACCGCCCTATTCGTACACATCCGTAAAAGATATTACACACTCTCATCTTACGGGCGGCATGATGTAACTTTCCCCTCAACTCCTTGATATATAAGGGTTTGTGTGTAAGGTGAGAGTTAAATGCTATCCTTTTGCTAACTTTCGGACTTCGAAATAACTTAATTATGCTTTATAGATAAGACCTTTTGTGAGTTCATTGAACTTATGAGAGGTCTTTTTTTGTAATTTAACGTTTTGAATAGAATAATTATTAAGCGCTATATCCTTCCTGGAAAAAGGAGGGTATGGCTTATTTTTTTTAGATGGAAGTAATAATACGTAGTAAGTTCGCTAAGAATAAAAAATCTGATTATTTTCATAAAAAAGCTTGTAAAGCGCTTTCAAATTCTTTATACTGAACTAAATCGGTTTACTAAACCGGTTTATAACAACTAGAAATCATTTTATGTTTGGAGAAGATGTTATGAAAGCGGTTACTATGGCGGATGTCGCTCGACTGGCTAATGTTTCAAAAAGTACTGTTTCTCAATATTTAAATAAGAGATTTGATTACATGGGTGAAGATACCAAAAAAAGAATTGAAGAAACGATTAGAGAGCTGGATTACCGCCCGAACATAGTGGCGAGAAGTTTAAAGCAAAAATCAACTACGACTATAGGGGTTATTGTTGCTAATATTTTGCATACTTTCTCATCACAAGTAATTAGAGCAATTGAAGACATATGCCATGAGTCTGATTTTCATGTTATTGTCTGCAATGCAGATGATAATCCAGTAAAAGAAAGAAAATATATCGAAATGCTTCGTGCTAAACAAGTGGATGGAATGATCATTTTGCCGACAGGTGACAATGTAGATATTTACAATGAAATGTTCGATGAGAAATACCCGATTGTTTTCGTGGACCGTACAGTGGGGGAAATACCCATCCCATCTGTAATATTGAATAATGAAATGGCTGCCGATCTTGGTGTACAACATTTTATCGACAACGGTTATAAGAAAATCGGAATTATTACAAATGTGATCCGTAATATCACTCCAAGGAGAGGTAGGGTAAATGGCTATAAAAAAGCCTTGGAAAATAACAAAATATCTATAAACGAGCAGTATATTAAAAATTTAGAAATAGGCAAAGTTCAAGAGGGACTGAAAGACTTGCTTGCGCTTGAAGAACCTCCAGAAGCCATTATAGCCGGAAATGACCTAATCTTGATTGAAGTTTTAAAGTATGTGAAAAGCAAAAATATAAGGATTCCAACAGATTTAGCCGTAATAGGAATTGATGATGTTTCATTTTCGACTTTTTATGAACCGGCGCTAACCATTGTAGAACAGCCTGCTTATGAGATAGGAAAGAAAGCTGCTGAACTCTTGTTGTATGAAATTCAAAAGAAAGAACTGCATGGAGAAAATGCAATATACCAATTTGAACCGAAACTAGTTGTAAGAGAATCGTCTAAAAGGATCGGAAATTCAGTTCACACAATCGAATAAGCGACTCCATTAATAGATCAAAAGAAAGGGTGACAAAATGAAGTTTCAGATAGCCCTTGATAGGTTAACAAGAGATGAATGTTTTGAAATCTTAAACGAAACTGCTTCATCTATTGATTGGATTGAAGTAGGAACCGGGGTCATCAAACAATACGGCATGACGATTGTTCGTGAAATCAAAGAAGCTTACCCGAATAAAGTTTTAGTAGCTGACATGAAAACTTGTGATGCCGGAAAGCACGAAGCCATCCAAGCATTTGAAGCGGGTGCAGATATAACAACCGTTATGGCGTTTTCCGCAAACAAAACGATTGCAGACACCCTTGAAGTAGCAAAGCATTACGGTAAGCGAATTATGATTGATTTACTTGGTGTTACGGATCCTAATCGCCTTGTTGAACTGCAAAAACTCGATGTTGATCTTGTCAGTTTGCATTATGGGAAGGATATGCAGCAAGAAGGAGAAATGGGAGCGGATCTATTTTCGTTAACACAGGGGTTGACTGGCATGGAAGTGGCTATTGCAGGAGGAATTAGCAGAGATTCTCTTCCAGGGCTATTAGAAAAGCGGCTCGATATATTCATAATTGGGAGCGCTGTCACAAAAGCGGATAATCCCAGAAAAGCCGCATCAGAGATGAAAGAGGTGGTAAAACAATATGAAATCAATCATTGACACAGTTGCAGAAGAAATTTCAACAGTTCTATCGAACATTGATGAAGATGAAGCGCTAAACCTTTCAACTCATATAAAAGAAGCGAAGCGAGTATTCGTCTATGGGGAAGGCCGCTCGGGCTTGATGGGGAAAGCTTTTGCAATGCGCTTAATGCATGGCGGGTTTCAAGTCTATGTAATCGGGGAGACGATTACACCAAGTATAGAAGAAGATGATTTACTAATAGCTATTTCAGGATCCGGATCCACCGGAGCCATTTTACAATTTTCTTCGAAAGCAAAAGAATCAGGTGCGAAAGTCTTTCTGGTTACGACTAATAAAGAATCGGGAATTGCTTCGATATGCAATGGCGTATTAATCATTCCTGCTGCAACAAAATATCGAAGAAAGAACGAACCTTCAACCATCCAGCCACTTGGGAACCAGTTTGACCAGTCAGTACACCTTGTTTTGGACGCTATTATCATTGTGACACTTCAAAAGGATGATCATGATTCTGCATACGAAGAAATGACAAAGCGGCATACAAACTTTGAATAGAAGAAATTCTTTTTAACGATATCCATGGTATTAAGGATGATTATCGTCCTTTATAAAAAGGGTTTTGAAGAAAGCAGAAAAACGTTTGACGATTTAATAGGGAATTCAATTAATTAAAAATAAGGGGGAAAAAAAGATGAAAAAGTTATTGTCACTATCTTTTGTATTACTTTTAGTTTTATCGGTAGTTTTAGCAGGGTGCGGCAGCGAAGGTGAAACAGGAGAAGGCAGTGAAAGTCCCGGGAAGATTAAGCTGATTGCAGCGCATAACCAGACTTCACCGGATAATCCATATCAAGTCGGTTTATTGAAATTTAAAGAAGTTGTCGAAAGCAAATCAGGCGGCAATATTGAAGTGGAAGTACATGCAGGAACAATTGGGACAGAAGAATCAGAATTAGTTGAAAAACTTAAATTGGGAGCAGCGGATGTTGTTTTGGTATCTCCTGGTTTCATGACTCAAACTGGCGTTAAAGAAGTTGACTTATTTGCACTTCCCTATCTATTCGACAACTACGAGCATTGGGAGCAAGTGGTTGATGGCGAAGTCGGAGAAGAAGTAGCTTCTATTGTAAATGAAAAATCAAATAATGATTTTAAAATTGTAGGATACTGGTCTGCTGGTGTAAGACATTTCTACGGGAAAAACCAAATTGAGACAATGGATGACTTGAAAGGCATGACAATTAGAACACAAACTTCCGGAGTCGTTTCAGATTATTGGAAACAAACTGGAGCCATTCCTACTTCTGTAGCTTGGGGCGAATTGTATCAAGCATTACAGCAAAATGTTGTCGATTCATCTGAAAACTCTTATCCATATTTCGTTCAGCAAAATCACCATAAAACGGGTAACGGTAAATTTATTACAGAAACAGGTCATGATTACACGACAAGGTTTTTATTGGTAAATGGCAATGAGTTCGATTCTTATACTCAAGAGCAACAAGATATTATTATGGAAGCGGCTGATGCATCTGTACAAGCAGAAAGAGAAGCGCTATATGCTCAAGAAGATGAGTATAAGGAAATCGCGATTACTGACGGTGCTGAGATAAAAGAAATTGATACGGCTCCATTTGTAGAATTAGCCGAACCGCTGCAAGAACAAGCAGCTAAAGATATGGGTGCAGAAGAATTATTACAGAAAATTAAAGATCTTAAATAAATAAACGATTGTTTAAAGGGAAGATGTGGCTTACCTATTCTTCCCTTAAATCTTTTATCGAAAGGACGATAAACATGGTAAGAATCATGGAGAAAACGCAAATGACTATCGGAGTAATAACCTTATCGATATTTTTAATTGCCATCATCATTCAAATCGTATCTCGCCACATGGGCATTGCTATTATTTGGACCGAAGAAGTGGCAAATTACTCGTTTATTTGGTCAGTCTTTATGGGCGCATCGGTCATGGTGTACCAACGGGAACACTTTAGCTTTGATTTTTTGACTATTAAATTGACCGGCAAGAAAAGAGCCATATTAATGATTGTTATTGATACCTTTGTTTTGCTTTTCTCGGTAGCTATTCTTTATTACGGAACCGAAGCTACACAAACATTCTGGAATTACAATTGGGTGGCTTTGCCCGAAATGAAAATGGGTTATGTATGGATTTCTCTTCCAATCATGGGATTCACAATGGCTGTCTATACCATCAGCCACTTGTTTAACAGCTTTAAAGAACTTAAAAGGGGGCCTAGCGCATGATAGGCATCTTACTGGTCGTTGTATTTCTAGTCCTTATGGTGATAGGGGTTCCAATCGCATTTGTTATCGGGATTGTTTCTTTTATCGGGGTATTCAGCATTGAAAATCTTCCGGAAGTTACCGTTCCGATTAAAATGCTTAATGGGATTGATTCATTCGTATTGCTGGCTGTTCCACTGTTTATTTTGGCAGCGAATTTAATGAATCACGGTAAAATTTCCCAAAAACTTATTGATCTTTCTCTTACCGTTGTAGGCCACATACGAGGTGGATTGGCACATTCCAACATTTTAGTATCCATGATTTTTGCAGGTGTTTCAGGTGCAGCTCAAGCTGATACAGCTGGAGTCGGAAAAATACTGATCCCGAATATGAAAAAGCAAGGGTACGATACGGAAACGGCAGTAGCTGTTACAGCGGCTTCTTCTACAATCGGTGTAATCATTCCACCTAGTATTCCGATGATCATTTTTGCGGGATTAACAAACGCTTCTATTGGCGCTTTGTTCTTGGGAGGAATTGTACCGGGCATATTAATCGGGTTAAGTATGATGGTGTTTATTTACGTTATGGCCTTGAAAAAAGGCTACCCTCGTTCAGAACGTGCCTCGTTTAGGACGTTTCTGAAATTGGTTATTGAGACGCTTCCGGCTCTTTTTACGCCGGTGATCATTATCGGTGGAATTATTACCGGTTTTTTTACAGCGACGGAAGCAGCAGCAGTCGCTTCGCTTTATACATTATTGATCAGTATGTTTTATTATAAAACTTTAAAAGTTTCTGATTTACCGCAAATTTTGCGGGATACACTGGCGTTAAGTTCTTTATCCCTCTTCGCACTAGCCGCCGCAAGTGCATTAGGGGAACTGATGAGTTACTACCAATTATCAGTTGTTGCACAGCAATTCTTTGTTGAAAATGTTGGCACGAAATGGCTATTCATTTTAATTGTTATCGCTTTCTTCTTATTTATCGGTACCTTTATGGATGCCATTCCGGCAATGATCCTTTTTGTTCCAATCATTTTACCGACGGCCGTCTTATTCGAAATGGATCCTGTCCATTTAGGGCTTATCGTCGTCATGACTTTAGCAATAGGATTGGTTACTCCACCTTATGGTTTGTGTCTATTATTAGCCGCAAAAATCGGGGATTTGAGCATCGAAAAATCATTAGTGGCGATACTGCCATATATACTCATTATTCTAGTGGTTCTGTTATTCGTTGCTTTCTTCCCGGACATTGCGTTTTTCTTACCTAAACTGATTAATCCAGGATTGTTCTTGTAAAAGCACAACCCTTAAAGAAAGGAAGTTATTATGGTAACAAGAGAAATATTATCCAGTACAGGATCCGTGATGCTAGTAAGAGTCCAACTAGCTGCAGGTTTTAAAGGGGATGTGGATCAGCATCCGGAAGAACAGCTCAGCTATATTGAAAAAGGGGCAGTGGAGTTCGAAGTGAATGGCGAAAAAAGAACCTTGCGTGAAGGTGATACGCAATACATTCCGTCGAACGTTGAACACCAAGTAAAGGTGATAGAGGAATGTGTCATATTGGATGTTTTTACACCAATTCGTCGGGATTTATTAACATAGCATAGGAGCAATATATGATAAAACTAAGGAGAGAATTAGTGTCTCTCCTTTTTATAATTTTTACGATAAAATGTAGGACATCTTTCGGCGGGGCAACCTTGTCCAGTTCATTGGCATATTTTAATAGTTACCGTACCGAGAATCTGCCGGAAAATTTGCTGCAAGCCCAAAGGGATCATTTTGGAGCGCATACTTATCAGCGGAAAGACGAGGAAGGCGCTTTTCATACGGAATGGTCGAAGTAAATAAAGCAGCAAAATAGTCAAAGTAAATCTGATAAGAGGTGGATATAATGTCAGGAAATGCTGATTTAAGGAAAAAAGCAGTCGGGGAAAAAGCGGTGGAATACGTGAAGGACGGCATGGTTCTCGGATTGGGGTCGGGATCGACGGTATATTGGATGTTGAAAAAATTAGGGGAACGCGTAAACGAGGGTTTGACTATCAAAGGCGTCCCATCATCCCTAAGAACTGAAGGGTGGGCGAATGAATTCGGAGTTCCTTTGGTGACTCTTTCAGAGGCGCGGAGATTGGACTTAGCGATCGATGGTGCAGATGAAGTGGATCCGGATTTTAATTTAACAAAAGGCGGCGGAGGTTCATTGCTTCGTGAAAAGCTGGTGAACAATGCCGCAAATAGGTTGATTATCGTCGTAGATGAAAGCAAATTGGTCCAGCGGCTCGGTGCCTTTCCGTTGCCGGTCGAAATTGTCCCTTTTGGGTGGGAGAATACTGCTGCGAAAATAGCTAAGCTGCAATGCCTTCCAAAATTAAGAAAGAAAGATAACGAGATCTTCGTCACAAATAACGGGAATTATATCGTAGATTGTGAATTCAGTGAGATAACTGATCCAGTTGGACTCCATCAAAGCCTGAAGATGATTTTGGGTGTAGTGGAAACAGGCTTGTTCATCGATATGGCGGATCTTGTATTAGTTGGGGAGGAAGATGGAGTTAGAGTGTTAGAAAAGGAGGGCAAAAGTGAATGATATAGAAGTGTTTACACTGGGTGAGACCATGGTCGTCTTCCAACCCGAACAGATGCAATCTCTTGAATATGTTCAGCAATTCCCGAAGCGGATTGGCGGAGCTGAATCAAATGTGGCAATTGGTTTATCCCGCTTAGGGCATCGGGCAGGGTGGTTCAGTAAGTTGGGTGAGGGTTCATTTGGACAATATGTCTACAAGTATATCAGGGGAGAAGGTGTCGACACTTCATCCTGCCTTTTTACAGAACAGGCGCTGACTGGAGTTCTCTTTAAAGAGCAATTGTCGCCGGAAGATATGAATGTTTATTATTACCGGAAAGGTTCTGCTGCAAGTTTGATGGAGCCTGAGGATTTGGACGAAGCATATATGGCACAGGCCAAAGTTCTTCATCTCACTGGAATTACCCCGGCATTAAGCAAGTCTTGTTATAAGACGGTGATGAAGGCGATTGAAATAGCTAAAAAGAACGGCATGACGATTGTTTTCGATCCGAATTTACGGTTGAAACTTTGGTCTGCGGAAACCGCAAAAAAAGTGTTGAATGAAATAGCTTTGCATGCCGATGTCATTTTGCCGGGCTTGGACGAAGGCCGGTTTATGACGGGCAAAACAGAGATAGAGGACGTTGCAGAGTCATTGATGGCAGGATATGATAAAACCATTATTATCAAGATCGGCAGCAAAGGTGCTTATTTGCATACGAAAGAGGAAAAGGTTTATATCGAAGGATTTCCAGTCCAGCAAGTCGTCGATCCAGTAGGTGCTGGGGATGGATTTGCTGCGGGGATAATCAGTGGAATCTTGAAGCAGGAACCCTTGCACCAGGCAATCAAACGTGCAAATGCAATCGGGGCCATGGTAGTTATGTCGCATGGTGACTTTGAAGGGTTGCCTTATTTAAAAGCGGTTGAGCAATTCATGAAGCCTGCTGTTGAAGTGCAAGATGTAAAAAGGTAGAACTGTCTTGGTGCCAGTAATCAGGTAAGAAAAGTTAATTCACTTGAAAGAGGGTAATAATTTTGTTGAACACCTTTAATGTCTTTACATTGGGAGATGCTCTAATTACGTTCAATCCGGCAGAGACTGGCCCGTTGCGCTATGTACCCAGCTTCACTCGAAAAGTAGGCGGAGCAGAGCTGAACTTTGCAATAGGCTGTGCCCGTTTGGGCTTGCATACGAAGTGGGCTAGCCGCTTGGGAAGTGATGAATTCGGCCGTGTCATCTATAACTTTGCGAGAGGTGAAGGCGTCGATATGACAGACGTCAAGTTTGTGGAAGGCTATCCAACCTCATTGAATTTCAAGGAAATCAGGGAAGACGGTTCGGGAAAGACTTTTTATTACAGGTACCAATCACCGATTTTGACGATGGAACCTGAAGATATGACGGAAAATATGTTCAACGGTATTGAACTGATCCATTTGACGGGTGTCTTCTTGGCAATTGATTCGAAAAACTTGGCCATTGCTAAACGGGTGTTGGAGATAGCTAAGCAAAAAAATATTACGGTTTCCTTCGATCCGAATATTCGTCTTAAGTTATGGACAGTTGAACAGGCAAGAGTAGCCTATCTGGAAATTTTGCCGGCTGTAGATATCCTTTTGACTGGCTTGGATGAAATTGAACTGATTCTGGGCGACTCTTCAGAGCCAACATTGGAAGAATGTACGAACCAGTATGCCATTGAGCAGCTGGTGGTGAAAGACGGGGCGAACGGCTCTAAAGTGTTTAAAGGACAAACATGGTATCGAAAAGAAGCCTTTCCTGTAAAACCGATTGATACCGTGGGGGCGGGTGATGGATTTGATGCCGGTTACGTCTATTCGGTATTAAACGGATACTCTCCTGAAGAAGCTCTGGAATTTGCCAATGCAGTTGGGGCACTTGTGACTACCGTTTCCGGGGACAATGAAGGTCTTCCTTACTTAGAAGAAGTCATGGCGCTGCTCCGCAAGGATAAAGTTATTGAACGGTAAACGAAAGGAGAGAGAAAAATGTTAAAACAGGGCATTCTTTTTAAATTGGCAGAGACAAAAGTGGTGGCCGTCATTCGAGGCCGCAGTGCGGTCGAAGCGGTCGAATTGTCAAAAGCGGCAATTGAAGCGGGAATCCGCGCCATTGAATTGACGTATACGACACCCGAAGTCCAAAAAGTATTCGAATCGCTGAAAGATGAGGACGTGCTGTTGGGCGCAGGCTCGGTGCTTGATTCCGAAACGGCACGTCACGCTATTTTAGCAGGAGCAAAGTTTATTGTAAGTCCTCATTTTAATGAAGAGATTGCACGGCTTTGTAATCGGTACAGCCTACCGTATTTACCGGGATGTACGACAATCAGTGAAATGATAAAAGCGTTAGAAGGCGGAAGTGATATTATCAAGTTGTTCCCAGCCAATAGCTTTGAACCGTCTTTCATCAAGTCGGTCAACGGACCGCTTCCGAATGTCCGCATCATGCCAACGGGCGGGATCAATTTGGATAACTTGCAGGACTGGCTAAAAGCAGGGGCTGTAGCAGTTGGTATCGGTAGCGATTTAAATAAAGCTTATGCAACAGGCGGTTATGAGGCAGCAGTCGAACTTGGCCGTAAATATATACAGAAAAGTGAATGGTAAAAAGAAAAGCTTCTTTTTAGACGAGCTTCCCTTTTGGATATAGATTGCGAGTTGATTTTTGTTTGGGGGACAGTTCCCCGAACAATTATATAAATCATTTTATGAATGAATTCATTATTTTAATTAACAGAAAACCAGCCCCGAAATTTTCGGGGCTGGTTCTTTGTTTTAATCGATGATTGACGTAATAGCAGATAACACCTCATTGATAAATAGGTAGACTTGCAATGTTTAACAAAAACATTAAAAAAACTCCCAGCCAAAACATATTCCCAAATGCAGAAGGGTTTCCACAATCTAGTAAGAATACTATAATAGTTAATAGATAATCCATACTTCGTACTAGGAGGAATAGAATGATTCACAAAGAGACGTTGCACCCAACACTTGGTAGAGTGATAGAGAATATAGAGAATGTAATGGTCGGAAAGCGAGACGTGTCCATCCTAAGTCTTGTAGCTCTATTGGCTGATGGTCATGTATTACTTGAAGATGTACCTGGCGTAGGGAAGACAATGATGGTTCGTGCGTTGGCAAAGTCAGTTAGTGCTGATTTTAAACGAATTCAATTTACTCCTGATTTATTACCTTCAGATGTAACGGGAGTTTCTATATATAATCCGAAAGCATTGGAATTTGAATATCGTCCAGGGCCAATTATGGGAAATATCGTGTTAGCGGATGAAATTAATCGTACTTCTCCTAAAACTCAATCTTCTTTATTAGAGGGTATGGAAGAAGGTAGTGTGACCGTAGATGGGAACACAAGAGCGTTAGCTAAGCCTTTTTTTGTAATGGCTACACAGAATCCAATTGAATATGAAGGTACCTATCCTTTACCAGAAGCACAGCTTGATCGCTTCTTATTTAAATTAAAAATGGGGTACCCTTCGAAAAGTGAGGAGTTTGAGGTCCTCACACTAGCTGAAAAGGAAAAGCCAATTTACCAATTGGAGAGTGTTATTACAAAAGAAGAGCTTATTCAGTTCCAAAAGGAAATTCAAAACGTCTATGTGGACGAGACGATCAAAAACTATATAGTTGATATCGTAGGGAAAACGAGAAAACATTCCTCCGTTTACTTAGGTGCGAGCCCACGAGGATCAATTGCTTTGATGAAAGCAGCTCAAGCCTATGCATTCTTATTCACTCGTGACTATATCATTCCGGATGATATTCAGTTCTTGGCTCCATTCACTTTGCCACATCGCATTATTTTACGATCAGAGGCTAAATTTGAGGGGAAAACAGCTGATGATATTGTAAAAGAAATTATAAGTAAAACACCAGTCCCTGTACAAAGGTCTATAAGTCGTTAATGAAACAGTATTTGAAGAAGTTCCGCTTTGGATGGAAGCTTTTTACCCTCTTATTTTTAACGGCAGTAACCTTTAGTTATGCAATGTTTCAAGGTGGCTTTGTTAGCTGGTTTTTATTTTATAGCTTCAGTCCGTTTGCAGGCTATTCTTTGCTTCTATCCTTTTATCCGATACGTTCCTTTCTTGTGAAAAGAACCATCAACCAAGAACAATTTTCGGTTGGAGAAAAGTTGGTCGGTACCATCACAATTCAACGATCAATCCCTTTCCCCTTATTTTATCTAATCATCGAGGATGTTGTACCTAAAAAGCTAAAGGAAAGTGAAATGGTAGTAGAACCGAAGAAATTATTGTTTCCTTGGTTTAAACGTACGTTTACCTTTCAATATGTTTTAAACGATATACCACGAGGTGAACACCGTTTTTCATCAATTCGAGTAAGGACGGGTGACCTTTTTGGACTCATTGAAAAAGAGCATATATATGAGGTTGAAAATTACTTTCTCGTTTACCCTAAATATGTTGATCTAATATATCGTCAACATCAAAAACAATTTGAACAAGGATCCACTTCTTCGAGAGCCAAGTTCGTTCAGGATACAACGATGGCGGTAGGAATAAGGGAATATCAACCCGGTGACCGTTTCTCCTGGATTGATTGGAAAGCGACAGCTAGACGAGATTCAATCATGACAAAGGAATTCGAGCAAATGCAAAGCCATGATGTTGTCATCGTGATGGACCGCGCGCAAACAGTCGTATTCGAGGGAATTGTCACGTTCACCGCTTCACTCGTACGAGCTGTACTAAAAAAAGGTACACAAGTTGGTTTTGTATCAGTGGGTGAGGACAAAGCTGTTTTTCCATTGCATTCAAATGAACAGCATTTGCAACGCATCTATTATCATCTTGCGAAAGTTTCCTGTGATACCAAGAAATCACTTTCAGAAGTACTTGATAAAGAAAAGCATAATTGGCAAGGAAGACAAGTGACTACGATGATTGTAACTGGACATTTACCGATTGATTTTGTTAGAAGGCTTGAGCTAAGCTCGGGTAACCAGCAGTCCAATCTCATTTTTCTAATGAAAGATCGCTATGGTAAGGTATCTAATGAAGAAAAAGTAATGATTGATCGCTTAAGAAAACAACGTGTTTATATAAAAGTTGTTTTTGAGGGTCAATATGCGAATGCATTTAATGAGGTGAGCGGTTCATGAGGATTAAAGCTTCATACGATCAAAAATCAACTGCCTTTATTTATTACTTTTTTGCCTTTCTTTTACTTTGGGAATGGCTAAGACCTCTTCAGGAATTTACCGATACAGCCAATACGTTTATCTTTGTTTTTTTCGTAGGAGTTAGTTTTATTCTTACATTTTTAAAAGCACGATGGTTTATCACGTTTCCTGTCAAGATCATGATCATCCTGTTCATTTTACATGGCCTGTTTTTTGAGGGTGTATTTTTTGGCTTTAGCTGGTTTGGAGAATTAGTGAATGAACTATTCTATAATTTGTCTCTGATACCTGAGGCGCGCTGGATGGATATTACATCGGCATTTCGTACACTACTATTTTTTATTTTACTTTGGCTCCTCGTTTATTTGATACATTATTGGATCCTTTTTCAAAGAAGAATTCTCTTCTTCTTTATCATCACGATGATTTATATCACGGTTCTTGACACGTTTGCGACCTATGATGCAACATTTGCTGTTGTTCGAACTGTAATTGTTGGCTTTTTTTTACTAGGATTGCTCTATTTTGAACGTCTAAGAACGGTAGAAAAGCTAAATGTGAAAAAGTTTGCAAAAATGCGTTGGATATTGCCGTTGTTCGCTTTTATCGCCCTTTCAACTGTTTTAGGATTATTGGCGCCAAAAGCAGCGCCGCAATGGCCAGATCCGGTTCCCTATCTAACGGCTTATGGTCGAGTGGAAGAGGGTCAAGGTGCAGGAGTCAAAAAAATTGGATATGGAACAAATGATCAGCAACTAGGTGGCCCGTTCATAGCAGACGATACAGAGGTTTTCAATCACGTTTCAGCTGACCGCCATTATTGGCGCATTGAGACCAAGGATGTTTATACGGGCAGAGGATGGGATGTTTCAGATCCTAATGCTAAGTCTGTAAAATTAGCGGAAAATAAGGTATCGTGGTTCGATGAAGACATTGAAGTAAAAAGTCTAAGCTCACAGATTGAAGTTGCAAATGGGTATCCGCATTATCATGTTATGTATCCACTTGGAGTGACTGAGTTAGACTTGGGAAGCTCTTCTGAACTGTTTGTGAATCCTGTTACTGAGTTAATTAGCAGTCGTCAAGCAGATGACACAACGATTGAAATGGTTCCTTCAAGCTATAGTGTTAATTATGATATGCCTATCTATAAAATTAACGAGCTAGAAAACACGATTAAAGACGATACGCTTCCCGAAGGTTTTTTAGAAAGATATACGCAACTCCCTGATACGCTTCCGGATCGTGTAGGTGAACTAGCGGCGGAGATTACCAGTGATGAAGAAAATCTATATGATAAAGCAAAAGCAATCGAAAGACATTTAGGATCAATCGAGTTCACTTATGAAACGACAGATGTAGCAATTCCAGGGGAAAACGAAGATTATGTTGATCAATTTTTGTTTGAAACGCTAAAAGGATACTGTGATAATTTTTCCACCTCGATGATCGTGCTACTGCACTCAATTGATATTCCTGCCAGGTGGGTAAAAGGGTATACAGAAGGTGAATTTCAAGAAATTGTTGAATCAGGTGTAAATGAGTACGAAGTGACAAATAATAATGCTCATTCATGGGTTGAGGTTTATTTTGAAGGTATAGGCTGGGTCCCTTTTGAACCGACAAAGAGCTTCTCAAATCCATATGATTTCACATACGACTTCGAGGATAGTGAAAGCGCAGAGGAAGAGGAAGACGAGGAAGATGCCGCTACTCCGACACCTGAACGACCTGTGCAAGAAGAAGATACGGACCAAAATTCAGCAAGTAAAGGATTTACCCTTTTCAACGTTAGCTTGGGAGATTTTAGAGTCTATTTATTCATTTTAATAGTAGGGGTTATTGCGTTTGCAGTCTATATAACGCGAATGAAGTGGTTGCCTAAACTAATCATCTATCGCTATAAAAACCGAAAAGATGAAGATGCCTACTTTAAAGCATACGATGCGCTGCTTAAGCAGTTTGAACGAATTGGTTTAAAGCGGAGAGAAGGTCAAACATTAAGAGAATATGCATTATATATAGACCGGTATTTCAATATTCGTGACATGACGTATTTAACAAAAAATTATGAGCGTGCCTTATACCGTAACGACAACGCAAAAGAGGAATGGGTTAACTCGGTTGAATTATGGGAAAATTTAATTAAAAGGACATCATCTTGACCTTAGATTAAGAGATTGTTAGAATGAGAAAATTAGTAGTGATAAACTTAATATTAGATACCTTCATATATCCTCGATAATACGGATCGAGAGTCTCTACCGGGTTGCCACAAATAACCTGACTATGAAGGCAGAATAAGTGTGTTAATAAAGCTGGAATTCTGCCTTCTTTTTCATTAAGAGGACAGGAATCTGGCTTTTTTTGTGTTTATTATATCTTTATAGTACAAACTAAAGTAATACAGCTCTTATTCCATCAACTAATGAGGTGACGAAGATGACAGATGTTCAAGAAA
Organism: Metabacillus herbersteinensis; assembly: GCF_042433335.1. Taxonomy (NCBI): domain Bacteria; kingdom Bacillati; phylum Bacillota; class Bacilli; order Caryophanales; family Bacillaceae; genus Metabacillus; species Metabacillus herbersteinensis. Next base: position 38,865 of record NZ_JBHLVO010000038.1, read on the forward strand.
TGGTGATTGTATTGGATTTCGGAAGTCAGTACAATCAATTAATTACCCGTCGAATTCGCGAGTTTGGCGTTTACAGTGAATTACATCCACACACTTTGACTGCAGAGGAAATTAAAAAGATTAATCCAAAAGGAATCATTCTTTCAGGTGGACCAAATAGTGTCTACGGTGAGAATGCGTTCAGTTGTGATGAACAAATCTTCGACCTCGGCATTCCAGTTTTAGGGATTTGCTACGGAATGCAGTTAATGACACATCTCTTAGGTGGAAAAGTTGAACCAGCTAGCCACCGTGAGTATGGAAAAGCGACAATTAATAGTACTGATAATGCATCACTTTTTGCAGATTTACCGCAGCAACAAGTTGTTTGGATGAGTCACGGTGATCTTGTTGTTCAAGTTCCAGATGGTTTTAAAGTAGATGCTACAAGTGTGTCATGTCCAAACTCTGCAATGAGTAATGAAGAACGTCGACTTTATGGCGTACAATTTCACCCAGAAGTCCGTCATTCAGAATTCGGAAATGATCTCTTAAAGAATTTCGTTTTCACGACCTGTGGTTGTTCAGAAAAATGGTCAATGGAAAACTATATTCAAATTGAAATAGAAAAAATCCAACAATTAGTTGGAGATAAAAAAATACTCTGCGCTTTAAGTGGTGGAGTGGATTCCTCAGTTGTAGCGGTTTTAATTCACAAAGCAATTGGTGACCAGTTAACATGTATTTTCGTAGATCATGGTTTATTACGTAAAGATGAAGCAGATAGTGTTATGAAAACATTCAGTGATGGATTTAATATGAATGTTATTAAAGTAGATGCCAAAGAAAGATTCCTTACAAAATTAAAAGGTGTTTCAGATCCTGAACAAAAACGAAAAATCATTGGTAATGAGTTTATATATGTTTTTGATGATGAAGCGACTAAGCTTAAAGGGATTGAATTCTTAGCACAAGGCACTCTCTATACCGACATTATTGAAAGTGGTACGGCAACTGCACAAACAATTAAATCGCATCACAATGTGGGTGGATTACCTGAAGATATGCAATTTAAGCTAATTGAACCATTAAATACATTATTCAAAGACGAAGTGCGAGCATTAGGTTCAGAGCTTGGAATTCCTGATGAAATCGTTTGGAGACAACCTTTCCCAGGTCCAGGATTAGGGATAAGAGTACTTGGTGAAATTACAGAAGAAAAACTTGAAATCGTCCGTGAATCAGATTTTATTCTCCGAGATGAGATTAAGAAAGCTGGACTTGAGCGAGAGATTTGGCAGTACTTTACGGTTTTACCTGATATCCGCAGTGTAGGTGTAATGGGCGATGCTAGAACATACGATCATACGATTGGCATCCGCGCGGTTACTTCAATAGATGGTATGACATCGGATTGGGCCCGTATTCCATGGGATGTTCTTGAAGTCATATCAACGAGAATCGTCAATGAAGTAAAAGACATCAATAGAGTCGTGTATGATATCACAAGTAAACCGCCTGCAACGATAGAGTGGGAGTAAAATACGAACGAAACGAACATTATTATTAATAATGTTCGTTTTTTATTGACGAATAGGTCTTTGTGCGTGTAGAATGAAAGAAATGAATATGTCTAAATACGTCGTATAATTTTGGGGATATGGCCCAAAAGTTTCTACCGAGCTACCGTAAATGGCTTGACTACGAGGTATTAGTAGCTATACATGTGAAAATACGTGTGTATTTATTAATATTTTGTCTGTCGAGCGCTCCGGTTCTAAAACCTGGGGCGTTTTTCTATGGACTTATTATTCTTTATCTTTCTAACTACCTTATACCTGACATGACTGACGTTAAATAACCTGAGGAGGCTTCATTTATGAAAAAATACTTTGAGTTTGATAAGCTAGGCACCAACTACTCTCGTGAGTTCATCGGTGGATTAACAACTTTCCTTTCGATGGCTTACATTTTGTTCGTAAATCCATTTACTCTTTCATTAGGAGCGGTACCTGACCTGCCTGCAGAAATGAGAATGGATCAAGGAGCTGTGTTCACTGCGACTGCCGTTGCTGCAGCAGTTGGTTCATTATTTATGGGGATTATAGCGAAATACCCGATAGCCCTTGCCCCAGGAATGGGACTTAACGCATTCTTCTCATTCACTGTTGTCCTGACAATGGGAGTACCTTGGCAAACAGCTTTATCTGGTGTTTTAGTTTCAGGTATCATATTCGCCTTGTTAACTTTGTCAGGGTTAAGAGAAACAATTATTAACTCAATACCAGCTGAGTTAAAATTTGCTGTTGCTGCAGGTATTGGTTTATTCATTACGTTCATTGGATTTCAAAATGCAGGCATCATTGTGAAAAATGATGCAGTTCTAGTGGGCCTTGGTAATTTAAGAGATGGTCAAACGCTTTTAGCTATCTTTGGTATCTTCGTAACGATTATGTTAATGGTTCGTGGAGTTAAAGGTGGTATTTTCTTCGGAATGCTTATTACTTCAGTAGCAGGAGTTATTTTTGGATTAATTGATCTTCCTACGCAAGTGGTCGGTTCTATTCCGAGTGTTGCTCCAACCTTTGGTCAAGCATTTTTCAATTTAGATCAGATATTCACAATTCAAATGCTAGTTGTTATCATGACTTTCTTGTTCGTTGACTTCTTTGATACCGCAGGAACTTTAGTTGCAGTGGCAAACCAAGCAGGTCTAATGAAGGAAAACAAACTTCCCCGTGCCGGAAAAGCATTGTTTGCAGATTCAGCAGCTACTATTGTAGGAGCAATCTTTGGGACGTCAACAACAACTTCTTATATTGAGTCATCTGCAGGAGTTGCAGCGGGTGCGCGATCAGGATTTGCATCTGTCGTAACAGCAGGGTTTTTCTTACTTGCATTGTTTTTCTCCCCATTGTTAGGAGTTATCACTGCACCAGTAACAGCGCCTGCACTTATTATAGTAGGGATATTAATGGTTTCTTCATTGGGAAAAATTGATTGGGATCGTTTCGAGATTGCTGTACCGGCTTTCTTAACAATCATTGCAATGCCATTAACTTATAGTATTGCAACAGGAGTAGCGGTGGGCTTTATCTTTTATCCTATTACAATGTTACTTAAAGGTAGAAGGAAAGAAATTCATCCGATTATGTATGGACTCTTCTTTATATTCCTAGCGTACTTTATATTCTTAGCAGGTTAATAGTCTCAGGAGAAGGTAATGTCAAACATTACCTTCTTTTTTTATGTTGACGGTAAGTATATTACTTGGTATAGTTATGACTGTCCCTCACGAGGAAAGGCAAAACGTTCTCGAGTAGGAAAATAAAACTTTATAAAGTTGTTGACACTTCATCACGAAGATGTTATATTTGTAAAGTCGCCTCTGAGCGAAGATGATCTTTGAAAACTGAACAAAACCAAGCGTGCCAACGTTGATTTAATCAACAAAGCAACAAAGTTTTTTCGTACATTCGTGTACAAAAAAGAGCTAGTCAAACAATCTTATTGGAGAGTTTGATCCTGGCTCAGGACGAACGCTGGCGGCGTGCCTAATA
>NZ_JBHLVO010000039.1:0-41159 GCF_042433335.1 Metabacillus herbersteinensis
CAGTTGCTTCCTTATGAACCTAAAATTGGTTATTAAAATTGGTTGGTGTGTTCGGCATGCACAAAATCCAAGAAATAGTATTTGACATAGTACGCTATACAACAAAGAAAAACGGTAAATTCACAATAGAATTTTACCGTTTTTCTTTTGACTTGTAATCAAATTCCTCCGCTGCCTCCATGGCATAGTTTTCTTTCAATAGTGCAGTATTCCGTCGGTCATCCGATTTACCTTCAACCTTGTTGTTCAACGTAATCAAGCGATGAAAAAGAAACTCAGCAACAGCGAGACCAACAGATGCAAAAAATGCAGCTGTTACGATCGGGAAGTTTGGGTTTTCATTGACAAGAGCTAGTAAAAAGCTAATTCCAGCAAACGCTAACCCGAAATCTGCAATCGAGGCAATCGTATTATTTGTTTTCGGTAAAATAAATAAGTCACCTATCAGATAAGAAATAAATGTTAAAGCAACTGAAACGACAAACACGTACCCAAAATTAACTTGAAAAATCAATCCTAATACAAAAGAAAGTATCGCAAACGTAAGTAGAAATTTCGCACCTAGAGCTGTAAAAATTCTCACGATGTCCCTCCTCATATTCATATATGCTTAGTTCTATCATCTGTTAAAACAGCAATCCTATGCACTAGCACGTCCTGTGCGTCGGAGCTGGACTTGCGAAACGCAGACTTAGTATCAAGTTTTATACTTTCTGGTGATACTACAAAAAAACAGCAGAATTCACAATGAATTCTGCTGTTTTCTTAAATCCTGCTTACTCAACGATTTCCACTTTTGCGCTTTCGCTCGTTAGATTTCTTTGTTTGCGCATCATTTTGTCAAAGCATTGTTACAATGTTTCAAGGTAAACTGAAGATCCTTTTCCAGACGGCTCTGCTGACTGAACAATTAACCTACGCGGCAATCGTGCCCGCAACTCTTGAACGTGACTAATTACCCCAACGGATAGGTCTGTTGAATGCAGCTTTTCTAATGCGGAAACAACTGTATCGAGGAGGTCTGCATCCAATGTACCAAAGCCTTCATCAAGGAAGAAAAATTGGAGTGGGAACTCCCCACGCAGCTGAATTTGTGTTGACAGAGATAGTGCTAATGCAAGCGATGTTAAAAATGTTTCGCCACCTGATAGTGTGGAAACAGGTCGTCTAACTCCACCATTTGCATCATCCCTCATAATAAAGCCACCTTGTGAATCAACTTCAATTGCGTAACGCTGTCTTGTTAACAATCCGAGTCGCTCCGTTGCATCTCGGCTAACTTGTTGTAATTGCTCTTCTGCAATAAATTCTACAAACCCATTTCCTTTAAATACGGCTTGAAGCTTGTCTAAGTGTTGAATGGATTCATCAAGCGTTTCACGTTGTTTTTCAATTATCATAAAACGTTCGTGCTTTTCGAGCAATGTAGATAAAGCCTTGCCTGCTGCGCCTCTTGCTTCCACCGCCGCGTCGACAAATCCTTTTAGCTCTTGCTTTATTTGGCCGATATGCTGCCACTGTTCATTTGCAAGTGATTGATTGTTTAGCTTGCTTTCAATTCGTTTTAAGTCTGCGTCGATTTGCTTTCTTTTATCCAAGTAAGTATCAATCTTCATCTTCATAGCTTGCCTTTCTTGGGATGTTTGTAAAGAAGCTAACAGGTTTTCGATGGTTTGGAAGGTTGAGTTTTTGCTAATATTCCCCCACTTTTCAAGAGCTTTTTGATGTCTAACTACGGCATTCTCATAGGACTTTTCACTTGCAGCTAAGTCATTTGCTACTTGGTGCAACTCTTTGGATGACTTTTGCCAAGAAGCATAAAGAGTTTTTTCTTGAGCAATTAGAGCACTCAGGCGCTCTTCAATCTCCTTAATTTGCTCGCCAATACTAAGGGTACCTTCTACTTCTTTTAGTTTTTCTCTCTTCTCTCCCACTTGCTGCTCGCGGTTTTCAAGCTCTGAGTTCAGCTTAACTTCCTCTTGAGCCAGTATCGTTTTTTGTTCTTCAAGCTCTCTAACCATTTCAGTTTGATTCTCAATAATGGAGACACTCTTTTGAACTCTTGCCGAGATTTGTTCTGCTGCCTGATCTCTTTCAAAAATGCTTTTCAAAAGTTCTTCTATCTTTTCAAGAGGAATAGCAGGAAATTCCTTATGGTAATTAGATTCGCTCACTTTATATTCTTGGTCTAGCTTACCTTGTTTTTCAACGAGGTCGCTTAGTTCTTGTTCAGCTAATGAAATAGAGTGCTGTAGCTTTACATCTTCATTGGCAGTGTTTCTTAATAGAATCGACGTTTTATCGATTTGTTCTTTCAACCCCAGTAAGTCCTGGGCAATTGATTTGTATTCAACCGAAAACCTTTTGTGACCTTCTTCAAAATAAAGCTGTGTCTCTTGCTCATTTAGACCACTTAATAGCGGCTTTACTAGCGCCTCTATTGGCGATTTTGCTTCGTTTAAGAATGGAAACTCATCTGATAACTGCTGCGCTAGACTTTGTAGCTTGTGCTTTAGAGAATATGCATCTTGTTTTATAACCTGTTGCTGTTCAATGAAATCTTTAAAATAAGCAGATTTCGTTCGATTTGAATGGTTCTCATTCCTATCCTCTGCCGGGTGTGGATGGTCAGTTGAGCCACAAACTGGACAGCGTTCACCTGCTGTTAGCTGCTTTACTAACTCTTTCGCAAGCTGCTGTTCCTTGTCTTTATCTTCAAGACTCACTGTTATTTCTAATTGCTGCTTCGCTTTTATTAAAAAATGCTCGTGTTCAAGATCTCTTTCACTGACAATTCCATAATGTCTCTGTATTAATTGGAAGTATTCTAGAAGTTGCTTCCTAAAAGTTATCGATTTCTTTGTTAGTTGGTTCATTTGGACCTTATATTCTGATAGCAAAGTACCCTTTTTAGATGTAAAATCACTAACTTCATTAAAATCATTCAACACTTGCATAACCTTGTGTTTAGCATCTTGTGCATCGCGAACTTGTTGTCGTTCTTTTACACTAATTATATTTTCGGTTAACTCATCCTTTAGTGCTGTTTGTTTCGTGACATATTTATTCAATGCTTGTTTATTTGTATCAAGCTGATGTGTGAGCTGACCTCTTTTTCCAGCTAACGTCACCTGAGCTGATTGGAGACTTTTTACTTGTTCGATCATCATGTTTAGTTCATCTTCTACCTGCTTAAGGGTAAGAAGCTTTTCCCTTTTAATAACGAGTACAGGCTCTTGTGATGATTTTTCTTCACGTATGATTTCGTAAGACTTGTTAATCTTTTCGTAATGATCTTTTAACTCAATGTACTGCTTATGATAGTCTATTCGCATTTTCTCTGTTTCATCTTTTTCAATACTGGTTATCTGAACTGCTTCAGCGTAAGGTCTCAGTGATTCTGCTTCTTCCGCCTGTGCAAACTGCTCTTGTAGAGAGGTGATCTGAGCTTGCCCAGTTTGAAGTTCTTGTTTTTGCATTTCATACGTTTGCTTCTCAGATTGTAGCTGCCAGATCTCTTGTTTGCTTTCAAATTCTTTTGTAACTGCTTCATATTCTTTGCTTCTTTTTTGCAATAGCAGCTCTGTATTTGCACGTTCTTTATTCGCTTCTTCTACGGCCTCTATTGATGCATCACCTAGGCCAATTTGTTCAGCAACACATTCATTTCGCTTTGATTTTGCTTCAGTTGTTTTTTTCTTGAGCTTTTTTATTAACTGATCACCGTACTGCTCTAAGTGAAAAAGTCGTTGCAGCATTTGACGTCTTTCTGTTCCTTTTAAGGATAGAAATTCAGCAAATTTCCCTTGTGGTAAAACAACGGCACGGGTGAAATCGTCAATTGTTAAGCCTAGCAAGTTATATACATGTTCAGTCACTTCTCCTGCTTTATCCGCTAAAACAATTGTCTCTTCGCCAACTTCAATTAAATGAGAAATAGTTGCTTTTACGCGCATTTCATCGGCACGCTTGAATACTCGTTCAACGGTGTAACGTTTTTGAACAGAACCATTCACAAGCTCGAACGTAAAGGACACGGTAAGCTGTTCTTCGGCATGGTTGAGAATGCCGTGAGTATTGTTTGAAGCACGTTCAACTTTTCCATACAACGCTAAAGTCATGGCGTCTAGAATTGAGGATTTCCCACTACCTGTTGGGCCAAAAATCCCAAAAATCCCACCTTCACACAGAGTGTTAAAGTCAATTACCTGTTTTTCCCGAAAGCTATGCAATCCTGAAATAGCTAGAGTAATTGGCTTCATGTGTAGGCACCTTCCTCTTCCTCTTCGTCGTTTAGTAAGTCTAAGAAAAGCTTTAACAGCTCAGGCTCTGGTTTAGCTCCGCCTGTTTGCTTTTCATAAAAACGACTAAACAATTCATCGATCGGCATATTGGATGGTCTTGTTGAAACGATTTCTTGCTCAAGTTGAAAAACTGGACGGATGTGAATAAAACCTGTATGCCATTTTCTTAATCGGTGAATTTCTTCTATTGAAAGGTTAGTTGTTAAGTGGATTTCTAAATCAATCCATGCGTTTTTATCTTTTTCTTCATCTAACCAGCGATGAACCTGACTAACTCCTTCAATTGCCTTCCATTTGACGAGGGGCTTGCCACATGATAAAGGGATCTCTTTTATGACAACTTCTTGATTAGGCTTTGCATCAAGTATGGTCACAGTTTTTGCGTAGCCTATTTCAGAAAAGCTATAGGAAAGGGGAGATCCTGAGTAACGGGCCTTCGTTTTGGCACGCTTAATGTCCTGTGGTCTGTGTAAATGACCGAGAGCTACATATTGTGCTGCTTCTGGCAAACTTGTAGCGGCAACGGTATAGGCCCCCCAATTTCGATTGGTCGTTCAGAGTCACTCGAACTACCGCCTGCAACATAAATATGGCTCATTGCCATATTGACTGTATCCGGTCCAAACTGCCCGCACATAAGGGAAAATAAGTCACGTATTTTCTCATCATATTTATTACGCAGGAGAATTTCATCATGCTCATTTGATAATAACTCTGCTAATCTTGCTTCAGAAGGATAGGCTAGCGCAGCCACCATCATCGTTTCTTGTGCTGACGGGATGTTAACCTTGATTGCTTCCTTCATTGGATAACCAATTAAATGGATGCTATGGTTTCCAGCTAAAGGGGAAGCTGCCGACAAACGGTCTGGATTATCATGGTTTCCTGCAATCACGATGATCGGGCGCTTGCCGTGATTTGATAGCCTTGAAAGCCCTTCATAAAAAAGCTGTTCCGCAGCCGCTGGAGGATTTACCGTATCGAATGCATCACCTGCCATTAAAATCGCATCAACCTTCTCTTCGCTGGCGATTCTCACTAACTCATCGATAAATTGTGCTTGTTCAGCTAATCGACTGCGCCCCTCTAACGTTCTACCAAGGTGCCAATCAGCAGTATGCAATATCCGCATCTTTGTTAACTTCCCTTCATGATTCGTTTACGCACTTAATTTTTCAGGCGCTAACATGCTTAAAGCAATCGTGTGACACCGATTGCCCCGCCAAAATTTTCATATTTAGAGTTCCAGTAAATAGCTGCCATCAAAGAAATATAAGTACTTTCGGCTAATTGGTTGACGAGCAATTTCTTCAACTGCCTTTGTATAAAGCTCTATTTGAATTTTGTATCTTTGACTTAACGTTAGCGCTACTACTTCTGGACCTTGAGATAACAAGCTTTCGATGACATCAGTTTTATAATCCAATAATACGAGACCGTCTTCATCTTCAAACAAGCAATCAATAACACCTTGAATGAGGACAACTTCATCAGTGACACCTTTATAGATTTCTTGTGCAGAAAGAGCGTAGCTAAATGGAACCTCTCTTTGTACTTTTTCAGCGCTAATTAAACGCTTCCCGATACTGCTTTGGAAAAAGTTCAATACCCGATCAATTTTAATTGAATCTGCTTGTTCAGTTGTTAAAATTTCTTTTTTCACGAGCTCCGAAACCTTCTTCATGACAGTTTGTTCGGATACAGGTTCTGTTAAGTCGATATGCTGCATCACAGCGTGCATCGCAGTCCCTTTTTCTGCAGGTGACAATGATTTTTTTTGCATAAAGGTGGGTCGATTATGGACAAATGAACGTTTTTTGCCTGAGACAAGTTCATGTGCACTATATTCGTCTTTCACTTCATTTCTACGCTTCATTTCTGAGACCGATTGCTTGCTTCTATGCTGTGTTGCTTCTTCATAAGGGTATACCCAGGATAACTGGTCGATTACTTCATCTTTGTAATGGCCTTCGACTGGTGCTAGTTCACCGTGTTTCAAAGCTTGAAGCAAGTCTTTATCTGTTTTCTCTTCCGTTAAAACAATCTCCTGAAGCTCTGCTGCTCCAATCGTTCTAACTGTCCATTTTGAAGGATGCTCTGCTATTTCTTTAGGGACTAAGGCGTTCAATTCTTCACCATGAAGTACTTCACTATCACGATGGCGAACTAATGCTGGGCCAATCCAATCAAGATAGGATTTTGCCTTTGCACGTTCAAAGTCAGGCAACAACCAATCCTTGTGGGTACTATTCATACGCCACACATCAAATGACTTTTGGGAATCCTTGAGAGTTCCAACTAAAAAGAGCTTTTCTTTTGCACGAGTTAATGCAACATATAAGACTCGCATTTCTTCAGCAAGAAGTTCCATCCGCATTTTTTTTCTTAACGAAAAATAAGGTAAGGTTGGGTAGCTTAACCGAAGCTTTGGGTTAACGAGCTTCGTTCCAAATCCTAACTCTTTATCTAGTAGATACTTTTTATTCAAGTCCATCATATTAAATTGTTTGGCTAGTCCAGCTACGAACACAACAGGAAATTCTAGCCCTTTGCTTTTGTGAATCGTGATCAACCGCACAACGTCCTCTTGCTCACCAAGTGCCCTTGCTGCTCCTAAGTCATTGCCGCGTTCTTGCATTCTTTCGATAAATCGAAGAAAGCGGAATAATCCTCTAAACGATGTCGATTCATACTGGCGGGCCCGATCATATAAAGCACGTAAATTGGCTTGTCGCTGTTTGCCACCAGGCATTCCACCAACAAAGTCAAAGAATTTTGTATCACGATAAAGCTGCCAAATTAAATCTGATACAGACCCCATTCGTGCGAGATTTCTCCACTGCTGAAACAACAATAAAAAAGATTGAAGCTTGTTCGCTAAGTGTTGATGAGCAGGTGCTGCTTCTTTTACACAAGCCTTTACAGCATCATAATAGGTTCTTTTTTTGTCATATGTTTTTATAATTGCTAACTCATTCGAACTCAGACCGACAACTGGAGAACGTAAAACAGACGCAAGCGGAATGTCCTGGAATGGATTATCAATGATTTTGAGCAGCGCTAACATAATTGAGACTTCCGTGGCTGCAAAATAACCGTTTGATAGATTTGCATAAACGGGAATTCCTTGTTTTTTAAACTCCTCGATAATTTGTGGAGCCCATGGCATCGAGCGTAAAAGAACAACAATGTCACGGTATGTTATTGCTCGTTCGCGTCCAAGACCTCGATCGTAAACAGGGAATTGCTCCGTTATCATTGCGCGAATTTTTTTTGCCATTAATCGCGCTTCTAACTGAACGGTTTCGAGATCTTCCTGATCAAATTGATCTGTTGATTCTCCATCAGTCTCGGCTGATTCAATACCTTTTTCAACCAAAAGTAGCTCTGCATTCATTTTGTTGGCTTCATGCCCAGAATACTTGGCACCAAGCTTTAATTCAGCGTCATGGTTATATTCAATTTCGCCTACTGATTCACCCATAATTTGCTTAAAAATATAGTTGGTTCCGTCGAGAACTTCACTTCGACTTCGGAAGTTTTTCGATAAATCAATACGGAGTCCACTCTCGTTTCCTTCTGTAGTAAACCGTTTGTATTTACTTAAAAATAGAAACGGCTCTGCTAAACGGAAACGGTAAATCGATTGTTTTACATCGCCCACCATGAAAAGGTTTCCCGTGCTTTCTCCTTCTTTCGTGACAAGCTTTAAAATCGATTCCTGGACTAAATTCGTATCTTGATATTCATCAACTAACACTTCGACAAATTGATTTTTATAAAAGGTGGATGCATCACTTGGTTGTTCGTTTTCACTAGTTAAAATTTCAAGGCAGTAATGTTCTAAATCTGCGAAGTCGACAATGCTTTTTTCTTTTTTTACTGTTGCAAATCGTTCAGCAAACTCTTTTACCAAAGCAACAAGTTTTTCCATGACGGGCTTTAAATGCTGAAGATCTCCAAGGTAGCTTTCATATGAACGTGAAAAAAGATCATCACGTAAGTCTTCGATCTGCTTTTTTGCTGAATTACGTAGAGCTGTGACCTGTGCAACAAGCGCATCATCAAATTCTCCTTTTTTACAAGGCTTTGCTTTTGTGAAATTGAAAGCATGCATTCTCTCGCCAAGGTCAGGCCATGAATGCTTTACTGCCAAAAGTCCGCGCAATTGTTCGAGGTCATTCACTAGATTTTCTGCTCTAGGCGCCGGACCTGCTGGACGTTTTGTTAATTCCAACGCTTGCTCAAGCTTTTCCCTGCATCCGTCTAGTTGCATATCAATGTCTTGAAGTAAATAGCTTAAGAAAGGAAGGTTTTCAAGAGTTTCTCCTTCTTTTATATCGTACATGGTTAACAGCTCATCAAGCCATGCTGTTGGTTTAGGATGCGACCTTGAAAAGTAATAGAGCTGGCGAATGAGCACCTGTAATTCAAGGTCATTTCGATCAGACGTATAACGATCGACAAGATCGAAAAATGCTTCATTGTTTTCGATACTGTACTGTTCTTCAAACATGTCATCCAGAACTTCATCAATCAATAGCTGACCTTCCGTATCGTCGGCAATTCGGAAGCTTGGATCAATGTTAATAAGATAATAATATTTGCGGACGACATTTAGGCAAAAGGAATGTAGAGTTGAAATCGATGCCCGATTTAATAAGGTTAGCTGCCTTCTTAAATGAAGTGAGGCTGGATTTTCTTTTAAGCTTTTTTCTAAGGCTTCACCAATTCGGTGTCTCATTTCAGCTGCGGATGCATTTGTAAACGTGACAACTAGTAAGCGATCGACATCGACCGAATTTTCCTTCGAAAGAATCTTTCGAATGATACGTTCAACTAAAACTGCTGTTTTCCCAGAACCCGCTGCTGCAGCAACAAGGATGTCTTGTCCACTTGAAACGATGGCTTTCCATTGGTCATCGGTCCACTGGCTGTTTGCGGGCTTTGCTATTGTTTTACTCACTTTGCCCAGCCTCCTCTCTCATTCTTTTTAACACTTCACTATTTTTTTCATGCTTTAATAAACGGTAATTGTTTTCATCCAATGCTTCATCAAATTGACAGACGGATTTATATGCACAAAATGCACATGGTGTTTTATCCCTTAGCTTATAAGGGGCAATGTCAATCACACCATCAATTATGTCGGTTCCGACTTTAACAAAAGTATCTCTAACATGATCTCTGAGGAGGTCAAATTCCTGCTCACTTGCGATCTGCGACGTCTTGCTAAAGCCGCCTTTTTTTAACATGCTCGCTGATACTACATTAGAGGAAACGCCAGCATCTAGTGTGTGATCCATAAGACGAACTGCTTCTTCATCCCCTAGCAGTAAGCCTTTCATTTTAAATTTCTTAAGAATTTCTTCGTCTACTTTTTCTTCATCCATCCATGATTTTGCTTGAATCATCGGATCATGAACATGGAAATAGAGAACTCCCGCCGGTGAGGCTTTAACCCCAATCCAGTCGTTTGAATTGGTAATAATCACATCTAAATAAGTGAGCATTTGCATTGCTAATCCGTAATAAACCTCTGACAAATGAACGTCTTTTTGGCTTGATTTATAATCAACAATTCGGAGGAGAACACCATTTGAGTGATCGGCTTTATCAACTCGATCTATTCGTCCGGCAACTTCCATCGTACAGCCATTATTTAAAGTGAATTGAATAGGAGGTAGTGTGCCACCTTTCCCAAATCCTAGCTCTAAACCGACCGGTGTGAATCCACTTGCTTTTGCATGCTCGCTTAAAATCGCTGAAGCGCGCGCAAGGATTTTTTGCAGCTTACGTTTCAAATAATGATAGCGATTGGAACTTAGTAGAATCTCCTTTTGAAGACGAGGTGCTAATTTTTCAACGGCGTCCATTGATAATCGCTCACATTGTTCAGCTGTTAGCTCTTTCCAGTCGAGATTAAGCTGATGCAACCGATCAGAAATCAGTTTAAGTGCGGCATGAAACATTTGACCAATATCAGGTGCATCTAAACGGAAAAATTGACGGTCTTTTAAGCCTAAGCCATGTGAAGCAAAATGTGAGAACGCACAGCTATTATATAGCTCCATTCTCGACACGCTTCCTTGGATATGTTCTCCATATAACTCGCGGCTAATATCTGATTGGAGTTTCGGTGCTTTATTTTGATAAAAAAGGCTACTTAAGACGCCGGTTGCTCTTTGTTTTTGACTAGATGTAATGAAATAGTTATAAGCATCCCACCACAGCGGGAGAACTGGATAGCCGCGTTTCCAAGCTTGAAGCTGTGCTGTTAAGTAGGAGAGTGTAACATTTTCATTTACGATAAACGAAAGCTGCTCACTTTCACTTAATTCACCTGGCTCATTCAGTAAATGAACTGTCTTTATCCTTGGAAACATGTCTTTTATTCGTTTAGTAATGATTGACGGTAGCAACGCTTTTCCTTCTTCATCTGCCATTGGATAGGAAAGATATAGTTTATGAGATGCACTGGTCAACGCCAAATAGATTATGAAATTTTCATCAAGAAGCTGCTGTCTTGCTGTAGCTGCAAGTTCGATCCCTTTATGATGCAGAGCCTCACGCTCATCCTCTGAAAGAATGCCTTCTTCCTTTGGTCTTGCTGGTAACACACCATCATTGGCTCCAATCACAAAGGCTACTTTTAAGTTAAAAAATCTAGAACGTTCAAAATCAGCAACTAATACTTGATCAATGGCTGGTGGAACAAGTGAAAACTTCATACCCTCGAACCCGGTTTCAAGCATGTCTGCAAAAAGCTTAGCTGTAATTTGTTGGTCTGTAAGCATTTCAACAAATTCATCTAGCAATCCAATAACTGATTCCCATACTTGGTCATGTTCTCTTGCTTCCAACAAACGTCCTTTTCCCTCTGCCTCAAGGCTTATAAGGTTCATTTTCTCAGGAATGCTTAGCTCTTCTAGATAGAGGTAAAGAGCTTGTGCTAGCTCTCGGCCTGATTTTGCTTTTTTTAATGAAGTCTGTAATGTCCTTAAAGCTGGTACAATTAAATCTCGCAATGAATTTAATCTTTCTTCTATCTCTTGTTCTTCATCGGTTATCACAAACTCATCTTCTAAGGAGTAAAATCTTCGGTAACGCCAGCGCTCACCATTTGTCCACTTTGTACCTTGAATTCCATATGATAGTACATAGTTTTCGAGTTGATCCATTTCTTCACGGAGTTTTTCCGGGTTTTCTTCAAGTGGAAAAAGAAGCTCCGTTTTAATACAACGAAACACCGCTTCATAGCGCCAATTCGCATTTACAACTTCAAGACTTGAACGAATCAATTCAATTAGAGGATGATTGAGCATTGAACGTTTTTGGTCAATGAAAAAAGGAAGATCGTAATCTTTGAAAACCTGTTGTATTAAATCATGATAATTTGCACCATTTCGGTTCAAAATGGCAAAGTCTCGGTACCGGTAGCCCTTACTCTTGACTAATGTATGAATTTCTCGTGCAATTCCTTCAACTTCTGCTCGAGCGTTAGAGCTCTGTAATAGAGTAATATCTGGCCGGGTGTCACTTGCTTTTGTTGGACGTGCATCATAATTTGTTTCAAGATGCGCGAGTGATGGGCTATGAGAAAATCTTGGATGATTGTCCAGAACAATGCTTTCTTCTATTTCTACACCTGCTTCAAGTGCCAGTTCCCGTATACGATTGTATGTCATACCTGTCATTCGGAATAAGTGAAGCTCGTGAGGCAAATGTTCGGTATATGGCTTGTCCACGGTTAGTGCAATCGTCGTTTTTTTAACATGTTTTATTAATACCCCAATTACTTCATATTCCTGAGGGGTAAAACTATGAAAACCATCAATATAGATTTCAGCTGATTGTAGATACTCTGATTGAGGAATTTGTTCAGCTAGTAACTGCAGATAATCCTCTGAATCTATGTACTTTTCACTCATTGATTTTTCAAGCTGTGCATATAGAAGCGCCAAGTCATGGAGTTTTTCTGACAAAGCTTGCTTGTCCGTGTCATTTTCTCCAGTTATAAACTCATCCAGTTCCTGAGGAGACAAACAGTATCGCTTAAACTCCGTAAGCATCGCTTCAAGCTGCTGAATAAATCCACTTTTATCACTTGCTTTTGTAAACACTTTTAAATCCTGCTTGTATTCTTCCACAAGCTTTCTTAACATCATTTGAATGGCCGTGCTTGAAAGATGATGTCTCGCCATTCCACCAGTTTCCTGTAAAACACGCCAAGCTAAACGGCTAAAACTAAAGGTTTGAGCACGAATCATCCCTCTCAAACCTGGCGTCTTAATCAATTCATATTCTGCACCAAATGTCATCTGATCTGGAACAAGATAAATAAGCGGAGAACCTGTTGGCTCCTTAAAAAGCTCCTCGCGAATTCCATTTAGTAGATAATTTGTTTTTCCACTACCCGACCGGCCGATTACAAATTGCATGCTACTCATATTTATTCACCACTTTTACTCAGATATTAGGCCCTAAACTTTCTGCTATGGAATAAGAGAGGGTCACCCAAAATTTATTTTGAGTCACCCAACTTTTTTCACTTATATGTGGGATTACTTATCTTTTTTCTTCTTTATTTTACTTTAAATTCTCACTAAATGCCATTCATCACGACTACCAACATTTATGTTAAATACTGAAAAAAATAGAAAAGAGTCCGTAGTCTTTATCTATAGGATAATTGTTTAGAATTAGATGATTTCTGTATATCAAGGTAGAGGTTTTGTGATGGTGTTATGAATAATCTTGGTAACAACAAGAGAGTTTAAATATTGAGGTGTTTTATAATGGACATTAATAGGTACGAATTAATTCTAGACCAGAACAATTATACAATAGTCATCTATCTCGATCCTCAATTGTCGGAGTTTTCAAATGAGCTAGGGCGCTCACCAAATAAGAAGAAACATCTTCAAGTACAAATCCGAAATTTAATTAAAGAGAAGTTTCCCAATGTACCCATTACAGCAGCAAAAGTAATGGCTGGATCCCTGCTTGTCACGACTATCTATTTAGGGGCGACAGCAACAACTGCAGGTGCCGCGACAAGTAATACCCATATTCCACAAACAAATCAATACGATGTGTATACGGTGAAATCTGGAGATAGTTTATCAATTATCGCGAAACGTTTTAATGTATCTGTAGCCTCTATCAAAACGGTAAATGGATTAACTTCGGATACGATCTATATTGGTCAGAAGTTAAACCTCCCTTTTCTTTCATATTCAGTAGCATCAGGTGATACCCTTTTCATCATTGCGAAAAGGTTTAACACATCGGCTGAAAGCATTCGATCTTTTAATCAACTTACGAGCGAGAAGATTTTTGTTGGACAAATAATAAAAATCCCTAGAACAGCTGCTCAAGAAACAACAGTCACTCCTACTCCTATTCCTCCCCCGACTGTTGAAAATAAAGATACTACTAGTACTCACACGGTTGTGGCTGGAGATTCGTTGTCTTTGATTGCGAAAAAGCTTGGTACAACAGTGGATACGATTCGGTCTTTAAACCATTTAACAACAGATATGATTTTTGTTGGGCAACTGTTAAAAGTACCGAAAAATCAATCAACTGATACGAATACTCCAGCACCACCTGTAACCGAACCGGCTCCATTACCCGAAGATACAACTGTTACCAAACCAGCTCCAGCTACCTATACTGTAGTTTCTGGAGATTCGTTATCATTAATCGCCAAAAAGTTCGCCACGACCGTTGATACAATTAAAATACAAAACAACTTAACATCGGATATGATTTTTGTTGGACAAACCTTAACCATCCCACCAAACAAAGGTGAACAAGTCCAGCCACCTGAACCTCCAAAAGAAATCACAACATCGTATACAGTTGTGGCTGGAGATTCGTTGTTCCACATTGCGAAGCGATTAAATACAACAGTAGATGCAATTAAGTCAGCAAATAATTTATCAACAGATATGATTTATGTTGGTCAAATCCTTAAAATCCCTACTAAAGAAACAGTTACACAACTGCCAGCAGATACAGTAGCACCAACTGTTCCAGTACTAAATCCAATCGGACCGATCACCACAAGAAATCAATCAAGTTTGTCAGTATCGGGTTCAACTGAAGCAAACGCGATCGTAAATATTACTCTAACTGATGGCAACAATTCACCGATAAAGATTCAGATTAAATCGGATGCAAATGGAAGGTTTGAAAATAAGGTTGATGTTTCGAAGTTAAGAAATGGCACTATTGTTATTTCAGCGAAAGCTGTTGATTCATCTGGTAACGAAAGTAAAGTAACAACACTATCCGTGATAAAGGATACTGTTGCTACTGAACCTGTCATTGATACTGGCAAACAAGTAACAATCGAAAATGCAAACAAATACACGATTTCCGGGGTTACAGAGCCTGGTGCGAAGGTTGAAATTACAGTTTCAGATGGTGTGAATCCTGAAGTGATAACTGAAGCTACTGCGAATGAGCTTGGGGAATTCCGATCAAATGTAGATTTACGTTCTCTCGATGATGGACAATTAGCGATTGCTGCCCGTGCCATTGATATGTCAGGAAACAGTAGTGTCGTTCATCAAACTACAGTCACAAAAAAAACTAGCATAGCGCCACCAGTGATTGAAAGCGCTGATATCATAAATAGCCAAACTGAAAAGAATTACACAATATTCGGTATCGCACGACCGGGAACAACGGTTGACATCACCGTATCAGATGGAACAAATCCTGATGTCATTGCAACATCTGTCGCAAATGAAAATGGGGAATTCCATGTAATTGTTGATTTAAGCGCACTTCGTGATACAACCTTAACAATTTTGGCAACACAAACTAGTCTATCAGGAATTATGAGTCAAGCCGGGAAAGCGACGATTGTAAAAGATACTGCCGCTCCAACTGCTCCCATTTTTAATACTAACAACTTTATCAATAAGGCCAATCAGAGTTCCTATTTCCTAACAGGAACAGCTGAGGCCAATGCACAAGTAAACATAAACGTTTCTAATGTAAACGGCAAGGCGATTGAAATTAATTGGCGGGCAAATGCAAATGGAGAGTACAGAATTCCAGTGGATCTTTCTGCTTTAAATGACGGAGATGTTACATTTAAAATCGCGCAGATGGATCAAGCTAAAAATGTTAGTCCATTTACAACAAAAACTTTACTTAAAGATACAATTGGACCTATGAATATAAACATAGATCTACTACCGAGTATTTTTAGTGGAAACATGAACAATTACAAAATAAGCGGAACAGCGGAACCCCACATCACGCTTGACATTTTATTAACAGATGGCGTGACGAACATGACAAAAACTGTAACGACGGATTTTAATGGAAGATTTGAGCTACCAATCAGTGTGACACCATTGAATGATGGAAACATTACGGTTTCATTTATTGCAACAGATGCAGCTGGTAATATCGGTGAACCTCAACCTGTAACCATAACAAAGGATACAAAAGCACCAGCGGAGGCAGTTGCAACTGTTGAACCTTTTGTTAATCGTCTAAATATGACTGATTATTCCATTACGGGATCTAGTGTTGAAGAAGGTGCCCAAGTTAAAGCGGTGGTAAGCGATGGGACAACGGAAATAACAAAAACAGCTATGGTCATCAACGGTAGTTTTGAAGCAGACCTTGATTTATCGAGTTTGAAAGATGGACGTTTAACATTTGAACTCACTCAAACTGACAAAGCTGGAAACACAAGTATTGTTCAAGCTTCAACCATCGAAAAAGATACGGTAGTAGAAAACCCGATTGTATCGAAAAATGGGTTCGGTTTTGAGAATCAACAGTCAATCTATACGATTATCGGAACCTCTGAACCAAATGCAACGATTGGAGTATCAATCCTTAATACTAATGGGGATGAGCTCCTTACTAAATCATCAACAGCTGACTCCAAAGGTTTTTATTCCATAAATATCTACCTAGATGAAGTGGATCCGACTGGGGAAATCACAGCCTCGGTTACCCAAACCGACCTAGCAGGGAATATCAGTGAAAGGACAGCAATAAGTCTTTACAGCCATACTGTTTCTACTGGTGAAACCCTATATACGATTGCAAAACGATATAACACGACAGTTGATGCTTTAATGGCACTGAACCATTTAACAAGTCAGGTCATTCAACCAAATCAAGCCTTACGATTACCTGTCACCGCGAGTGAAGTGATTAACCTTGGTTATATGTATTTTGGTAACACAAAAGAATATATTAATATGGTGAATCAAACAGCTAGTTCAGTAAATACCGTCTCACCTAGTTACTTTGATATTAATTCAGATGGTACGTTAAAGCTTACTTATCAGGTAGATCCTAATTTTGTCGAAACGATGCATCAACGAGGAGTTCGAGTTGTTCCATTTTTAAGTAACCATTGGAATCGCGAGGTTGGTCGAGCCATGCTACAAAATAAAGAGCTTGCTGTTCAACAAATCGCTGATGCAATTGAACGCTACAATCTAGATGGTGTAAATGTAGACATAGAGAATGTTACAGATGCTGATCGAGATAATTATACAGAGTTTGTTCGGTTATTGCGTCAAAAGATTCCGTCAACAAAGGAAGTTTCCGTTGCGGTTGCTGCAAACCCTAATGGATGGAAAACCGGTTGGCATGGATCGTATGATTATACAAATTTAGCTAAATATGCAGACTATCTAATGATTATGAGTTATGACGAAAGCTATCCTGGGGGAAAAGCAGGACCTGTGGCAAGTTATTCTTGGGTTGAAAAGTCCATTCAATATGCTCTTAATCAACAAGTCGCTGCCGATAAAATTGTTGTAGGAGTCGCCCACTTTGGCCGTTATTGGATTGAGGGAGCTTCTTACGGAGGCCATGGGATATCAAACTCGAAAATTGAAGAATTAATTGAAAAGTATAACGGAACAGTCGTCTTTGATGAAATAAGCAAAACACCAAAAGCTTTGATCACTATTAAAGAAGGTGACCCGCTAACAGTTGTGGGTGGTTCCTCCCTAAGACCCGGAACCTATACAATCTGGTACGATAACGAAGAATCGATTCGCCATAAACTCTCATTAGTAAGTCAATATAACCTTCGCGGAGTCGGTAACTGGAGCATTGGCCAAGAAAATACAGACGTTTGGAATAGTTATTCTACCTCTCTTCCAACGACAGTACCTGTCACTTCACCAATCTATACCGATGTGACAGAGCCACCAGTTGGTCAAACCTACACGACCTATACTGTAGTTTCAGGTGACAACTTGTGGTCGATTGCGAATCGAAACAATACAACTATTAGCAAAATAAAAGAGATAAACAATTTAAGTACCGACACGGTCTATATAGGACAAACATTAAAAATACCTACAACAGAGGATAATGAAACAGTACCTACACCAGTAAAGTCGACGATTACTTATACAGTAGTGTCTGGTGACTCTTTATCAGTCATCGCTAAGCGCTATAACACAACTGTCATAGCAATCAAAGAAGAAAACCGATTAACAACAGAGAATATTTATGTTGGACAAACATTAAACATAACAACTACAAACAACCAACTAAAGGAAAATGTAACAACTTATACAGTAGTATCTGGTGATTCTTTATCAGTCATTGCTAAAAAATATAACACAACCGTTACTTCCATTAAAGAAGCGAATAATTTAACATCTGATGCGATCTATGTAGGTCAAACATTAAACATTCCAGCTTCATAGAGAGAAAACATTACCTGTGACTGAGCCCCATTACGTAAACATGTTAATGAAATGGACTCAGTCATCACTTTTCTGTCATAATCCCTATTCATATTTGTTACTGGTAGCATAGAGGTCAGGGGTTCGGGGGCCCCTACGCTTCATACATATCCTTATCTAAATAGAAGTCATAGTACTAACTTTCCCCCTGGTGCAAAACCCTAAATAAATCTTGTTTCGAGACGTAAACCCGGACACCACAAGTCATTCTGATACTCTCCCTACGACTTGGTCCGCTTTCACAAAGCCAAAGTGGCGACTATCATAGCTTTGGATGCGGTTGTCTCCAATTACAAATAAATAACCCTCAGGAATCTTTCTTTTCCCAGTTTTTTCTTTCAAGGTAAAATCCCCTGTTTGAGTACCCAGCTTATTAGTAGACAAATAGGGCTCTGGTACAGGTTCTTCATTTACCAATAACTGGTCATCTTTGTATTCAATTTTATCACCTGGAAGTCCGATTACTCGTTTTACATAGTCCTCTTTTTTTCCAGGCCCTCGAAAAACAACAACATCAAAACGTTTCACTGGTAAGAAATAGTGACTGTATTTATTAATAGAAAGGAGGCTTCCTTCTTCATATGTAGGGCGCATGGAAACTCCCTCTACCTTATATTCAACAAATAGTAAATTTTTCAAGATAATGATACTGACTAAAACACCAATTGTTGTAAAAGCGACAATTCGTTTTTTCATCATATCCCCCTCGGGAGCGATCCATGATTACTGCTCTCTTTTTTTCATTGTCATTGACAAGTTTAGGCGCTTTTCAATTCTTTTTCCTACAAACCATAACAGTAAAATAATAAGTCCAGCAATGATTGATCTTTCTGGCTTCGTGATAAGTGCGCCAAGATCTTGACCAATAAAACTGACAACAAAAATCATGACAAGCTTTCCAGATAAAACAGCAAGGGTAAATTGCCTAAAACTAACCTTGGAAAGTCCCGCTACAACATTTACAGCTGCAGAAGGTGTGAATGGAAAACAAAGTAACAGAAAAAGCGGACTAAATCCTCGTCTTTCTACCCAAGTCACAAGCTTGCGGATTGTCTCATGCTTTCTCAAAAACTTAAAAAAGCGTTCCTGTCCAAGTCTTCTTATAATTAAAAAAACAATGATTGCTCCTAAGCTAGCTCCAATCCAGGAAAAGATAAACCCGACCCAAAGCCCAAACGAATTTACATTTGCGACAACAAATACAACAAGAGGTAAAAAAGGAAAAAATGCTTCTAGCATGGGTAAACCGATTCCAAGTAGAGGACCGAATGATTGATATTGTTCAAAAAACTCCATTAATTTTTCAATTGTAAATGAATCCAGCAACGACTCAAAGTTCATAATTAGCTCCTTAATTACATGTCCTTGCTTTTATTTTACACGTTTCTGTCCAAACTGTGAATAAACCAGACTTAACACCCAGAAAAACTTTTAGCTATTGACTTGAACTGAAATTCGTCCCCCTACCTTTAGTCTACGTTCATACACTCTCAAGGAGGGGAAACTTTTTCGGTAATTGTTAAAAAAGCGCAAGCGCCTATAAAAAAGTTGGCTACAACACTTGAAAACTTCAAAAAAATCTTGTATGATAAGTACGAACAAACGTTCCTTACAATCACCGAAAGAGGGCAGACCAAATGACGAGAATTCCTGAAGATATTCGCGATATGATCGAGCAATCCATTTATTTACCGATGACCATTGCTGTTTTCAACCGCGACCTATCCGTTATTGAACAAAGTCCTTTTAAGCTAAAACAACCCTATCTACGTCTTGTTGAGGAATCTCTAAAGCTAGCTCAAAAAGATCTCACACAAGTAAAAAAAGAACTAAACCAACGTAAAATTAAAGTAAATCAAGTAAAGCGGGATGATGCCTTTACCCTCTATTCCTTCATATACCACGGCTATGAGGAACAACATAATTACTTTAACCCACGCATTCGCAACAAAGTCTCAGAATTAATTGAAACTTACTTATTTCAGAATCGAGACAAAAAGCTTAAGTCTTGAACCAGTAGAGTGATCCCGAACCATAGACTAGAACAAATTCAGCCACCCTAGCCCACCCTATTTCTTGCTTAACTCCCTAATAATATGCTCATATAAAGAATTTGTTTCTTTTTCTCTTGGAAGAAGTAGCATATTCATTTTTCGATGTTCTTCTTCAACTCTAGAGGAAATAATTGTACGTAGCTGAGCTGTTCGAAATAACTGATTTTCAAAAGAACTAACCGACACCGGAAGCGTAATTTCCTTACCTGTCGTGAAGATTACTTTTGTGTCATCCAAATCTGTGGAAGTGTAATGTTGTATGTAAATATGCGATAACCATGCACATTGTGGTCTAGATGAGGATGTGGTAGGAAAGAGAAATATTGTGCTAACTGGATCTACAACGATGGGCGGCTTATGGGTTATGCCCATTAATTCCCTCGTTCCATCTTTCCTGCCTTCATAGCTAGATCCATAGTATCTACAACTTCGATCAATAACTTCCATTGGGCGTCGTTTTACAATAAATTCATTCTCACACTCCAATACTTGAGCCATTACATTCTTACCATACTTATATGGTAAGACAGCCATTGTCATGCGATTTGCTTCATACTTTTCAATAACATCAACTTTAATCTTGTCCACTCTCTCACCTCTCATATGCAAAATTAGGTAAATTGTACCACCAACAATTTAGCATGTTTCGATTAGATATTCTATAAATTTACAAAAAAGTAACAAAAAAAAGACTCCTTTACATTTCTGTAAAGAAATCTGTCATCAATTTTTATCTGAGCTCAGGATATTATTGTACTTTCAGCTATCTTCTAACAGATAACCCACTCACATGACGTTGTAGTCAAATCCCATTCTTCAGGAAAATTGACATCTGTTAGTACTTTATTAATATTGCTCAAACTAGCCATTTTGAAGTTCGCTTTTACACCTAATTTAAAATGGTCGGCTAAAACAAAAACTTCAGTTGCATTTTTTATTAAAATTTTTGAGAGCTGAGATTTTTCTAAGTCAAAACAAGTTATTCCCTCTTCAGGAAGAATTCCATCAACGGAAATAAACGCTTTATCAACAAAAAACTCTTCTGCCATCCGTTCAGCTAGTGATCCAGAAGTGCGATAATGACGATGTCCAACATTGCCGCCAATAAAAATGACGTCTCCATTAAACGTTTCCTTATTCGCATACGCTAGCAACTTTGAAGCTACAGGAAATGAGTTCGTAATTACCGTTAATCGGTTATAGTTACACAATAATTGAACCATTTGTAGTGTTGTACTACCTTCATCAATGAAAATTACATCTTGATCTTTTATAAACGTGCACGCTTTGTTAGCAATTCGTCTTTTTTCATCTATACGGACGATTTCGCGTTCGAACATCGCAGGTTCTTCTGTTTCATCCTCTAACCTAACTGCTCCACCATATACTTTCTTAAGCTTTCGTTCACTTTCGAGCTCTTCCAAGTAACGGCGGATTGTTTCCGTTGAAACGTCAAAATCCTTTGCTAGATCGTTCACTCGTACTTTTCCATTTTGATCGATTAGTTCAATAATTACTCTCTTTCTTTCCTCAGCTAATAAAGACATGAATTATACTCCTTGCTCTACTTTTGTTTCCAACCTAGTCACTTGTTCTTTGACAAATATACCACGTTTTTCTAATTGCTTAAACAATAAGGTTGGATCGGTAAACGCCTCTTCAGGAATCACGATGCCTTTCCCTGAGCACTTTCCACTTGCGACCAGCTCTGTCGCAATGGCAAATGGAATCGCAACGTTACGTGTGTATGCCCGTAGTTCTTCCCACCCCTTATCACTTCCATCAGACTTAGGGTGAGTATGGGTTAAAACATGTTGATAGGTTTCATGTCCCCTCGTCCCAATCACCTCAATATGAAGAGCATACCCGTACAATTCGGTTTCAGTTCCTTCTTTTGATTGGTACAAATATTCTGCAATACAATCTAAGATTCCAACTGCACTTCCATTAACCGTAATCGCATCATTACGAAGAAAACCATAATCATATAGAGCACGGACAAGCTTCATGTTTTGCTCAGGCCATGTGCCTCTTACTTCAATTAGTTCAACTTCTTTATTCTTTAATGCTTTGGCCAATGTTTTTGTTTCAGAATGTGGAATGATATACTGTATTCCTTTCCCATATGGCTCAGGCAATTCAATTTCTCTCGGTCTTGCAAAAGGAGGCACTTGAATAAACTCGCCATTTTCAAATACAACGCGTGAAGGTAAATCAGGATCATATTCGTATGTTGTTGTTTCAGTGATTGATTTCGAAAAGGCAATAGGACGATAAGAACCATGGCTAACACGTACCGATTTTACTGTATCAAGTTGATTTGCAGCATGCATAGCCATCATTTGAGTTAATCCAGGCGTCATACCGAAACCAGGCAAACATGTTTTTCCATTTTCCACAAACACATCATGATATTTATCTTCTTCGCCAAACCCATTTAAATTAATTCCATGACAACCTGCCTCCGCGATACAAGCTGTTGACCTTCCATTTAAAGTTATTGTCGTTCCGTCCATCACAATGTCGTAGCCCTTCATTTTACTAACCGTGTCATCGTGATCAAAAACATTTACTTTTACAAAATCAACACGCGGATCGTTTAACCACTCGACAACCTTCTGACCTTCTTGTTCGTTAAAATCTGCAACGGTTATTTTTTCAAATGTAGAGAATTGAACTAGATCTAAGATTGCTTCTCTACAAATCTTTCCGGCTCCACCTAAACAAAAAACTTTCATCCGTTTACAACCCCTTGTTTATAAGTAATGTTCTTTAGCGCTTCTAGCAGTCTTGTAATGTCTTCTGGAAACACTTCACCAATGTTGCCAATCCGAAACGTGTCTACTTTAGAAATTTTCCCAGGATAAATAACAAAGCCATTTTCCTTCAAACGTTTGTAGATTATATCAAACGTAAGATTCTGATCTTCTGGAAAGAGGAATGCTGTAATAATTGGTGACTGATGCTGGTTGGTTAATAAAGGTTTGAAACCGACCTCCGACATTCCATCTACTAAAATCTGGTGGTTGCTTTGATAACGTTTATATCGCTTACGAATCCCACCTTCTTCCTCCAACTCCAGTAAAGCCTGATAGAAGGCGTGGACTGTATGGGTCGGTGATGTAAAGCGCCATTTTCCTTGCTGATTTTCCATCGTTTCATATTGATCATATAAATCCAGTGAAAGAGATCTGGCATTCCCTTTAGATGCTTGCAAATTTTCTTTGTTAGCAAGAACAAATCCAAACCCAGGTACACCTTGAATACACTTATTTGCACTACTAATTAAGTAATCTATTGTTAACTCTGAAATGTTAATGGGTATCCCACCAAAGCTACTCATCGCATCCACAATTGTCGTTTTATTAAACTCCTTTGCTAATCGACAAACTTCTTCTATCGGATTTAGCATCCCTGTTGTTGTTTCACAATGAACAACTGCAACATGTGTAATCGATGGGTCAGCTTGCAACAGTTCTCTTAAATGGTCTAAATCTGTAGGAACTGTTTCATCTGTCTTACAAGCAGTAACATCAATGTTTAGCGTGCGAGCAATTTGTACAATTCGATCTCCATACGCACCATTTGTTGCGACAAGAAGCTTTCCATTTTTTTTAGGTAAAACTGAGCCGATCACAGATTCGACAGTAAATGTCCCACTGCCTTGCATAAGCACAGCAGCGTAAGCATCCGTTTCTTCAGTTGCCAATGCGACGAGTCTCTTTCTAATTTCCTGAACTAAGCTGTTATAACTTTGATCCCACGTACACCAATCTTTTAACATCGCATTTCTAACAGTCTTTGATGTAGACAAAGGACCTGGAGTTAATAGTAAATATGGATTTTCCACTTTCATTCCCCCTATTTGCTGATCACCATCGGTTGTTTCTCAAACTTCTCTAAAAGATTTGGAAGATCGCTGAATGAATCAATCACTTCATTTGCACCTGCGGCTAAGAATCTCTCTTTAACAGCCGACTTTTTTTCTAATAAAAGATCTTTAGGCAGTTCATTCATTTCATGCTCCGCAAGACCTAACTCACTACTACCTAAGATGACGCCAACTGTATACATGCCTGCATTTCTACCTTCTTTCATATCTGAGGTTGTGTCACCAACCTTTAGAAGCTTGTTCATTGGATAAATGCCCAATTCCATTGCATTTAAGTAGCACATCCAAGGATATGGACGACCTTCTTTCACTTCATCTGGTGTGACGATAAAGTCTGGAGAATATCCTTTTTCTTTCGCAGCAGGAACAACAATATTCATCATTTCCCTTGTATAGCCAGTCGTAGAACCAATTTTATATCCTTTATCTCGAAGGATTTGAACAGTCTCCAGAACACCTGGTATAGGTGTTGTGTACTCAGGTAAAACTTCAAAAAGAATTTCCTCAAATTGTTCATACATCTCTTGAATATTTTTTTCTGAAGGTGTTTCGCCATGAATTTGAAGCCAGCTTTCTTTAACCCGTGGCATTTCACAAATAGCTCTTACATGGTCAATTTTCGGTAAGCCCATTGGCACCCGTGCTTCTTCTGTTGTAATGTTGACACCCTTATTAGTAAAGATTTCAATAAACACCTTTAATGGTGCAAAGCATCCATAATCAATCGCCGTTCCAGCCCAATCTAAAATAATACCTTCATATTTGTTCATCTATAAAACCCCCTTAAGATTTTTGTTCGCTTTTTTACGGATCTGCTTTGACGCCACTTCGTAAAGAACTCTAACAGCAATGTTTGTAACAACAATCAAGACACTCATTGCTGCAGCAGTTGCAACATTTCCAGCCTCATCCATGTTAACGATTGAGATCGCTGCAAGCTTGAAATCAGCTGAATAAAGAAAAATAACGGCTGATACTGTAACCATCGCATTGACAAAATAATACATAAGCATTTCTAATATGGTAGGAAAACATATTGGAACAGTAATAGTAAAAAACGTTTTATAAAAAGGTACCCCCATTGATTCAGAAACAAGTTCATACTCTTTGTCCAATTTCTTCAGGGCTGTTGTCGCTGTAATGAAGGTAACTGAATAAAAATGAACAATATTGGCGATTACGATAATCGCAATCGTGCCGTATAGAAATGAAAATGGATTGCTAATATCTAAACCAAACAGTGAAAAGGACTGCTTACTAAAGAAAAAGATATAACTGAGTCCTATTACTAAACCTGGAATTGCCAGTGGTAATATTGATAAAAAGTAACTCATTTTTCTTAATCCTGTTAATCTACGAAACTTTTCAATTACATAGGCGTACACGAACGTTATGGCTGTACCGAAAATCGCAGTTAACACTGCAACAATAACACTGTTTTGAAAAGCTGTTAGCCCATCACCTGAAAAACTATTAAACTGAAAATGTTCAAAAGTAAAACTCATATCATAGGGCCAGACCTTTACACTTGCCGCTAAAACAACAGCTAAAATTAAACTAATCAAGATAATAGAAACAACCGAACAATAGATGGATGCAAGTACATCCCGTCTTTTATTCTCTTTTAATTGATAGGGCACAGATTTCGATGTGAAATAGGTTGCCTGTTTTCGCTGGGTGATCTGATCCACTCCAAAAGCAAAAAGTGCTGGAATCATTAGGATCATTCCGATCGTGGCACCCATCGCCATATTTTGTTGGCCAATTACTTGCTTGTACACATCCGTTGCAAGAACATTGTATTGTCCACCAACAATCTTAGGAGCACCATAATCCGTAAAGCTTAATGTAAAAACGACGAAGATTGAACTAATTAACCCGTATTTCACAGAAGGCAACGTGATCGCAAAAAATTTCTTCCTGTTGTCCGCACCCATTGTGTCAGCTGCTTCGTATAATCGGTTATCCGATCCTTGCAGAGCAACTAGCATAATAAGAAAAGCCTGTGGAAACGTGTAAACAATCTCAGCAAGAATGATGCCAATTGGACCGTATAAATCGATCTTAATGCCTGGAAAGGTACCGAAAAAACCAGTAGTTACAAGACCTTGATTCCCGAATAAGTACATTAGCGCGATTCCATGCATCATTGTCGGGGCAAACAAAGGCAATAACGCAGCATATCGGAAAAACGATTTTGCTTTCATATTTGTACGAACAATTGCAAATGCGTAAGCAAAAGCTAAACTAACAGATAGAACAGTTGTAATCGTTGAAACAAAGACTGTGTTTTGTAATGACTGTACAAGTGCCTGTGTTTGGAAATATTTAATGAAATTTTCAATCCCAATAAATGCTTCTTCTTCATTTAAAAAAGCTTGTACAAAAAGTGTCAACAGCGGAAACACAAGGACTAATAACATGGAGATGATCACTATAAAAATGAGAATCTGCTGCATCCATTCAGTTGTCCCAGCCTGTTGTCGAACTGCTTTCTTCTTAGTTAGGACCGGCTGTTTTCCAGCTATTTGCATTTAAATAACCACCTGTTCCTTATAAGCTAGTAACTGGTTCTCTGGAAGTGTAATCGGTAGCTGGCTGCCTTTTTTTATATTTAGTGAATGTGCAAGGTGTGCAGATATATCCACCTTCACTTGTTGTTGAAATAAGAAGGAGCTAGGCTCAATAATTTTGACCATCAACCGATAGATAGGACCCTTAAACTCCACATTCTCTACTGTAGATAGCACACCCGTGTCATCTGTAACGCGAATATGTTCAGGTCTTATGGCGACAACGTCTCGTTCATTAGGCTGTTGGTTGATAAAATTAATAGACCCAATAAAGTCTGCTACAAAAGGATGATTCGGATGATTGTAAACCTCACTTGGTGTGCCGCTTTGAACAATTTGTGCATGATTCATGACAATGATTTTATCAGCCATTGTTAAGGCCTCTTCCTGATCATGTGTAACCATTATCGTTGGAATGCCAATTCGTTCATGGATGCTTCGAATTTCATACCGCAATTTTTCCCTCACTTTTGCATCAAGTGCTGACAAAGGTTCGTCTAGCAACAAAAAGTCAGGCGATAATGCAAGCGCTCTTGCTAATGAAACACGTTGCTGTTGGCCACCTGATAATTGAGCAGGCAGCTGATCTTTCACATGCAAGAGATCGACTAATTCAAGAGCCTCTAACGCCTTTTCACGTACTTGCTTTTTAGGATACTTTTTTGTTTTAAGACCAAATTCAATATTTTTTAATGCTGTTAAGTTAGGAAATAATGCATACGATTGAAAGACAATTCCAAAGTTTCGTTTAGCCGGAGGTAGGCTTGTAATGTCTTTGCCATTTACATAGATCTGGCCGTTTGAGGGCTGATCCAAACCAGCAATAATCCGTAATAAAGTGGTTTTCCCACAACCACTCGGACCAAGAAGGCAGACAAACTCGTTTTTCTTCATATCAAATGAGACATGATTTAATGCTGTAAACTGGTCAAAGTGTTTGCTAACACCTTCTACTCTTAAAAAAGATTCAGTCACAGTTTGAACTTCCTTTCTCTGCTGTTACTGATAGTAAGCTTGTCCTATCAGCAATACGTATTTATTGATTCGGCTCAGCCTTGCTACCAAACTCTGAATTCCATTTTTCTAAAATGTTGTTGCGGTTTTTAGCGGCCCACTGAAGATCATTTTCTTGATACATTTTTTCTTGTACATTTTCAGGGAAACCTTCAGGCTTTTCAAAATCATTGTCCATTGTTGAAAACCCATTTGCGTCATAATATTTTTTCATGACATCCTCTGTTAGTGCCCAGTCTAGAAACGCATGAGCTAATATTTCATTTTCTGTATTACCCTTATTGATTAGACCGTTTGCTTCAACTTCCCAACCAAGACCCTCTTCAGGCAAAATCACTTCAACAGGGGCACCAGATTGTTGTTGTGTTACTCCACTGTATACAAGTGAAATTCCAATTGGGTACTCTCCAGAAGCAGCAAGCTTTGCAGGCTTTGATCCAGAATGTGTGTAGGTCGCCACATTGCTATGCAGCTTGGACATGTAATCCCATGATTTCTCTTCACCCATTAGTTGCGTCCATGCACTAACAGTTAAATATCCAGTACCAGATGAAGCTGGGTGAGGCATGACAATTAAATCTTTATATTCTGGTTTAGTAAGATCTTCGTATGTTTTAGGGATTGGTAAGTTCCGTTTTTCTAATTCAATCGTATTCACGACAACACCAGTCATAAATGCTGTATTGCCAACCCACTTTTCAGGCTGATTTGTATCTTTATACTGAGGTAGAATCTTCTCTGATCCTTTTGGTGTGTATCCCTTTAACATGTCTTTCTCATCTAAAGCTAAAAGACTTGATGCCGCTAATCCCCAAACAACATCTGCTTTTGTGTTTTCACCTTCTGCAAGCATTTTCGCTGTAATAATTCCCGTTGAATCTCTCACTATATTTAACTCAATTTCTGGGTACTGCTCTTCGAAAGACTTTAAGTACTTAGGGATTAATTCTTCCTCAATTGCTGTATATACGGTTAACTCACCCTTTAGTCCCTCAGTTTGAGAATTTGTAGATGATTCACCGTTGCTTGAATTGGACCCACAAGCTACCAAGAGTGAGAATGACATTAGCAAAATAACTAGTTTAATAATGTGGTTTTTCATTGCTTTATCTCCCTTTTTATCTTTTTACTTTCTAAATACAATATAAAACCACAATGTTAAGGTGATATTAATTAAATGTAAAGATATTGTTTTGTGTGTGTTTCGTTTGTTTTAAGTGGTTTTAACCGATTGTAAAAAAGGACAAAAAAAGACTCCTTTACATCTCTGCAAAGAAGTTACTCCTCATCATCTTGAAGAATCATAGTAGTCGTTTCAACTGTCTCAAGTTCACTTACAGTGTTTCCAACCACTCTTCTGACGTGATTTGTAGAAACACTCATTTGTGGATTTAGCGCTGTAGATGGCAGCTCTCTCTCAAAATCATTGTTCAATTTTCCCACTCCTTTATATTACTATTTCCCTAAGTATGCGATTCATTCAAAAATATGAGTCAAAGGTTAATTTTCTAAAAATTATAAATATTAAGTTGATTTTTCTATCCCTCCTCCATATAATATAAAAAAGGCTCAGGGGTGATCTTTCATGAAAAATAAAAAGTCGTATACTGAGATCATGAAGTCCCGCAACACAATGAACAAGGAACAAAGCGAGAATCCTGTACTTGATATGTATATTCAAATGATACTAGATGAGGCACTGTTTAATCGTCAAAAAGCCCTGTTAGAGGAAAAAATCAATGACGCACTTGACCGAAGTGATAGATCGTTGTTTCAAAAGTTAGCGAAGCAGTATGCAAAATTACGGGAAATTGGCTAATGTAAATACACCTAAAAAGGAAAGCTGCGCTCAGATTGTTGAACGTTGCTTTCCTTTTTGTATTCTTATTTTAATATAGATTACCCTCTCAAGCTATAAAACTTAAGCCTTCGTAAACTGCTCTGCTTCGGTTGAACCTTTTAAAGCAGTAGTTGAAGAGGTTCTACTACTAATAACCTGTGAAACTTCATCAAAGTAACCAGTACCAACTTCGCGTTGATGTCTTGTTGCTGTATAGCCATATTGCTCACTACCAAATTCATCTTGCTGAAGCTCTGAATAAGCCGCCATGCCGTGGTCTTTATATTTTCTAGCAAGCTCAAACATGCTGTGGTTCAGTGCATGGAATCCTGCTAATGTAACGAATTGAAATTTATAGCCCATTTTTGCGATTTCTTTCTGGAAGCTTGCAATCGTTTCGTCATCTAATTTCTTTTTCCAGTTAAAAGATGGTGAGCAATTATAGGCTAATAGCTTGCCAGGAAATTTCTCATGAATTGCATCAGCAAATTTTTGTGCTTGTTCAAGGTTTGGTTCAGATGTTTCACACCAAATTAAGTCAGCATATGGAGCATATGATAATCCACGCGCGATTGCTTGGTCAATTCCAGCATTGGTGCGGAAGAAGCCTTCAACTGTACGCTCTCCAGTAATAAATTTGTGATCAGCAGGATCAACATCACTTGTGATCAAGTCTGCTGCATCAGCATCTGTACGGGCAATAATCAGCGTTGGAACTCCCATAACATCAGCAGCCAGACGTGCTGAAATCAAATTTTTCACTGCAGTTTGAGTTGGTAAAAGAACTTTTCCACCAAGATGACCGCATTTCTTTTCAGATGATAGCTGATCTTCAAAGTGAACGCCTGCTGCACCTGACTCAATCATTGACTTCATTAATTCAAAGACATTTAATTGTCCGCCAAATCCAGCTTCAGCATCTGCAACAATTGGAGCGAACCAATCAATGTTATTTTCTCCTTCAAGATGGTGAATTTGATCGGCTCTTTGTAACGCTTGATTAATTCGTTTCACAACAGAAGGGACGCTGTTTGCTGGATATAAGCTTTGATCTGGATACATTTGTCCAGCCAAGTTTGCATCTGCAGCAACTTGCCAACCACTTAAGTAGATTGCCTTTAATCCAGCTTTGACTTGTTGAACAGCTTGATTACCAGTTAATGCACCTAACGCATGAATGTAGTCTTCGGTGTGTAAGTTATTCCAAAGCTTTTCAGCTCCGCGTCTCGCAAGCGTTTGTTCAATATCAATTGAGCCTCTTAAACGAATAACATCCTCAGCAGTATAAGGACGCTCCACACCATTCCAACGTGAATCAAGATCCCAGCTTTCTTGTAATTGCGTTATACGGTTATCAGTCATCATAAATCCCTCCAAAGTTTGTGTGTTTTGTTGTTATAATACAGTTGTAATTTTCTAATATTAATATATAACAGATTAATCAGAAATGGAATCTTTTTCTTTAAAATTTTCTAATTATTTTTTTCGCATATAAAAAAAGGATCAATTCATGTGATATGAATCGATCCTTTTGCCTATTTAAACCTATCATTATTCTTCCCTATTCTTTGCTTTCATGGCCGTCTTCTAGATAATTAATTCTTTCAAAAAGAGTCGGGTGACCGTAGCGGAATATTTTCACCAAAGTTGGCGGATTCACTTGACTTAAACCCGCTTTTGCTAATTCTTGAAACGTTGTAACTGCTGCCTCATGGTCACCAGTCATTTCAATGGCATACATATCAGCACTTTTTTCTTGATACCTAGATACGGTATTTGTTAAAGGGCTAGATGCGAATGTTAATATTCCAATCAACATTAAAAAAAGTGGCAACGCAGTTAAATCTTTTATCGACTTGATTTTTAACAGCGTCCCCCATCTACCTATAATAAGTTTCATCAGACGATGGGTTAAATATAATCCACCTAAACTCAAGAGTAAATATCCAGCAACCCCAACATAGATATGTTTCATCACGTAATGCCCCATCTCATGGGCCATAATAAAGAGAATTTCATTATCAGACAATCGATTCAGCGTTGTATCCCACAATACAATTCTTGAGTTCGAGCCGACACCTGTCACGTAAGCGTTAAGCGCATTTGTTTTTTCAGACATATTGACTTCATACACATGTTTAGCAGGGATATTAGCTTCATCAGCAAGTGCTAGAATCTTTTCCTCAAGTTGTTGATTTTTCAATGGATAAAAGTCATTGTAAAGAGGATCGATAAGCACAGGCTGAACAAACATTAGAAAAAATGAAAATGGAATTGATAAGAACCAAGCGT
This sequence comes from Metabacillus herbersteinensis, assembly GCF_042433335.1. Classification (NCBI taxonomy): domain Bacteria; kingdom Bacillati; phylum Bacillota; class Bacilli; order Caryophanales; family Bacillaceae; genus Metabacillus; species Metabacillus herbersteinensis. The sequence goes on from NZ_JBHLVO010000039.1 coordinate 31,724, forward strand.
AAAGCCACCATTTTTTTTCATATTTACGAATCAGCCACAACAATACCACTACAATCAAGATCATCATCAGGTAATTCACCCAGAAATCAATGACTTGATCCTTCATCCAAGAGGGAAAAGCCTGAGTTGTTATGTGATAGGAAACGGATATTTTATATCCTAGCCACTCAACGGGTAGAGCTACTACTGTAACTAGGAGTGATAGCCAAAATAAATAAACGGACGTTTTCACTGCAGAAAATTTTGACGTTGCGTTTGACCATGATTGCATCTTATACGACAACCCTGTGAGTAAAATAATGAAAAAAATAAACCACTCAAATGGGACGGTTACAAAATAGAGGAAGTTTTTAATTTTTGAGTAATCCTCAGACAGTATTAGCTCCCGCCCAGTCATAAATGTTTGCGGATCAGCTGATGATCCTGCGTAAGATTCAGGTACACCAGATCCTGACATCACAAATAAGTACCAATACATAAAAAGACCGTACAGAAAATAAACCAAAACCGATGCTGTTAACCACTTACGCATGAAAATGCCCCCTTGAACAAGCTCCTATTACTATTAGTGTAGTTAAGTTTGTAGATTGTTAGAACATGAAAAAGAGGGAAGTCAATTAGAACAGTACCCCATAAACCACGAGTGCCAAAATTGAACTCATCACAACGACGATGACATTTGCACCAAAATAGGCGACAACCGCCGCAACCAGGGCTCCAATAACGCCGAACCAAATATCTTCACTGATTAAAAGGATTCCTGGAAAAATGAGTGCACCAAGTGTAGCATATGGAACGTTTCTTAATACATTTTGTACAAAAACAGGCAAATTTAACTGACTTAACGCAACTAAAGGGATCATTCTCGGTATATAGGTAACCACAGCCATTCCGACAATCATCAATAAAATTGTTTTATCCATCAGTCTTCACCTCTTTATCTTCGTTTTTAAGGTAAATAATTTCAACAAGTACGGCCGATGCAATCGTAGCCAACACAATTCCCCACCCAGTTGAAATTACATTTGATGCAACACAAAGAGAGTTAAAGATAGCAGCCAGCACAGCTAAATAAACAACCTTGCGATGTTGTTTCAATGATGGAGCAAGAAGGCCAATAAACATGGCGTAAAGTGCAATTGACATACTTTCTTGAACAGTTGTAGGTAAGCTCGCGCCAATTAAATGACCAACCCCTGAATTAATCACCCAACTAGAATAGGAAATAAAGATAAGTCCAAACATATAGCCAGCAGTAACTCTTCCTTCTTTTAGCGAAGCAACAGAAAAGGTTTCATCAGTTAATCCGAAAGAATAAATCGCCTTTTTCCATAATGAATCCTCTTCCGCTTTTTCATTTAATGCAGCAGACATAAGGAAATGACGGATATTCACGATAAACGTCGTAAATATAATTTCGATCACACCGGTTCCTGCCGCAAGCAGACTTAACGAAATATACTGAGCCGCTCCTGCAAATACCATCAGACTCATCATAACAGTTTCAGAGAGTCCGAGACCCGTAGATTTAGAAAGCAAGCCAAAAGTAAGCGCAACAGGCATGTACCCAATCGCAATGCTTAAACCGGCTTGCATGCCATGAAAAAATTGTGATTCCCTTTTTACAATAGTTGTTGTTGTCACATTGGTTCGCCCCCTCTTTAAGGATAGTAAATTAAATTATAGCAACCAGAAATTTCACTGGAGCGATTTTCATATGTATGTGTTTGATTCGCTTGAAATCGAATTGAATCTCCCTTTACCAAGGAATACGTCTCATTGCCAACCTTTAGGGTAGTTTCACCCTCTGTTGCTAACACATATTCCTCAACACCACTATGATGTCGTTCTGAAACATGGAAACAACCTGGCAACAATTCAATATAGTAGATTTCAAATTTTCGAGATGGATCATAAGGAAAATATGGAAACACTTGAAAAAGCTCTTCCTCTTCTGTCACCGGCTTTTTGTCATGTAAACGAACCACTGATACACTGCTATGTGATTCTTCAACTAATGAAGAAAATGAGACCTGCAAGCCATTCGCTATTTTCCATAAAGTGTTAACAGTCGGACTGGAATCCCCTCTTTCAATTTGAGCAAGCATACCTTTGCTCACACCGGTTACAGAGGATAGTTGATCTAAGCTATATCCTCTCACCTTTCTCACATTCTTTAGGTTCTGTCCGATTTGGACCTGCAATGATTTCATGTCTAACTCCCTTATATTGGCTTTGTTTAATATAGTATACATTTGTATGTTATCTTGCACAACCACCAATTAAGAATTTTCTACCTTTTTTTGCATTAATCTTTTACTTCCATAAAAAATAGGCAGATAAATGATACTTATCCGCCTACTCTCAACATTTATGAAATTGTTTGATATCATCAACCCAACAGCGCCCGGTCGCTCATCATCTCAGCACCTCGGATTCGCTGAAATTCTTTCAATAATTTTTCAATAGTGAGCTTCTGTTTTTCTGCTCCAGCTACATCAAATATTATCTGACCTTTATCCATCATAATGAGTCGGTTGCCAAGGTCAAGTGCTTGCTTCATGTTATGCGTGACCATCAGAGTGGTTAAGTTAAACTTCTGAACGACTTCTCCAGTTAACTTCGTGATGAGTTCAGCACGCGCTGGATCTAGTGCCGCTGTATGCTCATCTAATAATAGAATTCTTGGCTCCGTAAATGTTGCCATTAACAGTGATAGCGCTTGCCGTTCTCCCCCTGATAGTAAGCCTACTTTTGCAGTTAGACGGTCTTCTAGGCTAAGATGCAGCGTTTCTAAATATTCTCGAAAAAGGTCACGTCGTTTTTTCGTTACTCCTTTACGAAACGTCCTTTTTTGGGTGCGGGAATATGCCATCGCCAAGTTTTCTTCGATTGTCATTGTTGGTGCAGAACCAGCCATTGGATCTTGAAAGACACGCCCGATTAATGCTGAACGCTTATGCTCTGGTAAATGTGTCACTGTCGTATCATCGATGACTACATCACCGATATCTGGAATTTGCGAACCAGATATTACATTCATTAGTGTCGATTTCCCGGCTCCATTACTGCCAATTACAGTCACGAAATCACCAGGATTTAACGCAAGATCAATGTTTTGAAGGGCCTTCTTCTCATCAAGTGTTCCTTCATTAAAGGTAACACTGATACCGCTAAGATGTAACATTCTGAGTGCCCTCCTTTGAACTTGCTTTTATATCGAAACGTTCGGCACGTTTTCGAATCCGTCGTCTTTTTTCCTTCTGCTCATGTACAACTTTCGGTGCAACTAATGCAAAAATAACAATGATTGCTGTAATTAGCTTCATATCTCCAGCGTCTAGTCCTTCAACTCGCAACGCAAGTGTAATAACAATTCGATAGATGATCGCGCCGCCAATCACAGCTAGAGTTGTTCTTGCGATGCTTTTCGTTCCAAATAACGCCTCACCTATGATAACAGAGGCAAGCCCGATAATAATCATCCCAATACCCATTCCAACATCAGCGAAACCACCGTATTGGGCAATAAGTGCACCTGCCAAAGCTACTAACGCATTTGACAACCCGAGCCCTAAAATGGTTAGCGAATCAGTGTTAGCCGAAAAGCTCCGAATCATTCGCTTATTATCGCCTGTCGCACGTAATGCAAGCCCAATTTCTGTACGCAGAAAGAGATCTGTTAAAACTTTAATGATAAATGTAACAATAAACATGAAAAATAAAATAGACCATGTTTTCGGCAAGTCATTACCAAGTCCAATCGAAGATGCGATCCCATTTAATACATTTTCTAATCCTATGCTTTGCCAAAATGTTGAAAGATGAGTAAACAACGTTACATCATTTAATAGCGGTATGTTTGAACGTCCCATAATACGTAAATTAATTGAATATAAGGCAATCATCATTAGAATTCCGGATAATAGTGGATTAATCTTACCTTTTGTGTGCAAAATTCCTGTCATACATCCAGCAATAAATCCTACTACTAACGCTACACCTGTTGCAAGAAATGGGTTAGATCCATTAACAATCATAATTGCAGCAACAGATGCTCCTGTTACAAAGCTTCCATCTACAGTTAAATCAGGAAAATCTAAAATACGAAACGATAAATATACCCCTAATGCCATAATTGCATAAATAATACCTGATTCCACAGAACCAAATAGCGCAATAATCATTCTAGATGTCCCTCCTTTTACAAAAACGTTCCAAGCATTCTTTCAATTGTTTTATTCAATTTAATCACGTCCTGTAACATAAAAATCACAGAACGTGCTGTTTGATAGGGTAAAACTTATTCAATATAATCAGCTATTTCATCCCATTCAGGCATTAATTCTACTCCCTGTTCTTCTGCTGCTTTCTTATTAATCACAAGTTTTAACTCTTGATCTGGATAAACGACAGGAATATCTGCAGCTGTTTTTTCACCTTTTAGAATTTGTACGGCCATTTCACCTGTTTGGTAACCCAATTTATAGTAATCAACTCCGTAAGCTGCAAAGCCACCACGTTCAACAGAGTCGGTTTCTCCTACAAACAACGGAATATCATGATCATTTGCAACTGCTACAACGGATTCAAGTGCTGATACAACCGTATTATCCTTGACAACGAAAAGTACATCCACACGACCAATCAGTGACTCCGCTGCTTGTTTTACTTCAGCAGAAGTTGAAACACTAACTTTTACTGGTTTTAAATCTGTACCTTCCATTGCCTTTTCAACGTTTTCAACTTGAACTTCGGCGTTTTGTTCACCTGAGTTATAAATTAACCCCACCGTTTTTGCCTCGGTTTGTTCATCAATGAATTTGACAGTGTTTGTTGTCGCATCTGGGAATGTATCTGATGTTCCTGTAATATTATCTCCAGGCTTTTCCATTGCTTCAACTAACTGAGCACCAACAGGGTCTGTTACTGAAGTAAATAGAATCGGAATTTCTTTTGTTGCATTTAATGCTGATTGTGCACTTGGTGTCGAGTTTGCAAAAATTAGATCGACTTTATCTCCTGCAAAGTTTTGAGCAATTGTTTGGCTATTATTCATATCTCCCTGGGCAATTTGCAAATCAAATTCAGCATTTTCGAAGCCATTTTCAGTGATCGCTGCTTTAAATCCCTCATATGCCTGATCTAGTGAAGGATGCTCAACAATTTGAGTGGCTCCAATTGTGATTACTTCTTGTGATCCTCCTGCAGTTTCGGTCGCTTCTTCTTCTTTCGGTGCTGAGCCCTCATTACCACATCCCGTTAGTGCAACTAAACCAATTATTGAAACACCAACTAAATTACGAAACGTTTTTTTCATTTTGATATCCCCTTTAATTTTTACTTTTACGCTTTTATGCTTTTATTCACTAAATTATACAGGAAAAATAAATAAGTTCAATGTATTTTTCTGAATATTTACAATAGTAGGTTTAACAAATAGGGAACTCTTTAATGAAATTCACTTTTTTTATGAAGTATTGAAAAATGGTTCATGCTGAAACATGGCTATAAGCCAATTCAACGAATCTATAAGCTGAATAAGCACTTCTATAAGCTAAAATGGTAGTTCTATAAGCCAATTTCACCTTTCTATAAGCCATTCGTCAATACCTGACAAGATTCACCATTAACTCGACCAGTGATCTGTTCTCCATACCACCCACTACACAAAAAAGAGCACCCCAGACCTTCCAGGATACCCAATAAAACTATTCCCCTCTAAAATTAGCCCGCCTTTTCTCACCAAACGCATTCAAGGCCTCGACCCGGTCTACAGTCGGAATTAGTACTTCATATGCCTTTTGCTCAAGTTTTAAACCTGTTGCAAGATCTACATTCATACCTTGCTTTATCGCGAACTTTGCTTGTTGCAAGGCGAGTGGACCATTTCCGAGCATTTCCTGAGCAAGCTTCAGAGCAACATCCATCAGCTCATCCGTCGGGACAACTCTAGAAACAATCCCATACGCCAACGCCTCACTAGAAGTTAATTTCCTAGCTGTTAAAATCAGCTCCAACGCCTTAGCCTCACCAATTAAACGAGGAAGCCTTTGTGTCCCTCCAGCTCCGGGGATAATCGCCAAACTAGTTTCTGTTAATCCAATCCTAGTCCCCTCTACCAATATACGAACATCACAAGCTAGGGCAAATTCCATTCCTCCACCAAATGCAAAGCCGTTTACAGCTGCAATGACCGGTTGTGGAAGTTGATCAACCTTTGAAAAGACCTCACCGATTTTGAAAATGAAACGGCGAACTTCTTGTTCAGATAAACTTTTGCGTTCTCTTAGGTCGGCCCCGGCACTAAATGATTTTTCACCTGCACCCGTAATAATCACCACGCGCACTTCTTTATTTGTTCGAATTTCATCAAGTACTGTCTCTAGTTCGATCAGCATTTCAAAGTTGAAACAATTCAATACGTCTGCACGATTAAGTGTGATCGTAGCAATGTAATTCTCCACTTCATACAAAAGAGTGTTCAAGATATGTTCACGTCCCCTCGTTATTTTTGTAGGACTTGACCTTTTAAGGCTCTTCTTAAAATTTTACCTGTTGTATTTTTCGGTAATTCATTTAAAAATTCGATAGAGCTTGGTACTTTATATTTTGCTAGGTGTTCTTTGCAATATTCTAACAAAGTTTCCTCAGTTAAATCGGCTTTTTTCGAGACAACAAAGCATTTTACACCTTCTCCAAAATTTAGATCTGGCACGCCAACTACAGCAACTTCAACAACATCTTCATGGTTATAAAGCACTTCTTCCACTTCGCGAGGATAGACATTGTAACCGCCTACAATTATAAGATCTTTTTTACGATCAACAATGAAAATATACCCCTCTTCGTCGACCCTTGCTAAATCTCCAGTATACAACCAGCCATCTCGAATCGTGTGAGCCGTTTCTTCCGGCATTTTGTAATACCCTTTCATTACGTTTGGTCCTTTGACAATTAACTCGCCAACTTGATTAGGTGGTACCTCTTCGCCTAGCTCGTTAACCACTTTGTTTTCAACATTTACTATGTTTGTACCAATTGATCCCGCTTTTCGAGGACGATCAAGAGGGTTAAAGCATGTAACTGGCGATGCTTCAGATAAACCGTAGCCTTCCGAAATAACAACTTTGAATTTTTGTTCAAACCCTTTAAGTAAGGCAACAGGCATTGATGCGCCACCTGAAATGCACAATCTAAGCGATTTTAACTCATCTGGATTTGCACCCTCAAATTGAAGGAGGAAGTTATACATTGTTGGCACACCAGCAAACACTGTTGCTTCATTGTCTTTGACTAATTTGAAAATTTCACCCGGAGTAAATCTAGGTACAATTAACAAAGTAGCGCCACTCATTAGCGGTGCATTTAATGAAACCGTTAAGCAGAATACATGAAACATCGGTAAAGTTGCAACAACTTTATCGGTGTCGTTCATTTTTAAATACTCTCCTGTGTCAATTGCATTGCTGTAGAGGTTTTTATGAGTAAGCATAGCACCCTTTGGTTTTCCAGTTGTACCTGAAGTATACAAAATAACAGCCGTATCGTCATCAGCTAATTCTGGTCCTTCAAAAATGGCTGAACCAAGGGAAAGTACAGTTGTAAACGGTTTCAATTTTGAGTAGACCGATAGAGTTGTAACATCAACATTTTGCTTTGCCTCAGTTGGAGGTGTATCACAAACAATGACACTCTCAACTTTTGGCAAGTGAGCATTCATTTTTTCAAATAATGGAACAAGTAAATCTAATGTGATGACTGTTTTAACATCACCATTATTCAGTATGTAGCCAATTTCATCTGGTGTATAGATTGGATTGATCGGGATAACTGTTGCTCCTGCTCGTAAAACCCCGTACAATGAGATCACAAAATATGGTGTGTTTCCTAAAAGAACACCGACATGATCTCCTTTTTTAACCCCTAATTCCTTTAAGCCACTTGCGAATTGATTGATAGCCCCTTCTAGCTGTGCATAGGATGTTTCTTGTCCTTCAAAAATAAACGCAGGTTTGTTCTGAAACGTTTTTGCCGTTAACGAAAACTTTGACGATAAATTCATTCTCCCACCCCTTTTGAATTTCACTTTGCTAGTTTTCTTAATAAGAATGTTTTTTATAAAAATGAATGAACAACCATTCATTTTTATAAAAATTAAAAATTCTAAATATATTATATTGAAAGAAAATAAATAATACAATGTTTAGCTATTAATTCTAAGAAAAAAAGAAAAGACCACATTCATTTGTGATCTCTAAATAATGAATTTCAACTTTTTTTCCATACATAACCAGTATGTGCTAAGGTGATCTTTCCTTTGTATATCGTTTGTGCTTCCTTTACCAGATCCTGATGATCTCCAAAGTGGGGTAAATGAGTCAAAATTAGTTCCTTTACTCCCGTCTCCTCCGCAATCTTTGCAGCTTGGTAACTAGTCATATGCCCTGACTTTTCGCCATCTTGATTCCCATACAAGTTACACTCTGAAAGGAGTAGATCTGCGCCTAACGTAAAAGGAATAAATGACTGCTGAAAGGCAGAATCTGCAGTAAAAACAACGGTCGATTTTTTATCCGTTATGCGCATTGCAAAGCAGTCGACTGGGTGTAGTGTTTTTAAGAAACTAATTGTGAAAGGTCCGATGTTTAATGTTTTTTCAGGTGAATATGAGCACCCTTCTGTCACTTCCTTATAAGTTAACTTATTAAAAGCTTCAATATCAAATTGATGCCCATAGATCGGTAAAACTGTGTGATCAGCGTGCAAGTACGATGAAATCAGTCTTGCAAATTGCAGTGGACCTACATCGGCAACGTGATCGTGGTGATAATGCGAAAGAATAACCGCATTTAGTTGATCAGCAGGTAAATAATTTTGGAGCTGTGATAGTACAGCACTTCCACAATCCAGTAGTAAGTTAAATGACCCTGACTGTAGCAAATAACCTGATGTTGCTTCATTTACACCAGGAAATCCACCCCAATACCCGACAATTGTTATCTTCACTATAGATCTCCACCTTTCCCTCTTCTCACCTATCAATCAATATACCCAATTTTAAGCGAAATGTCTTTTGTTACAAAACAGTTGTTTACAAAGTCATTCTGTTATAATACAATGAAATTAACAAAATGACTTGGAGGGGATTTCATTGATCACGAAAATAACTGAATTTTTCAGAAATTTACCGACTAAACAGTGTCATGAATGCGGAAAAGAAATCGAAGAGCAACATGAATGTTATGGAAACTCATGTAACGAGTGTTTGAATGTTGTAGATTTGTAGAAAAATATATTCAAAAAAAATAAGGTGTCCCTATTAATATAGGGGCACCTTTCAGACTGTAGACAAACTCGATTTTATCGAGTTTGCCTACAGTCTTTTTTGTATTAAAATAGAAGTAATAAAAATCTTGAGGTGATGAATGATGCT
>NZ_JBHLVO010000004.1:0-295597 GCF_042433335.1 Metabacillus herbersteinensis
ATACAGTTCACCACGATAAACTCATGCGAATCATATCCAACACAATAGATGATGGAGATCTCATTTCGCTAATAAGAAAGTACTTAGTCAGTGGGGTCATGGTGAATGGGAAATATGAAGAAACACCAGTTGGGACTCCACAAGGAGGTAACCTCAGCCCACTGTTGAGTAATATTATGTTGAATGAACTCGATAAGGAACTAGAAAGTAGAGGACTCCGATTCGTGAGATACGCTGATGACGCCCTTGTATTTGTGAAAAGCGAGAAAGCAGCGAACAGAGTGATGAAATCAATCGTGAAGTTTATCGAAGAGAAGTTAGGGTTGATCGTCAACACCGAAAAGAGTAGAATCTCTCCCCCAAAAGAATTAAAATTCTTAGGATTTGGATATTATTACGATTTCAAAAACGAGAGATACCAAGTGAAACCTCACCCAAAATCAGTACAGAAATTTCAAAGAAAGCTGCGACAACTGACAAAGCGAAACTGGAGTGTTTCGTTAGACTTTCGAATTGCGAAACTGAAACAAGTCATATTCGGATGGGTGAATTATTTCAGAATCGCCAATATGAAAACGGTGATAAGACGAATTGATGAGAAGCTACGCTCAAGAATAAGGGTAATCATTTGGAAACAGTGGAAGGTACCGAGAAAACAAATCAAAACGCTCATTCAACTGGGAATACCCGAAGAAGAAGCGAAAGGGTTAACGTTCTGCCGAAAAGGCTACCGGTACATCGGATTATCGAAAGTAGTTCAAAGAGCAATCTCAAATAAAAGACTAAAGCAGCGGGGAATCCCCTCTGCTTTAGATCATTATCTAAAAGTACACACTGTAATATAAATTGAAACGCCGTATACGCGATCCGTACGTACGGTGTTGTGAGAGGGGCGAAAATAAACTAGTTTATTTTCCCTCTACTCGATTTTAAAGGATCAATTCATGTTTTTCTCCTTTCGTGCAAACACTATAAAAAAGGAGGTCGCTAAATTGAGACATTTTCTATTATTATTCGCATGTTTAGGAGTAATTTCGGGATGTTCGAATGAAAAGCCAAGGCCAGAAGGAAAGATTGAAGTAAACCCTTTACAAATTACTGTCCTTCGTGAGGAAGCTTTAGAAGTCGTTAGCTTAGATCAAAAACGTGTAATGACTGTAAATCATCATATTAAAGGGAATAACGTATATGTGGAATGCTTTGTTTCTAATTTTTCGTTTAAAGGTAATAAACAAACGAAAAAAAATGGGGAAGGTTATTTAAATGTATATGTTGATGGCAAAAAGGTGGATGAAATAGCCACTGCTGCTTTTGTGATCAAAGGGCTTGAAAATGGGGCTCATACGATTAAGATTGAGTTGGTACATAATGACTCGACAAGTTATCACATCAAGAAAACCTGGAAAGTGGAGATTTAATAATTTTCAAGTAGAAAATATAGCGTCAGCATTGTCCATTTCAAAAGAATCGTGTTAAAATGATTTTGGAGGTGTTGACTCTCTATGTTTGTAACGTCTGAAAGTATGTTATTACAGGATGTAGCTGAAGATTTAGCAAATCTAGTTCTTCAGTCAGAACCAATAGAAGAATATCGTAAGAGTTTAAATAGATTAAGAAATGATCAGGAAGCTCAACAAATCATATCAAAATTTACAAAAACAAAGGATTTGTATGAGGATGTTCAGCGTTTTGGTAAATACCATCCTGATTATCGACGTATTTCAAAAGAAATGAGAGAAATTAAAAGGGAACTTGATTTACATGAAAATATAGCTGATTTCAAAAAAGCAGAAAATAATCTTCAATCTTTACTAGATGAAATTAGTATTGTGCTAGGTCGAGCTGTGTCAGAACATGTAATGGTTCCTACAGGTAATCCGTTCTTTGATTCATCAAGCAGTGGTGGATGTAGTACTGGTGGTGGATGTGGCACTGGTGGCGGATGTGGGTGTAAAGTTTCTTAAAACGAGGTTGTAAACCTCGTTTTAATTTTTTACGTAGCCGAATACAATCTTCACACAAATTTCCACAGCAAAACATCTTTTCCAGTGGAACATAAAAACGGTGCCTGAATACATAGGTAAGCTTGTCTTCACGTAGGTAGATGGTCTCTTTTATAATTTTTTTACCTACCATCGCTTTTCGAGATGCCATGATCAATCAACTGTAATAAAAAACAAGAACCGGAATTTTTTTACTTCAATGTATAAAAAAGGGATACCAGATATTTTTTTATATAAGTTGTGCTAACGAGTGAAGTTGAAGTAGCTAGCGAAGACAAGAGTCATAGTTTGTCTCTAAGTTCATCTTCATCAAATCCTTTATTATCACAAATAATTTTTATTGATAAATTTTATAGAATTAATTATTTATAGACAAGTTTCTCTTGTAGATAAGGATAGATACAGATAAGAGGGAGAATGGTTATGTACGAAAAACGCCAAGGAATCGTAGTTTGGTTGCATTCATTAAAACATATTAAAATGTTACGGAAGTTTGGGAATGTACATTATGTTTCTAAGCGCCTAAAATATGTTGTTTTATACTGCGACATGGATGCTGTAGAGCAAACCATTCAAAAAGTAACATCCTACTCATTTGTAAAACACGCAGAACCATCCTACAAGCCTTTTCTAAAACTGGAATTCGAGTCGAAGATTGACAAGGCAAAAGAGTATGATTACAAGGTCGGCCTGTAGGCGGACTCTTTTAGAATGCGGCCTTTTGTTCCTTGTGGGAACAAAGTTGGAGTTTGAAGTTGTTTGGTGGGTTGCGTGAGATATGTTTTATAGGGATTCATGATCGTTGAGGAAGGCTTCTTAAATCAAAAATGCAAAAATGAAAACTCGTTTTCATTTTTGCATTTTTGTATTTAAGCGGAAATGAACAAAAAATAAACACTAAACTATATTAAGCATTAGGCTATTATAAAAAATTCGCGAAAGCTTTCACTGCAACGGTGGGATGTAGTGGTTTAGGCGGAAGATGCCTGTTAGGTATTGATAATAGAGATCTTTTTCATTAAAGGTTGAAGAGGGTTTTACGTCGATTTGGATGATCTCTTTTTCAAGGAATGTAGCTAGTTCCTGAAAAAGTAGGAAACGTTTGTTTTCCTTTACGTGTGGGTTTGGAATGCCTTCTCTACTTATATACATGGCTTGAAATTTCCCTGGGTCGGTTGGTTTCATGACGACGACAACCGATGTTACAGATTTATTATTTATATTTGTATGTAAAGCGAGTAATTTTGCAACCCTGTTTTTGTTTGCTTTAGCGGTTTCAATTAATTCATAAAGATCAGAATATCCTTCGCCTAATTCAATAAATCGTTGAATCATATTAATCCTCCTAGACCGTGTCTTTAATACCTATTGTACCATTGAATACATTAGATGAGAAGAAATACTGCGGTATAAGTAGACACAAAAAAACCCCTACAGGAAACCTGCAGGGTCCTTCTAATCCTAAGGAAACACTTAGGATAGAAGGCAAAGGGAGAGGAGAAACCGGAGGAAGAACTTATGGGGAAACGTAAGTCTTCTCCGCGGTTGGCAACAACATCACGAATAGATGTTGTTACTACCATTATCACCAAATGGTTTTTGTGTATACATTTCAAAAAAAAAAAAATTAAAAGATGACGAAAACGGTTGTTTTATATAGTTATTTATATTGTTTCATAATTATTGCTATGTTACGATTAGTGTTGCAAAAGTTAGGAATTTATAGAAGCTGTGGTGAATAGTTATGAGAGTTGTTTCTGGTATATGTAAAGGAAGGCCACTAAAGGCTGTTCCTGGTACAACAACAAGACCAACAACAGACAAAGTCAAAGAAGCAATATTTAATATGATTGGACCTTATTTTGAAGGTGGGCTTGCTGTTGATTTATTTGCTGGTAGCGGCGGATTAGGAATCGAAGCGTTAAGTCGTGGAATCCAGACTTGCATTTTCGTTGATCGCGAACCAAAAGCAATTAGTACGATTAAGAATAATTTAGAAGCATGTCAGCTAGAAGAGTATTCTGAGGTTTATCGGAACGATTCTGAAAGGGCACTTAAAGCCATTATTAAACGAGAACTTCAGTTTCAATTAATCTTTTTGGATCCACCATACAAACAACAAAAAATGAAAGCGCTTATACATACAGTAAGTGAAAATAACCTTTTGAGTCCGAACGGTTTTATCGTAGCTGAGCACGGCACAGATATGGAATTACCTAGGGAAATCGGACAATTTAATATCCTTAAATTTGAAACATACGGAGATACCGCTATTAGTATTTATGGAAAAAAAGAAGGTCAAAAGGGGGAGTAATAACCGATGGCAAGTATTGCAGTTTGTCCTGGTAGCTTTGATCCTGTTACGCTCGGTCATCTAGATATTATTAAACGTGGGGCTAATGTGTTTGAAAAGGTTTATATATGCGTATTAAATAACTCATCAAAGCAGTCATTATTTACTGTTGAAGAACGGGTTGAGTTAATTCGTGAAGTGACTAAAAATATGCCAAACGTTGTCGTTGAGTCGTATAAGGGCTTGTTAGTTGATTATGTACACGAAAAAAATGCAAAAACAATTTTAAGAGGTCTTCGCGCGGTATCTGACTTTGAATATGAAATGCAAATTACCTCTATGAACCGAGTTTTAGACGACAAAATTGAGACATTTTTTATGATGACAAACAATCAATACTCTTTCTTAAGCTCTAGCATTGTGAAGGAAGTAGCTAAGTATAAAGGGGATATTTCAGAACTAGTACCCGAGGCTGTAGAGCGTGCTTTAAAAAGTAAATACAGTGAAATTTAAAAAGGCGCGGGGCGCCTTGTTCAGCCTTAGGCATAGCATAAGGCGATTCTAGGGTAGAAGGTTTTCTTTGCCTTCAATTTAGAATTGACTTATGACCTCGAGGGGCTAGGCGCTGGCAGTCAAAGACGCGCCGTCAATCGCCATGACTGCACTAGCACGTCCTGTGCGTCGGAGCTGGACTTGCGAAACGCTTACTGTGTCTTAGAATTATATAAATTCTGGTGTGTTAAAAAGGTGAGGTTAGTTCTCACCCTTTTGCATTTTATATAGTCTTTGATAATAGAGTTCTTTTTCCATAAATGACAAGATACACAGTTAGCGAGATCAGTGTAACAATTGGTCCGATCTCTGTAAGTACATTCCAATACAGGGTAGCCCATTCTGGAGTTTGTTGCATAAAGAAAACAGGGTATTCAGAGGGTAGTTGGCTTTCTAAATTTAAATAAAGTGGTTTAAATAAAACAAATGCAAAGATGGAAGAATATATTCCCTGTAGGATTCTTGCGATAAAAAAGGGTTTAAACCCTATATCTGTTTCAGCTAAAATACTTGCTACTTGCGCTTGAACGGATAAGCCACTAAAAGCCAAAATAAAGCTCGCAATAATAGCTTTGTCAAGCAAGTCTGCATTTGCATCACTCGTAAGATTATTTCCTTGAGTGATTTCAAAGATTCCTGAAATTAAAGGAACGCTCAGGTCTGATGCGATGCCTAGAAGAGTAAGTAATCCTCCAAGTGCAATTCCTAAATACTCTGTTAGATGAATGACCATTAACAATTTATTAAACACTGAAAATAAAATGATAAAACCGCCAATCATTAACAAGCTTTGAATGGATGTTAACACTGCATCTCCAATTTTTTTTCCAATCGGTCGATCATCTTGAATTCGTGTTTGATGTAATTCTTTAAAAGCAGTTCGAATTGAAGGAATATAAAATCGTTCTCGTGTTGGGGAATGTCTCTTTTCATGTGCCCCGTGAAACCTCATGGTTAACCCAACGAAAAGATTTCCCAAATAGTGTGCTGCTGCTAATAGAACCCCTAAAGCTGGATTGTTAAAAAAACCAACGGCAACTGCACCAAAGATAAAAATAGGATTCGAACAGTTCGTAAATGACACGAGTCGTTCAGCCTCTAAAGCGGAAATTTGCTTTTCTTGTCTTAATCTAGCTGTTAGTTTTGCGCCTGCAGGAAAACCAGACGCCATCCCCATTGCCCAAACAAAGCCTCCAACACCCGGTACTCGAAATACGGGTCTCATAAATGGTTCAAGTAACACTCCGATAAACTGAACAACTCCAAATCCAATTAAAAGTTCTGATACAATAAAAAATGGAAGTAAAGAGGGGAAAACAATTTCCCACCACATTGTAAGACCTGTCTTTGAAGCAACTAGGGATTCCCCGGGGTTTACAATGATAGCAATTGTAATGCCTGAAATGAAAAAAGCTATTATGATTGTTTTAAGCATTGATTGACTCAAATAGCGTGCCTCCTATATTACAGCATATGTCTCATGCATTTACTCTAATTGAATGATAGAATTAGGAAGGTGTAAAAAGGATTGTGTACAACCTCAGTAATTTAATATACGAGAATAGGGCACCACTTTAGACCATAAGAATGACTATTACACGATTGTTTTTTTAAACGGATTCATCCTAAAAGTTTGAGTCTCTAATAAAAAAGATAAGCGGATAAAAAAAGGGGGGTTCTCCTTGGCAAAAGAGCCTAAAATTGGTCTTGCACTGGGCGCTGGTGGTGCGAGAGGGTTTGCACACTTAGGTGTTTTAAAGGTACTTAATAACGCTGGAATTAAAGTTGACTTGATCGCCGGTAGTAGCATGGGAGCTCTAGTTGGAAGCTTTTATGCAGCGGGTATAGATATTGACAGACTTTACAAATTTGCAATTGCGTTTAAAAGGAAATACTATCTTGACTTTACAGTCCCTAAAATGGGCTTTGTTGCAGGAAATCGTGTCAAAGATTTGATTCGTTTATTTACACATGGGAAAAATATTGAGGAATTAGACATACCTTTAGCAATTGTTGCAACAGATTTGTACGAAGGAAAAAAGGTCGTTTTTAAAAAAGGTCCGGTTGCAGAAGCCGTTCGAGCAAGTATCGCGATACCTGGGATTTTTGTTCCAGAAAAAATTGATGGAAAGCTTCTGGTGGATGGGGGAGTCGTTGATCGGGTCCCTGTCTCTGTTGTAAAAGAGATGGGAGCAGACATTGTTATTGCTGTAGATGTATCTAATGTAAAACGAACAGAAGACATCAATTCTATATTTGATGTGATTTTGCAAAGCTTGGACATTATGCAGGATGAGTTAGTGCACTACCGCAAGATTGCTTCAGATGTCATGATTCGACCACGTGTTGAACAATACAGCTCAAGAGCATTTACAAACATACAGGAAATTATTGAGATTGGTGAAAAAGAAGCAGAACAGCATGTAGATAAAATAGTCGACCTAATTAGTCAATGGAAGGAGAAACATAAACATGAGGAATAAAACGATCATTAGGTCTCTAATTATTTTGACCATTGTGGCAGCTGTGTTAACATTTATCAAGCTGCCTTACTATATTACTCAACCAGGAATGGCTACAGAGTTAGCGCCAATTGTTGAAGTAGAGAACGGGTATGATGAAAGGGGAAGCTTTTCATTAACAACTGTTCGATTTGGAAGAGCTAACCCGCTTACCTATTTATGGGCACAATTCAATGAATTTTATTATATTCACCCTCTTGAAGAAATTCGTGGTGAGGATGAAAGTGACGAAGAGTATTTAAACCGCCAATTACATATGATGGAAACATCGCAAGAGTCAGCGATTACAGTAGCTTATAAGAAGGCTGGTAAAGAAGTTGACTATAAATTTCACGGTGTATACGTACTAAATGTACTTAAAGATATGCCAGCTGCTGGAAAATTAGAGGCTGGTGATAGAATCTATAAAGTTAATGATCAAGAATTTGAAACTTCTGATGAATTTATCGAATATGTGAGTGGAATAAAAGTAGGCAAAGATGTCCTAATCAGTTTTGAACGCAATGGTGATGAAAAAGAAACGGCTGTAAAGCTAGCACCCTTTCCAGAGGATCCAAATAAGTCTGGTATTGGAATCTCACTTTTAACCGATCGAGAAATAATTGTTGAGCCTGAAATAACATTAAATACAGAAAAGATAGGCGGCCCTTCAGCAGGTCTCATGATGACACTTGAAATATATAATCAACTGACAAAAGAAGATTTAACAAAGGGTTACAAAATTGCAGGAACAGGAACGATTGCTACGAATGGTGAAGTAGGCCCAATCGGGGGGATTTCACAAAAAATTGTAGCAGCTGACAATGCAGGTGTTGATATTTTCTTAGCTCCAAATGAAAAAGATATTCCGACTTCAAATTACAATGAAGCTGTTAAGACAGCCGAGAAAATTAATGCAACAATGAAGATTGTTCCAGTAGATACTTTTGAAGAAGCTGTAGTGTATTTAACTGATCTAGATGAAAAACGGTAAGGGATACTAAGTGTCCCTTACCGTTTTTCATTCACTAAAGGAGCCATCCATTTCGTTAAACCGAAGTGGAGGCGTTGCATATTCTTTTTGTAGCAATTTCGAACGAAGAGGTTCTGTAAAAACCATCTGATAGGTTTGTGCTGCTTTTATATCTAAATCGAGTAAGTGATTCTCTAAAGAAGATAGCTTTGCAATAAGTGGAACATCTAAGTCTTTTTTTACTGTATTTAAATAGTGTTGCCCTTTTTGTGACATCCCCAAAAGTCGAATGTAAGGCGCTTTTACATCGGTTTCAACACTTTTCATCTGCTGTTTAGTTGTATTGGTTAAAAGATGTGTGCACAGGCGCTGTAGCCTTGTCCACGTATAGCGTTTTGTTTTGAGTTTTTCCATAAACTCCTGAAAGCTTGTAGCATTCTGGATGGAAGTAGCAACCCGATTTTCCAGTCCTTCCTCCATCTCGTAAATCTCAAGCAATTGTTGTTTGCTCATTGTCACGATCTT
This sequence comes from Metabacillus herbersteinensis, assembly GCF_042433335.1. Lineage (NCBI taxonomy): Bacteria > Bacillati > Bacillota > Bacilli > Caryophanales > Bacillaceae > Metabacillus > Metabacillus herbersteinensis. The sequence goes on from NZ_JBHLVO010000004.1 coordinate 8,848, forward strand.
ATATTTTAATAACTGAAAATAGTGTTCCCAATTATGCAAGATGGTATTGGTGCGGTTATAGTCGTCGAGACAGGACCAAGTCGTTTCTGGAACAAAGTTTTTTGTAAGTGACTGCTCGTCGTTTGAAAAAAGTGCTTTGCGAATACTTGTAGCGCTAGCAATTGTTGCTGATGAGAATGACTGATCGTGATATCCTGCAGCAGTTCGTTTAATCGTAGCGGGTTTCATCATTGTTTTTTGAACAATCATAGCCTTTACATAATGAAATCCCAATATGTTATTTGGTAAAGACAAATCAATGACTTGTTGATTTGTTGCGATTTCCTGAAAAGCTAGAGAGGATGCCTTTGGATAGCTTACTCCTAATTTCATGTTTTCTTTAATGAGTTTGTTGTAGGAGTCCAGGTGGTTTTGAATATGTTCATAGGTATGTAAAAATGGTTCAATCTCCCCGAGTTCACTTCCAAAACAGAGGGAGTCACATTTTAAGGACTCTAATAAACTAACAGCTCCTGATGCGAAGATTTCAGCTTTTTGAGTCGCAAAAGCATAAGGTAACTCAACTACAACATCAACACCACCGAGAAGTGCCATTTTGGTTCTTGTCCACTTTGAAACAAGTGCAGGCTCACCGCGTTGCAGGAAGTTTCCACTCATCACAGCAACCACAGCATCAGCGTCCGTTTCCTTAACGGATTGTTGTAAATGATAAAGATGTCCATTGTGAAATGGGTTGTATTCAACAACCACTCCAAGTGCTTTCAAACTTTCACCACCACTCATTTTGTATTTTGTTAAAAACATGGTAGAGTATAGATGCTGCCTACATTATAGTGTAAAGAAAAAATATTGACAAATATTATTGCGAAAGCTATAATTACCTTTGTTGCATTGAGGTGATACATGTTGAAATGGACGATTGGACAATTACATCAATTACAAAGTAAGGACTTTATAATCGACGAAGAAATTGATTTGAGCGAATTAACAAAAGCTCACTCTGAATTGCGTGATCTTACCTTTGTTAAAGTAACTGGAAGAGCTGACGTTAGTCATTCAAAGGTTACCTTTCACTTAAATCTTTCAGGTTCATTGGTTCTTCCTTGTTCTAGAACGTTAGTGGATGTTCACTATCCGTACTCAATTGATACAACCGAAACATTTTTATTAAAACCAGCAGAATTTGATAGTGAAGAGGATCTTCATCAAATAGAAGGGGATGTCGTTGACTTAACCCCGATTATTAAAGAAATTCTCTTATTAGAAATTCCAATGCAGGTATTTTGTGATAATGTGACTGAAGAAGAAGGAGCTGCTCCTCAAGCAGGGAAAGACTGGGAAGTTATTTCTGAAGAAGATCAGAATAACAAGGTCGATCCAAGGCTTGCAGATCTGGCGAAATTCTTCGGAAAAGAAGACTAATTGATTTAGTTTCTTAACAAAAGAAGAACCCGGTTTGACCGGCTTCATTAAAATGTAATGCTCTTTAAGGAGGTGGGAATAATGGCTGTACCATTTAGAAGAACTTCTAAAACAAGAAAAAGACTACGTCGTACTCACTTTAAATTACAAGTGCCTGGTATGGTAGACTGCCCAAACTGCGGTGAAGTGAAATTAGCTCACCGTGTATGTAAAGCTTGCGGACAATACAAGGGTAGAGAAGTTGTCAGCAAATAATAAGAACGATTTTTTCGTACTTATGGAGCGTAAGGATTCATTTCCTTACGCTTTTAATTTTGGTTAAAAATCGTTATGATTTTCATAGGATGTATACTCTTGCTTAGATTGGGTGTTTGGAAAAATGAGAAAAGTAATCCTTACAGAAAAAGGCAATGGAATATATGAACTAAAAATAAATAGACCTGAAAAACATAATGCAATTGATTTTGAAACAATTGAAGAGTTGAAGAAACATATTGAGTACATAAACGACCATCCGCATCGAATTAGAGCAGTTGTCATTACAGGGGAAGGAGAGCGTGCATTTTGCTCTGGGGGCGATATTAAAGCATTTCACGATTTGAAAACTAAAGAAGAAGCCTTTAAAATGCTATCGAGTATGGGTGAGGTATTATATAAGGTAATGACATTACCTATACCGACCTTTGCTTTACTGGGTGGAATGGCTTTGGGTGGTGGCTGTGAAATTGCTACGGCTTGTGATATAAGGTTGGCAAAAGCTGATATTGAAATGGGTTTTATTCAGGGGAATTTGGCCATTACAACTGGTTGGGGCGGAGCAACGATGCTATTTGAAAAATTAGCATACGACAAAGCGCTGTTACTACTAACTTCTGCGAATAAATTCACAACTGAAGATGGAATCCGACAAGGTTTTATTCATGAAGTGTTTCAACAAGAAACATTTCGCCAAGACGCTTATCAGTTTATAGAGAATTCTCTTGTAAAACACCCCTCAGTACTAGGGGCTTATAAAAAAGTCAAAATAAAGGAATGGGTACAAAAAGGGTTAAAGGAAAAAATGATCGCTGAGATTGATCAGTGTGCAGAGCTTTGGGTTAGTGAAGAACATCATAAAGCCGTAGATTCCTTTATTAACAGAATAAAATAGTTACATAAACTGCAGCCGTGTAATTAGTCTATCTACTCTATCAGTCGCATATATATGTACAAAAAGTGACTATGGAGGGATGGAAGATGACTACTACTCGACAAGATGCATGGACACAAGATGAAGATTTGTTGCTAGCCGAAGTGGTATTAAGGCATATTCGTGATGGCGGAACACAGTTAGCTGCTTTTGAAGAAGTGGGGCGCAAATTATCAAGAACAGCTGCTGCTTGCGGCTTTCGATGGAATTCACATGTAAGAAAGCAGTATAAAACAGGAATTGAATTAGCAAAAAAGCAGCGAAAAGAAGGTAGAAAGCAACCCGTTCAGTCAAATGTGGAGAATGAGCCAGAATTGAAAATCGAAGTTGCTGTGGCACATTCAGAACAATCCGCTGCTCTGTCACTGAATGATGTGATTCAATTTCTTCAGCAGTTTGAAAATGATTCAACTTCTCAAGATATACAACTTGAAAATGAAGAATTGTGCGAAAAAGTTATTGGGTTAGAAAAGAAAGTTGAAAAACTTATCCAAGAAAAACAATCGCTTGTGAATCATTTACAAGTGGTTGAAGAGGATTATCATGCACTCACTGAATTGATGGATCGTGCAAGAAAAATGGTTGTTCTGCAAGAAGATGAAAGAAATCGAAAAGTAAAGTTTCAAATGGATCGAAATGGAAACTTAGAGAGAGTAGAAAAATAGAATATAATCAGCTAATTTAAAAAGTTCTGCAACCAGAAAAAGACCACACTATGTGCGGTCTTTTTCTGGTTGCGATATGTTAAGCTGACTCTGACTGATCCGATTGTTCTAAAATACTAGCAGGATACCAAATCAGTGGGTTTTCTCCTTTGTCGCGGTCCATGTCATATTTAACAGCTTCAAAGTTCATTCTTGACCAAAACTCTTCAGACTTAACTCTTGGATTTGTTTTAATTGGGAGTCCAAATGATTTTGCAAAGTTTACAAGTGCATCGCCATAGCCTTTTCGTTGATAGTTAGGTAACACTTCTAACTTCCATAGCTCTAAATAATCTTGTTTAGGGTCAAAATATTGATCATATTTTGCATCCACTTTATATAAACTCATTCGCGCAACTAACTTATCCCCGAAATAGATTCCGTAAAATGGTGAGTCGCTGTCATTTTCAATAAAATTTTCTTGAAGATCCTCTAACATCGATAATTCTTGAATCCCGTATTCCCTGAATTTTTTAAATTCTTCTAATGTTTTATAGTTCACTAACAATCTTTCAACCTTGTACATTTGTCATTCCTCCTAGAAGTTTAAAGTTATTACGAATTCCTTAAATTATTAAATAGAAAAAACAAAATCTTATTAAAATTTTTATAACTTCATTATATCATGAGATAGGCTAGTTGAAAATAAATTCAGAAAGCGTTTTCAGTTAGGAGGAGGAATATTAAAAAATATGTAGAAATCCTAATAGTGGACCTATGTCTTCTAACAAAGTGCTTGCGCTTATTAAGGGGAGGGAAGAAGGATTGAAAAAGGTATTAATTGCAAACCGGGGTGAAATTGCACATCGTATTTTAAAAACGTGTCATGAACTCGGAATTGAGACGATCGCTATTTATTCGGATGCTGACAAGGATCTTCCTTATGTCAAGGAAGCAACTATTGCATTTCGAGTTGGAGAGCCTCCTGTTGCTAAGTCGTATTTGCAAACAGAGGTCATATTGGATATTGCAGTTCGAGAAGGAGCAGATGCCATTCATCCAGGCTATGGTTTTCTTTCAGAGAATGCATCTTTTGCCAAAGCAGTCGAAGAGAAAGGAATTACCTTTATCGGTCCGAAATCCGATGTTTTATCACTGATGGGCGATAAGGTTGCCGCAAGAGCTACAATGGTGGAAGCGGGAGTTCCTGTTGTTCCTGGAACTGAAAAAAGTACTGATACAGTCGAACAAGCATGTCTCTTGGCTAGTGAGATTGGATATCCAGTAATGCTCAAGGCATCCGGTGGTGGTGGTGGAATCGGCATGCAACGCTGTGAAGATGAAGCTTCCTTAGTGAATGCCTTTCAAACGACGAAGGGAAGAGCAAAAGCTTACTTTGGAAATGAAAAGGTATTTATTGAAAAGTTTATAAGTGATGCTAGACATGTAGAGATTCAGTTATTTGGTGATCAGTATGGAAACATCGTTCATTTATTTGAACGAGACTGCTCAATTCAACGCAGAAATCAGAAGGTAATTGAAGAATCTCCTTCTCCGTTATTAACGGAAAAAACAAGACAAAAAATGTGTGACGCTGCACTACTAGCTGCAAAATCGGTGAATTATGTAAATGCAGGCACCATCGAATTCATTGTTGATGAAAAGGAAAATTTTTATTTTCTAGAAATGAATACAAGGTTACAAGTCGAACATAGAGTAACTGAAATGGTGACAGGCCTTGATTTAGTAAAGTGGCAGCTTTTAATTGCAAGTGGTGAAAAACTTCCTTTACAACAGGATGAGATTGACCACCTTGGGCATGCCATAGAATTTAGAATTTATGCAGAGGATCCTGTTAAATTTTTACCATCACCAGGAAAAATCACAGCTTTTTCATATCCTCATTTTGATGGAGTCATTATCGATCAAGCCTACACAGAGGGAAATAGTGTAACGCCTTTTTATGATCCATTACTTGCAAAAGTAATCGTTCATGATGACAATCGAACAAAGGCAATTGAAAAGGCGAAAAACTACTTAACTCAAGTGGAAATTGAAGGAGTTAAAACAAATTTACCATTATTCATCAACATTCTAGGAGATTCATCATTTCAAGAGGGGTACTACACCACATCTTTTTTAAATGGAAAGAAAGTCAACGGAGCTCCAAGTATTTAATACAAAAAACATCTTATATACATCATGAATGGAGGAATATAACATGGTAGAAATCAAAGCAAGTATGGCTGGAACTGTTTTAACTATTTTGGTAGAGCAAGGTCAAGAGGTGCAAGTTGGGCAGGATGTTACCATTTTAGAATCAATGAAAATGGAAATACCTGTTGAGTGCCAATCAAATGGTACCGTTCAAGAAGTAAAGGTTGTAATTGGTGATTTTGTAAACGAAGGCGATGTATTAATCGTTTTATCAGTGTGATTGGAGGGATAACAGATATGCTTAAAACAGAAGAGCTTGAACGTCAGTTAGCTGAAAAAATTGCGGATATTGATTCTGGCGGACATGAAAAATATCATGAAAAACTAAAAACACAAAATAAGCTGTTCGTTCGCGAGCGACTAAATAGATTATTTGATAATAGTCAATATACAGAGGACGCTAAATTTGCGAACAACCAAGCGGGGGATTTACCTGCTGATGGAGTTGTTACGGCTACAGGTAAAATCAATGGACAAACTGTATGTGTCATGGCAAATGATTCTACGATTAAAGCCGGTTCTTGGGGTGCAAGAACGGTAGAAAAAATCATTCGTATTCAAGAAACTGCAGAAAAATTAAGAGTACCACTTTTATATTTAGTTGATTCTGCTGGTGCAAGAATTACCGATCAAATTGATATGTTTCCTAATCGAAGAGGTGCAGGAAAAATCTTTCACAATCAAGTGAAGCTCTCGGGAATGATTCCTCAAATTTGTCTGTTATTTGGTCCATCAGCAGCTGGAGGAGCCTATATCCCAGCTTTCTGTGACATTGTCATCATGGTTGATGGAAATGCATCTATGTATTTAGGTTCACCTAGGATGGCCGAAAAGGTTATCGGTGAAAAAGTAAGCCTTGAAGAAATGGGTGGTGCAAGAATGCACTGTTCTGTGAGTGGTTGTGGAGATATCTTGGCTAAATCAGAGGAAGAAGCGATAAGTGAAGCGCGCCGTTACTTAAGCTACTTCCCTCGAAATTTCCAAGAAAAGACAGCACCAGTTTCATCTGTATCACCGATAAGTGGAAGATCATTAAGTGAAATTGTTCCAGAAAATCAGAATGCGCCATTTGACATGTATGAATGTATTGGTGCACTAATTGATGAAGGTAGTTTTTTTGAAATTAAAAAGTTATTTGCTCCTGAATTGATTACTGGGCTCGCTAGAATAGATGGAAAAGTTGTTGGGATTATTGCCAATCAGCCAAGGGTAAAAGGTGGCGTCTTATTTGTTGATTCAGCAGATAAATCTGCGAAATTCATAACACTTTGTGATGCATTTCATATCCCCCTCTTGTTCCTGGCTGATGTACCTGGATTTATGATTGGAACAAAGGTGGAACGTGCGGGAATCATTCGTCATGGCGCTAAAATGATCGCGGCGATGAGCTCAGCTACTGTACCAAAAATATCAGTCATCGTTCGAAAAGCATATGGAGCAGGTCTATATGCAATGGCAGGTCCCGCGTTTGAACCTGACTGCTGCATTGCGTTGCCGACCGCACAAATTGCGGTAATGGGTCCGGAAGCCGCTGTGAACGCTGTTTACTCCAACAAAATAAATGAAATTGAAGACCCGAAAGAGCGTATGCAATTTGTAATTGAAAAACAGCAAGAATATAAAGAGCACATCGACATATATAAGCTTGCTTCTGAAATGATTGTCGATGATATTGTTGCTGCAAATGATCTTAGAACTGAATTGATTACTCGTTTTGAACAGTACGAAACAAAGGTATTACCATTAGGACAGAGAAAACATCCGGTATATCCAGTTTAAGAAAAAAGCTAGAGAATTTTCTCTAGCTTTTTTAGTGTAGAAATCGAGTTTGTGGATATTTGTAAAAATAGTTTGATATAGTAGAGCTAGAAAGAGTGAATAGGGGAATGAACATGAAAATAGGTGTTATTGGCTCAGGTGCAATTGGCTTACTATTTAGTTATTACTTATCTAGAAAACATTCAGTAACACTCTATACAAAAGGTGAGGCCCAAGCGAGTGTTATCAGGGAAAAAGGATTGAGCTTAGTTCGAGATGGGGAAATTCTTCATACCTCACTTCAGGCCAAACAACATCCAAGCTACGAAGAAGAGTTTCTCGTTGTTACGGTTAAGCAGTATCATCTCCAATCAATCATTGAAAGACTTCAAAACAGTCCGTCTAAAACGATTCTATTTTTACAAAATGGAATGGATCATCTGAAATACCTCCCGAAACTTTCTCATCATCGACTACTAATAGGTGTCGTTGAGCATGGTGCCATGCGTATGAATGATCATACTGTAGAGCAAACAGGAATCGGTCAATCAAAATTCGCCTCTTACAATGAACCCAATCATCAATTCATTCATAGCATTTTAAATGATCAAATTCCTTCATTTCCTTTTAAATATGAAGAAAATTGGTATGAAATGATGGCTGAGAAACTTATCGTTAATGCAACCATCAATCCTTTAACTGCATTATTACATGTGAAAAATGGTGCACTTATTGAAAATGAATATTATAAGGTAATACTTAGAGCCCTATTCGAGGAAGTGTTCGTCGTTTTGGAGCTAAAAAACAAAGAAATGTTCTGGAATCATGTGGTAACAATTTGTGAAGTAACAGCTAAAAATCAATCTTCCATGTACAAAGATGTTCAAGCAAAAAAACAAACAGAAGTTGAGGCAATTGTAGGTTATGTCCTTAGAGAAGCGAAACGCCTTAACCTCCAGGTGCCACACAGTACATTTTTATTTCATGCCATAAAAGGCCTTGAGGTAGGGGAAGAATGATGAATTTGTGGATATGGTTTATCTCTGTACTCGTTATGATTCCTTTTTTAAGCTTACCTTTTTTCTATTTACTCTTATCTATAAAAGTCAAAAGTAAGAAGAAAAAATTTTTATGGACAGCTGATCTATCTACATTTATTTTTATCGTTGCCGTTCACTTTCAACTTATCACCATTTTTCAACGCTCGTTCACTCTACATATTGTTTTCTCTTTACTCATACTCACGCTCATCTTCTTATACATAGACTACAAAAAAGCAAACAATGTTTCCTGGAAACGAGTAACAAAGCGAACTTGGCGTTTTTCATTCTTCCTTTTCATCTTTGGTTATTTGTTGCTAACGATCATTGGGATAGCATCCGGAATTGTCCAACAAAATCTTTCTTAATCCATCCTAGGCAAAGTTTTTTTGTTTCATGAAAGAAAGTGCTATACTTTTCTCGGAAGCAACATAACCGAGAGAAAGGAAGTTACCTATATGGAGATTATAGAACTCTCCCTGAATTCTTCTAATTTATTCTTAACTGATTTATATAAAAACACCTTACATAATGAACTTTTTTTCGATTATAATATTCATTCCACTGATGTTTTTAAGCAAAGAGCAATAGACTTGCAAAGCCGATCCTTTCAGCGTGAAAAGCTTGCAAATTACTTATTACAGTACAACAAACGATTTTCTGAAACTCATCCTGAAACCATTAAAAGTATTGAAAAACTAAGAAATTCTAACAGCACTGTCGTTATTGGTGGGCAGCAAGCGGGAGTATTAACAGGACCGTTATATACAATACATAAAATTATCTCAATTATCACCTTAGCAAAAGAGCAAGAAGAGAAGCTAAACATTCCTGTAATCCCTGTTTTTTGGATTGCTGGGGAAGATCACGATTTTCTAGAGATTAATCATGTTTTTGTAGAAAAAAACAACCTAGTTAAAAAATCGACAATTAAACAGGCTGTAGAACCTAAGATTCCTGTTTCAGAAATAGCCTTAGATCGCAAAGTTTGCTTAGAATGGGTAAAACAAGTGATTGAGACTTACGGTGAAAGTGATTATACAAATGAATTGTTACAGCAGCTAGAATGTTGTATCGAACGCTCGACAACATACGTTCAGTTTTTCGAAGAACTTATAATGAATCTCTTTAAAGATCAAGGACTTGTATTGATTAACTCAGGAGATCATCAATTAAGGCAGCTTGAAAAGGATTTTTTTACAGAACTTATTGAAAAAAATCACCATATCAGTAACGACGTTCTCACTCAGCAAAAATTAATGCAGACTTATCACTATAACCCAATTGTTGACATGCATAATACGAGTGCAAATCTATTTTTTCATGATAGCAAAAAGAGATTCCTCATGGAACGAGTAGATGAGGAGGTTTTTTTTGTTCCTGACTTAAATGTATCATTCAAAAAGCATGAATTACACCAAATTGCAGCTGAGACACCTGAAAAACTTAGTAATAATGTTGTCACGAGGCCGCTTATGCAAGAATACTTATTTCCTACACTCGCTTTTATTGCGGGGCCAGGAGAAATCAACTATTGGGCTGAATTCAAAAACACCTTTTCCCTTTTTGGATTTAAAATGCCCCCAGTCCTACCTAGACTTAACCTAACGATTTTGGAACGATCAATTGAACGGGAAATGACTGATATCTCACTATCTCTAGAACTAGTTCTAGAGAACAAGCTAGAAATTATTCGTGAAGAATACTTAAAAAATGTAGCTCCAGTTGAAATGGAACCCCTGGTGAAGGAAGCAAAAAGTGAGGTTGCGGCAATTCACCAAAAACTTGTCGATGCAGCACTAACAGTTGATTCAAATTTGGAGCCATTGCTAGAAAAGAATGCTGCATTTATCCAACATCAATTAGATTTTCTTCATAAGGCAGTTGAAAAGCGTTTAAGAGAGAAACATGAAGGGGAATTATCAACGTATCGAAGAATTGAAATGTCACTTAACCCAAATGCGCAACCACAAGAAAGAATTTGGAATATATATTACTATCTCAACAAATTCGGCCCGGAATTTGTTGGAGAATTGACAAACTTGTCATATTCCTTTAATGGAAAGCATAAACTTGTCAAAATTTAAAGTAAACTTTTTTAAAAATCCTGTAAATACAGGGTTTTTTTTTGTTTTCAAAGAGTGTAAAATAGGAAGTGGAGATAAGTGGGGGAAAGTGGTGAGATAGGGAAAGAAAGTGGGGACACCGAGCATGTTCATGGGAGAATACCATCACACCATCGATATTAAAGGCCGTATGATCGTGCCTTCTAAGTTTAGAGATGGGCTTGGAGAAACGTTTGTCCTCACTAGAGGTCTTGATTCTTGTCTTTTTGGCTACCCCATGAGTGAATGGAAAGTCATCGAAGAGAAACTAAAAGCACTCCCTTTAACAAAGAAAGATGCACGTGCATTTACAAGGTTTTTCTTTTCTGGAGCAATTGAATGTGAGCTAGATAAGCAAGGTCGTGTAAATATCGCATCACCGCTTTTGCAGTATGCAAAACTAGAAAAAGAATGCGTTGTGATCGGCGTTTCAAATCGGATTGAGTTATGGAGTCAGTCTAATTGGGAAAAATATGTTGCTGAACAAGAAGATTCTTTTGAAGAAATCGCTGAAAATATGATTGATTTTGATATATAATCTTCTTCTGTGAGCACAATGAAGGTAAATACTTTTCTAAAAGGACTAGCGTTCATTCTAACTTAAGACGATAAAAAAAGGTGGTTACAGCATTGTTTGAACATAAAACAGTTTTACTAAAAGAAACAGTAGATGGATTAAATATTAAAGAAGATGGTGTATATGTAGATTGCACACTTGGTGGAGCAGGTCATAGCACATACATACTATCGCAACTCTCAAAAGAAGGAAGACTTTATGCATTTGATCAAGATGATGTTGCCTTAGCACACGCAAAAGAAAAGCTAGCAGAATATGAAGGTCAAGTTACCTTTATAAAAAGCAATTTTCGCTACTTAAAAGAAAGTCTTGGAGAACTCGGTATAGAAAAAGTAGATGGCGTTTTATTTGACTTAGGAGTTTCATCTCCACAACTTGATACACCAGAGAGAGGATTTAGCTATCACCATGATGCACCTCTTGATATGAGAATGGATCAAAATGCCACAGTATCTGCTTACGATGTCGTAAATGAGTGGTCCTATCAAGCACTTGTGAAAATCTTCTTTTTATATGGTGAAGAAAAATTTTCAAAGCAAATTGCTAGAAAAATTGAAGCAACTAGAGCCATCCAGCCGATAAAAACAACTGGTGAACTAGTCGAACTTATAAAAGAAACAATACCCGCACCCGCAAGAAGAAAAGGTGGACACCCTGCTAAACGGATTTTCCAAGCGATTCGAATTGCTGTAAACGATGAGTTGAAAGTTTTTGAAGAGGCGATTGGGCAAGCAATTGAAATTTTGAACCCACATGGTCGTGTAAGTGTGATCACGTTTCATTCTTTAGAAGATCGAATTTGCAAGTCTGCATTTAAACAAGCTGCAGACACTCCAGAAATTCCTTCTAATATGCCATTTTTACCTTACGAATATCAGCCCGAAATAAAAATTATTACGAGAAAACCAATAGGACCGTCAGAAGAAGAGGTAGAAGAAAACAAACGTGCACGTTCAGCAAAACTAAGAATAGCAGAGAAATTAAAATAAGCTAGCAGACATTTAAGAAGGAGGTTATATGTATGAGTAATTTAGCAATGAAGTTACAGCAACAACAGCAGGAACAACATCAGCAAAGTACAGAAAAGCAGCAAACGGTCGTTATAAAAAGAAGAGCATCGGTAACACTCGGGGAAAAGGTGTTAATCGTCCTTTTTGTATCACTTTTATTAATAGGTTCAGTAAAAGTTGTTTCAAATAGCTTTGCCGTTTACGAGACAAGCATTGAAATTCAAAAAACAGAAGCGAAAATTGAAGATCAACTGAAAGTAAATAGTGACTTACATGTACAAGTTGAAGAACTCAGTACATATGACCGAATTTGGGAAAAAGCGAAGCAGCTTGGTCTTACATTAGATCAAAATAATGTAAAAACTGTACAGGATTGATTAGGATGTCTAATCTAACAAAAAAAAATACAAATATGAACAGAGGAGCAGCATTATTATCTTTAATATTTGCATTGCTCTTTTTTATCTTAATTGCACGTTTTTTCTATATACAAGCTACAGGGACGGTTCATGGAGAAGCTTTAGCGGCAAAGGCTGAGCAACAATACGAAAATCAGAGGACAATTGAAGCTAACAGAGGCTCTATCCTAGACCGCCGTGGTGAAGTCATTGCCGAGGATACGTCGTCTTATACTGTTAGAGCAGTTCTTGACGATACATTAACAACAGATGCTGATAACCCGCAACATGTAGTGGATCCCCAGGAAACAGCTCAAAAGCTTGCGCCACTTCTCGAGATGGAAGTTAGCGAAGTCGAAAAAATCTTAACAAAAGAGGCAAAACAAGTGGAGTTTGGTTCAGCTGGTCGCGATATTAGTCACTCCATTAAACAAAAGATTGCCGATTTAAAATTACCAGGAATAGGGTTTATGCGTGATACTAAACGTTTTTACCCTAATGGTGTCTTTGCTTCACACTTAATTGGTTATGCTCAAAAACAAGACGAAGACGGAGTTACCAAAGGTATGATGGGAATCGAAAAAAGTCTTGAGAAATACCTAGTTGAAGAAGATGGATTTTTAAAGTACGAGCAAGATCGTTATCGATGGAAACTTCCTAACGGTAATGAAGAGATAACGCCACCGAAAAACGGTTCAGACGTCTATTTAACGATTGACCAAAAAATCCAAACGTTTTTAGAAGATGCTATGAATCAAGTTGTAAAGGAATATGAACCAGAGAAGATTATTGGAATTGTTGCAGATCCTAAAACGGGTAAAATCCTTGCGATGGGTCAACGACCAGGCTTTGATCCTAACACACGAGATATTGGCTACTACTACAATGATGCAGTAGCGTATCCTTTTGAACCAGGGTCCACAATGAAAATCTTTACATTAGCAGCTGCGATCGAAGAAGGGGTTTATAATGGCAATGACACCTTTTTGTCGGGGTCTTTCACTGTTGGACCTAGAATAATCAGGGATCACAATAAAACAGGCTGGGGCCCTATTACGTATAATGAGGGTGTACAGCGATCGTCGAATGTTGCATTTTCAATCATTGCAAAAGAAAAGCTTGGTACTGATCGATTGTACCAGTACTTTAACAAATTTGGTTTTCAAGAAAAAACAGGAATTGATTTACCTAATGAAGCCGGAAGTACCATCAACTTCAAAACAGAAGGTGACAAAATATCCACTGCTTTTGGACAAAGTATTGCGATTACACCGATTCAACAAATTCAAGCCGCTACAGCGATTGCAAACGGTGGAAAAATGATGAAGCCTTATGTTATTGACAAAATAGTCGATACAGATGATAACGAAGTCGTTAAACAACAAAAACCAGAAGTTATTGGACAACCAATATCTGAAAATACTTCAAAAGAAGTGCTTAATATTTTGGAAACAGTTGTGAGCTCTGAAAAAGGGACAGGAAAACCTTACCGTATCGAAGGGTATGAAGTAGCGGGTAAATCAGGTACAGCTCAAATAGCAAATCCTAAAGGCGGTTACTTAACAGGTGCAGACAATCACGTTTTCTCCTTCCTGGGAATGGCACCAAAAGAGAATCCTGAACTTCTAGTCTACGTCGCTGTTCAAAAGCCAAAGCTCAAAGGAAAAGCAGGATCTACGCCTGTTTCAATGGTATTTAATACGGTAATGAAAAATAGTCTTCAATATCTTCACATTCAGCCGTCAGAGGAAATAGAGAAGAAAACAAAACAAACCGAAACGAAACAAGGCGAAGAATTAGCCTCATACGTTGGGAATAAAGTTGGAGATGTAACAAAACAACTAGAATCCTTGAATTTAAAGGTAACCATTTTAGGAAATGGCCAGGAAGTTATTTCTCAATTTCCTGACAAAGGGACAAGTATTATTGCAAATGAACGGGTTCTTGTCCAAACGTCAGATTCTATTAAAATCCCTGATCTAATAGGTTGGTCTAAACGAGATGTAATGAAACTATCAGCACTTCTTGATTTGGAAGTGAAGTATTCTGGACATGGATATGTAGTAAAACAATCGATAACAAAGGATACTCAGTTGAAAAAAGGTGATGTTTTGAACATTACCATGCAGACCACTGAGAGAGATGAAAATTCACAAAAACAAGAAGACAAAGCTGAGTCTGAGACTGAGTAAATGAAAATCGTGAGTGCCCTTGATATAAGTCGGGGCATTTTTTCTGTATAGATATTGAAAGAAGGTATGATCTTGCCTGTCCCTTTTTACTTGTTCTATTTGGAAGTGTACAAGCATATATTTGAACGAGCCTAATCAAGGGGGAGTATGAGTATATGCGGGTTTCAAATGTAACCGTTAGAAAGAGATTAGCTGTTACCTTACTGTTTGGTTTCTTAATTTTTTTAATTATTGACATCCGTTTAGGATATGTTCAATTTTTCTTAGGTAACACATTAACTGCAGGGGCGAAAGATTTATGGAGCCGGAATATTCCGTTTGAACCTGAGCGTGGTGAAATTTTAGATCGAAATGGTGTGGAGCTTGCAACGAATAAGAGTGCCCCAACGATTTATGTAGTGCCACGGCAAGTGAAAGATCCCGCAGACACTGCTGAGAAACTAGCTGGAATTCTTAATATGTCAAAGGAAAAAGCATATGAGTATCTTACAAAGTCGGTTTCCATACAACGAATTGATGGAGAAGGTCGTAAAATAACCCATGAAAAAGCAAAAGAAGTACGAGCACTCGATTTAAAAGGAGTTTACATAGCAGAGGATTCAAAACGACACTACCCATTTGGCAGTTATTTGTCGCACGTGCTTGGTTTCGCAGGTATCGATAATCAAGGATTACTAGGTTTAGAGTCTTATTATGACAAACAACTTCAAGGTGAAAAGGGATACGTGAAATTTTATTCGGATGCTAAAGGCAAGAGAATGCCAGATGAAGCAGATGATTATACAGCTCCTGTTGATGGGATGAATTTAAAACTTACGATTGATTCACGTGTTCAAACAATCCTAGAGCGTGAATTGGAGAATGCCGAAGCTATGTATAACCCTGATGCAATTATTGCGATTGCGATGAACCCTAAAAACGGTGAAATATTGGCAATGTCGAGTCGACCAGACTTTGATCCTGCTAATTTTCAAGAGGTTGATTCAAAGGTTTTCAATCGTAATTTACCTGTTTGGAGTACGTACGAGCCTGGATCCACTTTTAAAATTATTACTTTAGCTGCGGCATTAGAGGAACAAAAGGTTAATTTACAAAAAGACACATTCACTGACAAAGGATCTGTTGAAGTGTCTGGTACTAGACTGAGATGTTGGAAGAAAGGTGGACATGGTCATCAAACCTTTCTAGAGGTAGTCCAAAACTCATGTAACCCTGGATTTGTTGAATTAGGTGATCGTCTGGGAAAAGAAACGCTTTTTAAGTATATTAAGAACTTTGGTTTTGGGGAGAAAACAGGGATTGATCTTCAAGGGGAAGGTAAAGGGATCTTGTTTAACATAGATCGAGTCGGACCACTTGAGCAAGCAACAACAGCTTTTGGTCAAGGTGTATCCGTCACACCTATTCAGCAAGTCGCAGCAGTGTCGGCTGCGGTAAACGGGGGTACTCTATACACACCATTTATTGCAAAAGAATGGTTGGATCCTATAACTGGAGAAGTAATTAGTAGACGAACTCCAGAAGCGAAAAGAAAGGTCATTTCAGAAGAAACCTCAAAAGAAATCCGTTATGCATTAGAAAGTGTTGTTGCAAAAGGATCTGGTCGGAATGCATTTGTAGATGGTTATCGTGTAGGTGGAAAAACGGGAACAGCACAAAAAGTAAAAGATGGCGTGTATATGAAGAATAACCACATTGTTTCATTTGTAGGTTTTGCACCAGCTGATGATCCGCAAATTGTTGTGTATGTTGCAGTTGATAATCCTAAAGGAATAACCCAATTCGGTGGAACAGTCGCGGTACCAATTGTTGGGAACATTATGAGAGATAGTTTACCAGAATTAGGTGTAAAACCACGCAAGGGCCAGCTTGAAAAAGAATACCGGTGGTTGGACACAAAATTAGTCGAAGTACCGAATGTTTTAGGGTTGTCAAAACATGAGATCATTGAGCAAATGGTTAACTTGAAACTTGATGTTGCTGGAGAAGGAGAAGTTGTTGTTCAACAATCTCCTGCTGAAGGGGTAAAAGTGAAAGAAGGTTCAACACTACGCTTATATCTTGGTGAAGATAAGACGAAGAGCAAAGAGGACTAAAAGGATTCAACAAAAATAAGCATGGCATTTGCTATTTTTCGCGAGCGATGTCACGCTTCTTTTGTTTTTTTGCAGATAATAACAAAGTTGAGTGAGCAAAATACATCTTTTTAGAGAAAAGTAAGGTGGATAATCGTATTTTCAAACAAGCTTTTATAGCTCTTTTTTCTTAATTAAGCTAGAATAAGAACTGTACGTTTAAAAAATGATGAAGACAATCAAGAGTTCTTCACATAAACCGAGATAGGTGAGAGGATTTGGTGAAGATGAAGCTAGAAGCTTTACTTACATATTTGCATGAACTTTCATTACAAATTGATGCTAATCCTGAAATTAATTCAATTGAAATGGATTCGCGTGTTGTAAAAGAGGGTAGTTTATTTATCTGTATTAACGGATTTACGGTTGATGGACACGATTATGCTCATCAAGCAGTACTTAAGGGTGCAGCAGCAATACTTTCAGAAAAGCCACTCGATGTGAGTGTACCAGTTATTATTGTAAAGGACACCAAAAGAGCCATGGCTGTTTTAGCAGATGTGTTCTACGGCCAACCTACTCAAGCTCTCCATTTAATCGGAGTTACTGGAACAAATGGAAAAACAACAACGACACATATTATTGAAAAAATAATAAACAAAGCTTCTAAAAAGACGGGGCTTATTGGAACGATGTACATAAAAATAGACGAAGAGCAATATAGCGTTAAAAATACAACACCTGAAAGCTTAACTCTACATAGAACCTTTAAGGAAATGCTAGACAAAGGGGTAACTCATGCAATGATGGAGGTTTCATCTCATGCATTACATCAGGGACGCATCCACGGCTGTGATTTTGACGTTGCTGTTTTCACCAATTTAACTCAAGATCATCTTGATTATCATGAAACAATGGAAGCTTATCAATTTGCAAAGGGCTTACTTTTTGCACAATTAGGCAATACATTTCACCATGACAAAGCCAAGTACGCCGTTTTAAATTCAGATGAACGTGCAACTGAAGAGTTTATAAAAATGACATCTGCAAAAGTTTTTACTTATGGTATTGATCATACTGCAGATGTAATGGCTAAAAACATCGTGATGACTGCTCGTGGGACGAAATTTGACTTAGTTACTCCTCTTGATACGAAAACCGTCCATATCAACATGGTAGGAAAATTCAGTATTTATAATATTTTAGCTGCAGTATCAGCTACTCTGGTTTCTAAAATTGACTTACATACAATAATCGCTGCGATTGAAGAAATGGAAGGTGTACGAGGCCGATTTGAGGTGGTTGACGCCGGTCAGAACTTCACTGTTATTGTAGATTATGCTCATACACCAGATAGTCTTGAAAATGTTTTATTGACAATAAGACAGTTTGCTGAAGGTAAGGTTTTTTCAGTGGTAGGTTGTGGGGGAGATCGTGATAAAACGAAAAGACCTCTTATGGCTGAAATTGCAACTAAATATAGTAATGAACCTATTTTTACATCTGATAATCCACGTAGTGAAGACCCGATGTCCATTTTAGGTGATATGGAAAAAGGGGTAACTGGGAAATATTATCATTCAATCGTGAATCGAGAACAGGCGATCTTTTTTGCAGTCGCGAATGCTAGAAAGGGCGATGTTGTTCTTATAGCAGGCAAAGGACATGAAACGTATCAGCAAATAGGCAATGAAACGTTTGATTTTGATGACCGAGAAATTGCAGTTAAAGCAATTAGGGAATTAGTTTCAAAGGACAACATAAAGATAAGTAATATAGGAACAGAAAGAGAAGTTGATAATAATGAAATACTATAAAGCACAAAAACATAATCTAAAATTACTATCATATGATTATTCCGTAAAATTCATGCTAGTAAGAGAAGGGCGGGAATAGCATGATAGAACAAGTGATCTTATTTACAATCATGATGGGCTTTTTAATCAGTGTATTACTCTCTCCTGTCTTTATTCCATTCCTAAGAAGATTGAAATTCGGGCAAAGTATTCGTGAAGAAGGACCAAAATCACATCAAAAAAAATCCGGTACTCCTACAATGGGAGGAGTAATGATCATTTTTTCAATTATCATTACAACGCTTGTGATGACCGGGAAATTTTCAGAGCTCAGCGTTGAAATGTATTTGTTGCTTTTTGTGACACTGGGATATGGTTTATTAGGATTTCTCGATGATTTTATTAAAGTGGTGATGAAGCGAAATCTTGGTTTAACATCTAAACAGAAATTACTAGGTCAGATTATGATCGCAGCTATTTTTTATTTAGTTTATACACAATATGGTTTTTCCACTGAGATTGTAGTCCCGGGAACTGAATTTTCTTTTGACCTTGGCTGGGGTTATGTGATTCTTGTTGTCTTTATGCTAGTTGGGGGATCTAATGCAGTAAATTTAACAGACGGTTTAGATGGACTTCTTTCAGGAACTGCTGCTATCGCATTTGGGGCATTTGCAGTTTTAGCATGGAATCAATCACAATATGATGTTGCGATTTTCTCAGTTGCTGTAGTCGGGGCAGTGTTAGGCTTTTTAGTCTTCAATGCCCATCCTGCAAAAGTTTTTATGGGTGACACGGGGTCACTTGCTCTAGGTGGAGCGATTGTAACAGTTGCTATTTTAACAAAATTAGAAATCATGCTTGTGTTAATTGGAGGCGTTTTTGTTATTGAAACACTATCAGTTATCCTTCAAGTGATTTCGTTCAAAACAACTGGGAAAAGAATCTTTAAAATGAGCCCGCTTCACCATCATTATGAATTAGTCGGATGGTCTGAGTGGCGTGTTGTCGTTACATTCTGGTCGGTAGGTTTGCTATTTGCAGTCCTTGGAATCTATATTGAGGTGTGGTTATAAGTGAAGAAAACGAACGATTACGTACATAAAAATGTCTTAGTGCTTGGATTGGCAAAAAGCGGCTTAGCGGTCGCTAAATTATTGCAAACATTAGGGGCAAATGTCACGGTAAATGACATGAAACCAAAAGAAGAGAATCCATCTGCAGTAGAGCTTGAGAAGTTAGGGATGAAGGTAATTTGTGGTAGTCATCCAAGCTACTTACTTGAAAACACTGACTTGATTGTGAAAAACCCTGGAATTCCATATTCCAATCCACTCTTGCAGGAGGCAGTTAAACTAGAGATTCCGATCATTACAGAAGTAGAAGTAGCATACAAAGTCTCAGAAGCAGATATTATTGCCATCACTGGTTCGAATGGAAAAACAACGACAACAACCTTAATACATGAAATGTTAATCGCCGACGGAAAAAAAGCTTTAATTGCTGGAAATATTGGAACAGTCGCCAGTGAAGTTGCACAGAAGGCTCCAGCTGATTCAGTTATTGTCATGGAGCTGTCTTCATTCCAATTACTCGGAACAATCGAATTCAAGCCGAAGATTGCGCTCATTCTCAATTTGTTTGAAGCACACCTAGACTATCATGGTACGAAAGATGAGTATATAAGAGCAAAAGGGTTGATTTATAAAAATCAACGTTCAGGTGATGTCGGGATTGTGAATCTTGAGGATTCAGAAGTCTGTCATCTTGCTGAAGCTTCAGATGCTACTAAAGTTTATTTTTCGACCTCTAGAGTGCTAGAAAATGGAGCGTATATTAAAGATAATCACATCTGGTTCAATGATGAAATGGTTGTATCTTTAAACGATGTCGTATTACCAGGAAAGCATAATTTAGAGAATATTTTAGCATCCATTGCTGCTGTCAAGATGAGAGGAGTATCAAATGGAGCTATTACAAAAGTTCTCACAACTTTTACAGGTGTAAAACATCGCCTTCAATATGTTGATTCTATTAAGGAAAGAAGATTTTATAACGATTCGAAAGCTACGAATATATTAGCTACAAGCAAAGCGCTGCAAGCATTCAAGGTTCCGACCATCTTGCTTGCGGGTGGACTTGATCGAGGAAATGAATTTGATGAACTAATCCCTTTTTTACAAAATGTAAAAGCAGTGATTACGTTTGGGCAAACAGCCCCTAAGCTTGAACGTATTGCTGCGGAGGCAGGAATAGAAGTAGTTAAACGTGTCGATAATGTGGAACAAGCGGTTAACGCTGCGTTTAGCTCTTCTAACGAAGGAGATGTTATCCTACTTTCCCCAGCGTGTGCAAGCTGGGATCAATATAAAACATTTGAACAAAGAGGAGACATTTTTATAAACGCCGTGCATAACCTTAAATAAGGGCTCGTACATCTTGCAGTCAATTTTTGCAGGGCAATACGCATAAAAGCCTTTAATACATGGTACTGGGGTGTTATAGCGGTGACAGCAAAAAAGTCTACACCAGACTTCGTTTTAGTCATACTTACGTTACTACTCTTAACTGTTGGCCTTATCATGGTTTATAGCGCCAGTGCGGTGTGGGCAACGTATAAATTTGAAGATTCCTTTTTCTTTGCAAAACGTCAGCTGTTGTTTGCTGGTGTCGGCGTAATTGCAATGTTTTTTTTAATGAATGTGGATTATTGGACATGGAGATCATGGGCAAAGATGTTGATTATCATCTGTTTCTTTCTCTTAATTGCTGTCTTAATTCCTGGAATCGGAATGGAAAGAAACGGATCGCGAAGCTGGATTGGCGTAGGGGCATTTTCCATACAGCCTTCTGAATTTATGAAGCTCGCGATGATTGCCTTTCTTGCGAAGTTTTTAGCAGAAAATCAGAAGAAAATCACTTCTTTCAAAAAGGGATTAGTTCCATCGCTAGCATTGGTCTTCGCCGCATTTGGAATCATCATGTTACAACCAGATCTCGGAACTGGTACCGTTATGGTTGGTACTTGTATCGTAATGATTTTTGTAGCAGGTGCAAGAATTAGCCACTTTGCAGGGCTAGCATTACTCGGTGTGGCAGGCTTTGTAGCGCTTGTTTTATCAGCACCCTATCGAATAAAACGAATCACTTCTTTTCTAGATCCTTGGGAAGATCCTCTAGGAAGTGGGTTTCAAATCATTCAATCATTATACGCGATAGGTCCTGGTGGACTGTTTGGTCTTGGGCTTGGTCAAAGTCGACAAAAGTTCTTTTATCTACCTGAGCCACAAACCGATTTTATCTTTGCCATTTTAGCGGAGGAATTAGGATTTATCGGAGGGTCCTTGGTGCTTTTACTTTTTAGCTTATTACTTTGGCGAGGAGTCCGAATTGCCCTTGGAGCACCAGATTTGTATGGTAGCTTTTTAGCAATCGGGATCATTTCAATGGTCGCCATTCAAGTCATGATTAACGTCGGTGTTGTAACAGGACTTATGCCAGTTACAGGGATCACCCTGCCTTTCTTAAGTTATGGAGGGTCATCCTTGACGCTTATGCTGATGGCGATAGGGGTATTGCTAAATATAAGCCGGTATTCTCGGTATTAGATAATTACTTTTAATCATTTTTACTAAATTAAAGTATCGATCATGCTTGTTTTTCCGTTATAATATGAAGTATTGACCCTGTTGATCATATAACAGGGTCAATACTGTTTATCTGTGAAAAATGAAATACCCTGGTCTGAAAAACGACTATTGCTAGCAGGATTTATTAAGCTTGCTAAGCTAATTCTATAGGGGGAGTATATGTGAAAGTTGTTGTGAGTGGTGGAGGAACAGGTGGTCACATCTACCCGGCTCTTGCCTTAATAAATGAAATTAAAAAAAATGACGACACTGTCGAATTTTTATATATTGGCACTGAGAAAGGTTTAGAAAAAGGAATTGTGACACGAGCAGGTATTCCTTTTCAATCGATTGAAATAACAGGCTTTAAAAGAAAGCTCTCTATGGATAATGTTAAAACAGTTATGCGCTTTATTAACGGCGTTCAGAAGAGTAAGAAGTATTTAAAAGAATTTAACCCAGATGTTGTGATTGGTACTGGTGGCTATGTGTGTGGACCAGTTGTCTATGCAGCAGCAAAGTTGAAAATACCAACAATTATCCATGAACAAAACAGTCTTCCGGGTTTAACGAATAAATTCCTAGCGAAATACGTGGATAAAGTGGCGATCTGCTTTAAAGATGCAGCTTCTTTTTTTCCAAACGACAAAGTTGTTTTAACTGGAAACCCACGTGCATCAGAGGTGCTAGGTCATGACCGCTTAAAAGGAAAAGATACACTAGGGCTTCAGCATGATAAAAAATCTGTGTTAATTTTTGGAGGAAGTCGTGGAGCGAAAGCGATTAACAACGCTGTTCTTGAAATGCTTCCAACAATTAAAGATAAAAACTATCAAGTGGTGTATGTAACAGGCGAGGTTCATTTTGATTCAGTTATGAGAGAAGTAGAAAAAGTCGGTCTTCCTAGTAATGTCATCGTTAAACCATTTATACATAATATGCATGAAGTACTTTCTGCTATTGATTTAATTGTTTCTAGAGCGGGAGCAACCACACTTGCTGAAATTACCGCGCTTGGACTACCAAGTATTCTGATTCCAAGCCCATATGTAACGGCCAATCATCAAGAAAAAAATGCACGCTCACTAAGTGACCATGATGCAGCAATCATGTTATTGGAACAAGGATTAACTGGATCAGAATTAGAAACCACAATCGATACCATTTTATTAGATGATATTAAGCTAGGTAGAATGAAACAAGCATCTACTAAATTAGGTATTCCCGATGCGGCAGCTAGACTTTATAACTTAATGAAGAAGATTACTAACAGATAATGTCCTAGTTGAAAGCTAAAGCATAAACTATCCTATTAAATTGTCGTTTAAAAGTATTTCGATCAGGGTAATAAACGAAAGTTGTGACATCTTTTAAAGGATAAATAAGCATCTCAAATTACCGAGATAGCGTTTCGGCATCCAGCTCCAGCGCCTATCCCCTCGAGTTCATAAGACGATTATAAATTGAAGGTGCTGACCAAGGCGCTTGCGCTTTTGTCTCCATCAACTTAGAAAGTATCAAAATAAGGAGGTTGTCATGAATAAGTTAACTGCTGATTTACAAGATGCTGAAGTAGGAAAGGTAATTGAAAATGAACCGTTAGCGAAGCACACTACAATAAAGATAGGTGGACCAGCCGATCTTTTAGTTGAGCCTCAAGACTTAGATTCATTATCTAAAACGCTCTCGATTGTCAAAAAGAACGGAGCAAAGTGGAGAGCGATTGGTAGAGGGTCAAACCTACTCGTTTCAGACGAAGGAATAGAAGGAGTAGTTATAAAGCTAGGGACAGGTCTCGATTCATTGCTGGTTGAAGAGGACACGATCACAGTAGGTGGAGGCTATTCTTTAGTAAAACTTTCAACGATGATTAGTAAAAAGGGGTTATCTGGTTTGGAATTTGCAAGCGGCATTCCTGGGTCATTAGGTGGTGCAGTTTACATGAACGCGGGTGCACATGGATCAGATATGTCTAAAGTGTTAGTAAAAGCACGGATCCTTTTTGAAGACGGATCGATGGAATGGTTATCGAACGAAGAGATGGAGTTTTCTTATCGTACTTCTGTGCTACAAAAGAAACGACCAGGTATATGTTTAGAAGCCGTATTAGCATTGAAGACTGGAACAAAAGAAGAAATTGTAGCAGAAATGCAAAAAAATAAAGATTACCGGAGAGAAACACAGCCTTGGAATTATCCTTGCGCTGGGAGTATTTTCCGAAACCCTCTTCCAAATTACGCTGGTCAACTGATCGAAGACGCTAATTTAAAAGGCTATCAAATTGGGGGAGCAAAAATCTCAGAGATGCATGGGAACTTTATTGTCAATGCAGGGAATGCAAAGGCACAGGATGTCCTCGACTTAATTCAATACGTAAAAGATACAATTTATAAAAAATATCAAGTGAAAATTGAGACTGAAGTTGAAATAATCGGTCGGAATTCGTAATTTGCTACCCAAAATTTCCTTTTATTGTGCTATAATTACTCTGTAATGTAGTTGCAAAAAGATCTGATTACTACAGTTAGATAATGAGAAGTATGACAGGTTGTAACATAAAACGGCATCCGAGTCTGCCGTTTATTTTTATTAACAAATGAAAGAATCAATGTCTTTAAAAGTAAGGTAAACATGTATTGATTTGCCTAGAATAGATGTTCTAGGGTGGGGTGAATGTGATTGGAGAAAAAAGTAGTTTCGTTAGAAGACCGCATACCTAAATTACAGCAACAACGAAAACAGAAATCTAATCGTAGAATGATACTCTTTCTTTCGGTTTTTTTTATACTTATATTCCTCGTGATTTATTTCCAATCTCCATTAAGTAAAGTAGCAAGTGTTCAAGTTAAGGGAAATCAACACGTTAACTCGGACACAATTATTGAATTTAGCGATATTGATGAAAAAACCGGCATGTGGAATCTTAGTGAAGAAACCATCAAAAAATCAATAAAGAACCATCAAGAAATAAAAGATGTTACACTCGAAAGAAAGTTCCCGAACTCTGTTGTTCTAAACATTGTCGAATATAAAAGAGTCGCGTATATAGAAAAGAGTGGGGCTTTTTCACCAATATTAGAAAATGGACAAGTTCTTGCAGATGCTAAGGAAACGTATCCAACCGATGCACCAATAATGGTTAATTGGCAGAATGATGACCAGATTCAGGTAATGGCAAGTGAATTAATAAAGGTACCCAAAAGTATAGCAAATTCTATTTCTGAGATTCATCACACACCTGGAAAAACTGATCCATGGCACATTACTTTATATATGAATGACGGTTATGAAGTAAGTGCATCTGTAAGATCGTTTTCAAAAAAAATGTCTGCCTATCCTTCAATTGTTGGACAGCTTGAACCTGATGTTAAAGGTGTCATCCATCTAGAGGTGGGTTCGTATTTTGAAGCTTACAATCAGACACCGAATACAGATCAGGAGGAAGAAAATGAAGAGCAGGATGAAACTGAAAGGTAAGTATGTCATTTTGTCCCTTGTTCTTCTTGTGCTGGGGTTTTTAATTTCATTTTCCTATCAACTTACAAAAGAACAAAGACCAACGAGCAGCATCTCATCAGAACAATGGAAAAAAGAATACGAAACAAGAAGTCTTTTAATTAAACAAGAAGAAAGAAATAGAGAATTGCAACAAGAACTGTTTGATACGCAGGAAGCAGTTACAAAAGTTGAAGAAAATTTAAAAGATGAAAAGCAAGTGTATTTTAATCTTGTTGAAGATGTGGAAAAATTCCGTATGTACGTAGGAGACGTTGGTGTTGTCGGAAAGGGTGTACAAATAACTCTTGAAGATGCATCTTATATTCCTGATGGAGAAAATGTGAATAATTACATTGTCCATGAAAGCCACCTATTTAATGTAATTAATGAATTATATATTTCAGGTGCTAACGCAATTTCAATTAATGGACAAAGATTGGCTAGAGATTCGTATATCTATTGTAATGGTCCAGTCGTTACAGTTGACGGAAACCAATATCCTGCTCCATTCGTCATTTCCGCCATTGGAAATCCGGGCGTGCTTATTCCTGCTATAAATATTGCAGGTGGGGTAACAGATCAATTAGTTTATGACAACATAATCGTAACCGTAGAGGAGAAGGACGAAGTAAAAATGGATCCCCTTTTACAAGATAAAAAACCCACATCTTAAATGGAAAGTAGATAGGTGGTTGAATTGAAGGATACAAATTGGAAAAAGGGACTAAGTTTTTCGATATTAACAGCGGTTTTTGGTTTAATGTTAGCCATTCAATATCAATCCATTCAAGAACCTGAAGTACGAGATACTCGTGATATGTGGCAACTGCGAGAAGATTTAAAGAGAGAACAACAGTTACAAATGGACCTGCTAACTGAAATTCGTAAATACGATCAAATTATAGAAACTTATACGATTGAAAATAACCAAAACCCTGAGATTGCTCTAAAAGATACATTGTTAACTCTTAAAGAAGAAGCTGGATTAACAGATGTAACTGGAACGGGTATTATTATTACAATTGATCGCTTGTTTGACGAAGAGCTACTCGGAACGAAAATCGAAAATGTATCACCTGATTTGTTAAAACGACTAATAAATGAGCTTAACTCCTACGATGCTGAACACATAGCCATTGCCGGTCGTAGATACATAAATACCACGGTAATTAGAGATATAAATGGGGAAACTAAAATGGATAATTTTAGCCTAAATCGTTTTCCACTTGAAATTAAAATTATCGCTGAAGATGCCGATAAAATATATAATCGGATGAATGCATCAACAACTGATGAAGATTTTGCGATTGATAACTTAAGCTTAAAAGTATCGGAGCCATTAAGTGAACTTACGATATCTGGATATGAAGATACAATACGCGTGAAAAACATGAAGCCATTAGATTCCGACGAAGGAGGAAAATAAAATGTGGCTTCCAATACTTGGTCTTATACTTGGGATTGCTCTTGGGTTGTTATCTGAGTTCAGGATTCCGCCTGAGTATGCTAATTATCTATCTATAGCAATTCTTGCCGCATTAGATACCTTGTTTGGTGGGATACGGGCATTTTTGCAAAACATATACGATGAAATGGTATTTGTCTCAGGTTTTTTCTTCAATATCTTACTTGCTGCAAGTTTAGCTTTTCTCGGTGTTCATCTTGGTGTAGACTTGTATCTAGTAGCCGTTTTTGCTTTTGGAGTAAGATTATTTCAAAACATTGCGGTTATAAGGAGAATTCTTATCTCAAAATGGAGTGAATCAAGAGAAATTCTAAAAAAAAGTTGATTTTTTAAAAGGGATAATCAAGGATTTGACGAATAAACACTTATATAACGAAAATCAAGCAAAAATTTAGAAGATCCCAAAAATCTTATTGTTACAAACATGTAATAATAGTTTCATTGTATTGTTGCACTTAAACACATAAAATTAAATTTAGAAATGATGGATTGGTAAGGAGGTGCCATAGAATGAACAACAATGAAATATTCGTGAGTCTTGACATCGGTACATCCAGTGTTAAAGTTATTATTGGTGAAATGGCTAATGATGCTTTAAACATTATTGGTGTTGGAAACGTTAAATCAGAAGGATTAAGAAAAGGTTCTATCGTCGATATAGATGAAACCGTTCATTCTATAAAGAAAGCAGTTGAACAAGCTGAACGTATGGTTGGTGTGCCTCTTAAGCGAGTGGTTGTAGGGGTAACTGGTAACCATGTACAACTTCAAGAATGTCATGGAGTTGTAGCTGTATCAAGCGATAATCGCGAAATTGCAAATGAAGATGTTAGAAGAGTAATTGAGGCTGCCCAGGTTGTTTCGATTCCTCCAGAACGAGAAATTATTGATGTTATCCCAAGACAATTTATTGTAGATGGACTCGATGAAATCAATGATCCACGTGGTATGCTAGGTGTTCGCCTTGAAATGGAAGGAACGATTATCACTGGATCAAAAACAATCCTACATAATCTTCTTCGTTGTGTAGAACGTGCTGGGCTAGAAATTACAGACATTTGCCTTCAACCACTTGCTTCAGGTTCTGTTGCATTATCTAAAGATGAGAAGAACTTAGGAGTTGCTTTAATTGAAATGGGTGGTGGTTCTACAACGATTGCCATTTTTGAACAAAATCATCTTATTTCAATTAGTGTTCTCCCAATAGGTGGTGAACATATTACGAAAGATCTATCCATTGGTCTTCGTACTTCAACTGAAGAAGCTGAACGAATTAAAGTGAAATATGGACATGCCTATTATAATCACGCCTCAGAGGATGAAGTTTTTGAGGTGACAATTATTGGTTCTGATCAAAAACAAACGTTTAATCAATTAGAGATTTCCGACATAATTGAGGCTCGTTTAGAAGAAATGTTTGAACTCATTCATCATGAGATCGGACGACTTGGTGTACGCGACTTGCCAGGTGGTATTGTTTTAACTGGTGGGACCGTTAGTATGCCTGGAGTGTTAGAATTAGCTCAAGTTGTATTTCAAAACAACATACGAATCGCGAGTCCAGACTATATTGGTGTAAGAGAGCCTAAATATATGACTGGTGTTGGATTAATTCAATTTGCACATAAAAATGCAAAAATACAAGGTAGAAAAATAAGTTCGAATGTTTCAGTAAATGCACTAGAGGTAGCTGCTGCTCAAGAACCTCAGCAACAACGTACTAAACCACCCCAACAACAAGGTGAGAAAAAAATAAATAAAGTAAAAAAATTCTTTGGCTACTTCTTTGAATAGGTATACATCATTAAGGGTCATTTGATGGATTAGGAGGATTTCGTATGTTGGAGTTTGAATCAAATATAGACGGCTTAGCAACTATTAAAGTAATTGGAGTCGGTGGCGGAGGTAACAACGCTGTTAATCGTATGATCGAGCATGGTGTAAAAGGTGTTGAATTTATTGCTGTTAACACTGATGCCCAAGCTCTAAATTTATCAAAAGCCGAAACAAAAATGCAAATAGGCTCAAAGCTTACTCGCGGACTAGGTGCAGGGGCAAACCCAGAAGTAGGAAAAAAGGCTGCAGAAGAAAGCAAAGAGCAAATTGAAGAAGTGTTAAGAGGCGCTGATATGGTATTCGTTACAGCTGGAATGGGCGGCGGAACGGGTACTGGAGCAGCCCCTGTTATTTCTCAAATTGCCAAAGATTTAGGCGCTCTAACAGTTGGAGTGGTAACACGTCCTTTTACATTTGAAGGCCGTAAGCGAGCAATGCAAGCAGCTGGCGGGATTTCCTCTATGAAGGAAGGAATTGATACATTAATTGTCATTCCTAATGATCGATTGTTGGAAATCGTTGACAAAAATACACCGATGCTAGAAGCATTCCGTGAGGCAGATAATGTCCTAAGACAAGGGGTACAAGGTATTTCCGACCTTATTGCCACTCCAGGGTTAATTAACCTTGATTTTGCTGATGTAAAGACAATTATGTCGAATAAAGGTTCTGCACTGATGGGTATTGGTGTTGCAACTGGTGAAAGCAGAGCAACAGAAGCCGCGAAAAAGGCAATCTCAAGTCCGCTACTTGAAACATCAATCGACGGTGCTCAAGGCGTTCTTATGAATATTACTGGTGGGTCGAACTTAAGTTTATACGAAGTTCAAGAAGCAGCTGATATTGTTGCAACTGCATCTGATCAAGATGTTAATATGATTTTTGGCTCGGTAATCAACGAAAATCTTAAAGATGAAATCATTGTTACAGTTATCGCTACAGGATTTAATGAACAGGAAGTAAATCCTATAAAACCTTCACGTCCGTTCGCTGGTGCAGCTACTAAACCAACTACACAGCCAAAACGCGAAGTGAAAAGAGAAGAGCCTGTTCAAGAAATGACAAATCGTGCTGTTCAACAAGCAGAAGATACACTAGACATCCCAACTTTCTTAAGAAACCGAAATAAGCGTAGATAATGTAAAAAGGTATGGTCCATGACCATACCTTTTTTTTCTTGAATCGGAAAGTATTTAATTTAAGATTTTGTGTGCGTTACTGAATCAAGCTCCGACGCACAGGACGTGCAAGTGCAGTCAATGAGACAGAGGACGTCGCGGTTGTAACTGCCTCGAGGTCATAAGTCAATTTTAAAATTGAAGGCAAAAAACGCCTTCTATTTAGAATCGGCTTATGCATGTCGGGGCTGACCAAGGCGCTTGCGCTTTTTTTATCGACAAAATTACTTTAAATCTATCAAAAATTCCCCGGTTCTCTCGGCAGTAAGTGACAGACTTCCCCATTGTATCTAGTTTATACTAAACTCTAACAAGCTTGCTCATCTACGATGTCCCAAAAGAAAGAACCGCAGGTATCTTTAAATAATTAATCAAAGGAAGGGAGTTTCGAGTGTCTATCTATTTAGACGTAATTTGGTTTCTAAACTTTTCCTTTGATTTGTTACTACTCTTGTTAACTGCGATTGTTTTAAAGAGGAAAGTTTATAAGATACGATTGTGTTTAGCAGCAATTGTTGGTTCAAGTATTGTCGTTCTTATGTTTACCCCGTTTTCATATTTAGTTATCCATCCGATAGGAAAGATGATTGTCTCTATGTTGATGGTGTGGATCGCTTTTGGATTTAAACGATTTCGTTCCTTTTTTCAGAGTTTACTTGTTTTTTATTTTGTCACCTTTATGGTTGGTGGTGCTATGATTGGTACTCACTATTTCTTACAAGCCGAAATGACTTTGTTAAATGGTGTAATGATGACCAATTCTACCGGTCTGGGTGATCCAATAAGTTGGTTATTTGTTGTCATTGGTTTTCCAATCGCATGGTTTTTTTCTAGAAGTCGACTTGAAGGCATCGAGACAAAAAAGATTCACTTCGATCAACTTGTTAGTGTATCTATCAAAGTGGATGACACTCATTTTATTGTTCGAGGTCTAATCGATAGTGGAAATCAGCTTTATGATCCTTTAACAAGAAGTCCAGTTATGATTATTGACACGCAAAAAATTGAAGAACATCTTCCTGAACAACTTTTTAAGCAGGCTATACAAAAGGATGTTATGAGTTCATTAACGAATGAGAATGGTAAAGGGCACTCATGGGAACACAGGATAAGAATTATTCCGTACCGAGTTGTAGGTCAGGATCATCAATTCTTGTTAGGGTTTAAACCTGATGAAGTAGTGATTGAAACAAAAAATGAACTTATTAAAGTGAATAAAACAATTATAGGGTTGAACCGTACAACTTTATCAACAGATGATGAATATGAGTGCATAGTTCATCCGAAAATGCTTCAAGGCACCTCTATCCAACACGTTTCATAAGTTTGGATCGTAGAACTAAGTTAATACTATCTTACTCTGTTGATTTTATTTTTAGAAGGGGGAGGAAAATGAAAAAATTAAAATTACATTTAACCTATTTATGGTATAAGTTATTGATTAAGCTAGGAATCAAAACAGATGAAATTTATTACATAGGTGGTAGTGAAGCATTACCACCACCTCTATCCAAGGATGAGGAAGAAGTTTTATTAAATAAACTACCTAGTGGAGACTTGGCAGCACGTGCGATCTTAATTGAACGAAATCTTCGTCTCGTTGTGTACATTGCTCGTAAATTTGAAAACACAGGAATCAATATAGAAGATTTGATAAGTATTGGCACGATTGGCCTTATTAAAGCAGTTAACACATTTAATCCTGAAAAGAAAATTAAGTTGGCAACCTATGCGTCAAGATGTATTGAAAATGAAATCCTTATGTATCTCCGTCGTAACAACAAGCTGCGCTCTGAAGTTTCTTTTGATGAGCCATTGAATATTGACTGGGATGGTAATGAGCTTCTTCTTTCTGACGTATTAGGAACAGAGGATGATATTATTACAAAAGATTTAGAAGCCAATGTTGATCGAAAGTTATTATTAAAAGCACTACAACAATTAAATGAGCGAGAAAAACAAATCATGGAACTTCGATTTGGCTTGCTCGGTGGGGAAGAGAAAACTCAAAAAGATGTAGCAGATATGTTAGGGATTTCACAGTCCTATATTTCAAGACTTGAAAAGCGGATTATTAAGCGCCTTCAAAAAGAATTTAATAAGATGGTGTAATGAACTTAAGGGGCCAACCTGTATCGTTTAAAAAAATTATTTTAATAAAGAAGGTATGTAAAACAGTTGTTTTACATGCCTTTTCGCATATTTTATAGAAATAAATGAAGATTTTCGAGGTCTATACTTTCATAAGGCTTGTGCATATTTTTCCCACCTAAGGAGATACTTAACTCTGTACAGCAACTCCTGTTAGGAGGGAAAGATGTGACCAGAAACAAAGTCGAAATTTGTGGGGTAGACACTTCAAAACTTCCAGTTCTAAAGAATGAGGAAATGAGAAAACTGTTTAAACAGATGCAAAGCGGCGGAGACTTATCAGCTAGAGAAAAGCTGGTTAACGGCAACTTAAGATTGGTACTCAGTGTAATCCAGCGATTTAACAACAGAGGAGAATTTGTTGATGATTTGTTCCAAGTAGGCTGCATTGGACTAATGAAATCGATTGATAACTTTGATCTAGGCCAAAACGTCAAATTCTCAACATATGCTGTACCAATGATTATTGGAGAAATCCGTCGTTACTTAAGAGATAACAATCCCATCCGAGTTTCTCGTTCACTACGAGATATCGCCTACAAGGCTTTGCAAGTGAGAGAGCAACTTATGAGTAAAACATCAAAAGAGCCAACTGCAGAAGAAATTGCAAAGGTCCTAGATGTTCCTCATGAAGAAATTGTCTTTGCACTTGATGCGATCCAAGATCCAGTTTCACTCTTTGAACCCATCTATAATGACGGTGGGGATCCTATTTATGTGATGGATCAGTTAAGTGATGAACGAAACCGAGACATCAATTGGATTGAAGAACTTGCACTTAAAGAAGGTATGCGACGACTAAACGACCGAGAAAAACTAATACTTAGAAAACGGTTCTTTCAAGGAAAAACACAAATGGAAGTTGCCGAAGAAATTGGCATTTCACAAGCCCAAGTTTCACGTCTTGAAAAAGCTGCCATCAAACAAATGAACAAGAACATCCAAAACTAGCCGGTTCACTTACGTGAACTAGGCTTTTTTTTGCTTTGCAAAAAAAAAATAACTATAGTATGGAGTACTTGTTTGACATATAGATTGTAGTAGAGACTTTTTTAGAGGGGGACGTTTTGATATGATGTTTATTTCGGAGTTTCAGACGAAGGATGTTGTTGATGTTTCGGATGGGAAGAAGTTGGGGAATATTGGGGATTTTGATATAAATGTTACAACTGGGAAAATTCAAGCGATTATTATCTCAGGGCAAGGTAGAGTTCTGGGCTTTTTTGGGAAAGACGAGGAATTCGTCATACCTTGGCGAAACATTGTAAAAATAGGCGAAGATGTAATTTTGGTAAGAATGAACCGAAATATTGAGGCTACTACAGAATAATTTTAACATTCATGCTAAACGTAACGGGAAAGATGTGGTAAAATAAGTGCGATACATGTAAAACAAATGTCGAAAAAAGGGTTGAGTGATTTATGCTTAAAGAACCGTTTCAAGATCGTGGGAACAGTTCATTAAAAATAGATACGTGGAATGAATTGAATAAGAATATTGTCGCCGGTTTTACATCAAAGCATGGTGGAAAAAGTAAAGGCCATTTTGAGTCGTTGAATTTGGGATTACATGTCCACGACTCGCCAATTGATGTAATAAAAAATCGAGAGATCCTAGCTAATTCTCTTTCATTCCCGTTGTCAAGCTGGGTATTCGCTGATCAAATTCATTCAAATCGAATTGAAAAGGTTTCAAAAAACGATCGAGGTCAAGGAGCTTTCTCCTATCAAGATAGTATTTTAAAAAGTGATGGCTTATACACAGATAGTAGAAATGTGATGTTAGCATTGTGTTACGCTGATTGTGTTCCCCTCTATTTCGTTGCTCCTGAACGTTCTTTAATTGGTCTAGCGCATGCAGGCTGGAAAGGAACGGTGCAGGATATAGCTGGAGAAATGGTGAGGAAATGGCAAACTGATGAAGGTGTTCTTACTGAAGAAATTTCAGTAGTTATTGGTCCTGCGATTGGTGAATGCTGCTACATTGTCGATGACCATGTAATCTCACATGTAAAACCACTAGTACAAAATGAACTTTTACCATACAATCTTGTATCAGAAGGTCAATATCAATTAAATCTTAAATTACTTAATAAGCAATTACTTATTAAAGCAGGAATAAAAGAAAAAAATATTGTTGTCTCAAATTGGTGTACAAGCTGTGAAGATAAGTTGTTTTTCTCACATCGAAGAGATCAGGGTAAAACAGGGCGAATGTTAAGCTATGTTGGGTTAAAAGGGAGGCTTAACGAGGTTTGAATGTAGAAGAAAATCTAGCACATATACGAAACAGAATTGATAGCGTTTGTCGAAAAGTTGGAAGAGATCCAAGCGATGTAAAAATTATTGCAGTGACTAAATATGTAAGTGTAAATCGTGCGCTTGAGGCTATTAACGCAGGCGTTTCACACTTAGGCGAAAATAGGGAAGAAGGACTTCAAGCGAAAGTTCAAGAAATAGGCAATGCTGCGCAATGGCACTTTATTGGTTCCCTTCAGACGCGAAAAGTAAAAAACATCATTGATAAAGTTACATACATACATTCGTTAGACAGAATTTCTCTTGCTAAAGAGCTAAATAAGCGTCTCGACCGACCTCTGAAATGCTTTATTCAAGTCAATGTATCAGGTGAGGACTCGAAACATGGGTGTAAACCAGAGAGTGTACTATCTTTTATTCATGAATTAAAAGAGTACGAACATATTCAGATTGTAGGATTGATGACAATGGCACCCAATACTGAGAATGAACAAGTTATACGTGACTGTTTTAGACAATTAAAACAACTGCAAAATAGTGTACAAACTCTTCGGTTGAATTATGCACCGTGTGAAGAGTTATCAATGGGAATGTCGAATGATTATCATATTGCAATTGAAGAGGGTGCGACCTTTATTCGAATTGGCACGTCTCTTGTCGGAAATGAAAGCGGAGGTGTTTAACCATGAGTATTAAAAATAAATTTAAAAGCTTTTTCGCACTAGAAGATGAGGAATATGAATACGTAGAGAACGAACAACAGCAGCAAGAGGATATTTTTGAGGAACAGGAACCTATGACTCAAAAACCTCATTCAAAACAAAACGTCGTAAGTTTGCAAAGTGTAAAAAAATCATCTAAAGTTATTTTATGTGAACCTAGAGTATATGCTGAAGCACAAGAAATTGCCGATCAATTAAAAAGCCGTCGAGCAGTTGTTGTAAATTTACAAAGCATCCAAAGAGATCAAGCCAAACGCATTGTCGACTTTTTGAGTGGTACTGTTTACGCAATTGGCGGTGATATTCAACGTGTTGGTATGAATATATTTTTATGTACCCCTGATAATGTCGATGTATCAGGATCAATCTCGGAACTAGTAGCCGAAGAAGAACATCAAAGGTGGTAGACTAGCTATGCTTTATACGATATATCAAGTATTAAGTACATTATTGTCTTTTTATTCGTATGCGATTATCATATTTATCCTTCTTTCATGGTTTCCAAATGCACGCGAATCAAGCTTTGGTCAATTCCTTGCAAAAATTTGTGAACCATATCTAGACCCTTTTAGAAAAATCATTCCTTCTATTGGGATGATTGACATCTCACCAATCGTGGCTATCATCACTTTAAGACTAGCACAGTCAGGTTTACTTGCATTGTATGGAATGATTGCTTAAGGGTTTTCTAGACAGTTTAAATATGAATTCAGGGGGTTTGACACTAAATTTTGAGTCAGCCTCTTTTTATTTTTCAAATAATGG
The DNA here is from genome assembly GCF_042433335.1 of Metabacillus herbersteinensis. Lineage (NCBI taxonomy): Bacteria > Bacillati > Bacillota > Bacilli > Caryophanales > Bacillaceae > Metabacillus > Metabacillus herbersteinensis. Next base: position 44,774 of record NZ_JBHLVO010000004.1, read on the forward strand.
AGTTGTGTATGATGAACGGAATATATCAGCATTTTCGGGAAGAAGAGAGACACTTCATTGACCAAGTATTAGAATGGAAAGAAGATGTTTTAACACAATATGGGCCAAAACTAATTGATTTTCTTGACCCGCGAGAACAAGAAATCGTTCAAACAATTATCGGCGAGAACACGGAGGTAAGAGTAAAGTTCTCTGGAGGTGCAGTTGATTCAGAACGAAAGCGCGCTCTCTTCTACCCAGAATATTACGTCCCAGCCCCGCCAGATTATAGATTAGCGGGATTTGAAATTCAGTACGCTAGTAAATTTGTGACCATCGAACATAGAGAAATCTTAGGGTCTTTAATGGCAATTGGTCTAAAACGAGCAAAGTTTGGAGATATCAGATTTCACGATCAAAGAATCCAACTAATTGTTTCAGAAGAAATCTCTGATTACCTAACTGTGAATTTTAACCAAGTTGGTCGTTCGAAAATCGCATTGAAACGAATTAATCTAGAACAGATCATCACTCTAAAAGAGGAATTATCTGAACAAACAACGACTGTTGCCTCCCTAAGATTAGATGTAATCCTTGCAGCAATCTACAACATCTCACGACAAAAAGTTCAACCACTCATTTCAAATGGTTTAGTGAAGGTGAATTGGAAAACTGTTGAAGCTACATCATTCGAGTGTAGGGAGGGAGATACCTTGTCTGTTAGAGGTTTTGGCAGAAGCAAGTTAGTAACAATTGAAGGTAAAACGAAGAAAGACAAGTGGAGAATTAATGTAACAAAACAAAAATAATTTCATAAATTAGCAGGATTTTCTACAAAGATGTCGAATTATGATTTATAATATTGAATAGAACTGTAGAATTTACTACATAATGGAGGTGGCATTCGTGCCCTTAACACCGTTAGATATTCATAACAAAGAATTCAACAAAGGCTTTCGTGGATATGATGAAGATGAAGTGAATGAGTTTTTAGATCAAGTCATAAAAGATTATGAAATGATAATCCGTGAAAAAAAGAACTTGAGTCTCGTGTTTCTGAGCTGTCTCAGAAATTAGGTCACTTTACGAATATTGAAGAGACGTTAAATAAATCGATCTTAATCGCTCAAGAAGCTGCTGAAGATGTTAAACGCAACGCTCAAAAAGAAGCGAAGTTGATTGTTAAAGAAGCAGAAAAGAATTCTGACAGAATTATTAACGAGTCTTTAATGAAATCAAGAAAAATTGCGATGGAAATTGAAGAGCTTAAAAAGCAATCAAAAGTGTTCCGTACCAGATTTCAGATGCTTATCGAAGCACAACTTGATTTATTGAAAAATGATGATTGGGATCACCTTATGCAATATGAAGTAGATCCTATCTATGGAGAAGAAGAAGAAGCTAAAGCGTAAACTTGACTTTCTTCCTTTTTTTCGCATATAATACTGAAAACAAATACGAATTTAATTAGAAAAAACATTGATAGGGACAGTAGTTCTTTCAATTCTTATTTCTAGCGAGTCGAGGGTGGTGAAAGCTCGGCATAAGATGAATGAATAAAAATCACCCTTGAGTTTCTTGCTGAACTTGTAAGTAAGCGAAGACGTGTCATTCTCGTTACGAATGTTGGAGAGGACAATTAGCTTTAAGTGAAGTTAATCGTCTAAAAGGGTGGTACCGCGAGATAAACCTTCTCGTCCCTTATGGGATGAGAAGGTTTTTTGTGTTCATAAATTTATTGGAGGAATGAAAATGGAATATAAAGATACGCTGCTTATGCCGAAAACAGACTTTCCGATGCGCGGAAACTTGCCAAATCGTGAGCCGCAACTTCAAGAAAAATGGGAAGAAATGAAAATTTATCAAAAAGTTCAGGAGCATACTAAAAACAGACCTTTGTTTGTTTTACATGATGGACCTCCATATGCAAATGGTGACATCCATATGGGTCATGCGTTAAATAAAGTTTTGAAAGATTTTATCGTTCGCTACAAATCAATGAGTGGCTTTTGTGCTCCATATGTTCCAGGTTGGGACACACATGGCTTGCCAATTGAAACTGCCCTAACTAAAAACAAAAAAGTAAAACGTAAAGAAATGTCGGTTGCAGAATTCCGCAAGCTTTGTGAGGAGTATGCATGGGAGCAAATCAAAAATCAACGTGAACAGTTTAAAAGACTGGGCGTTCGAGGTGATTGGGAGAACCCATACGTAACACTAAAACCTGAATATGAAGCACAACAAATTAAAGTATTTGGTGAGATGGCGAAAAAAGGCTATATCTATAAAGGCTTAAAACCGGTTTATTGGTCTCCATCAAGTGAATCTGCTTTAGCTGAAGCGGAAATTGAATATGATGATAAACGTTCTCCATCGATCTACGTTGCTTTTCCAGTAAAAGACGGAAAGAACGTTTTAACAAATGGAGAAAAGATCGTTATTTGGACTACGACTCCTTGGACAATTCCTGCAAACCTTGGAATTTGTGTACATCCTGAATTAGAATATAGTGTTGTTGATGTTAATGACGACAAATTTGTTTTAGCTTCAGATTTAGTTGAGTCAGTCGCAAAAACAATGGAGTGGGATCAGTATAAGGTAAGTAGAACATTAAAAGGTAGCCAGCTAGAAAATGTCGTTGCTAAACATCCTATTTATGACCGTGATTCACTTGTTATGCTTGGTGAGCATGTGACAACAGAAGCTGGTACTGGATGTGTTCATACAGCACCTGGACATGGTGAAGATGACTTTATTATTGGGCAAAAATATGGCTTAGATGTATTATGTCCAGTTGATGAAAAGGGATATATGACAAAAGAGGCAGAAGGTTTTGAAGGGTTATTTTATGATGAAGCGAATAAACCAATCTCTGAAAAATTACAAGAAGTTGGGGCACTCCTGAAACTAAGCTTTATTACACATTCGTATCCACATGATTGGAGAACGAAAAAACCGACCATTTTCCGTGCAACTGCACAATGGTTTGCTTCAATTAAAGATTTTAGAGAAGATCTTTTAACAGCTGTTAAGGAAACAAAGTGGGTTCCTGCTTGGGGAGAAACAAGGCTGTATAACATGGTTCGTGACCGTGGAGATTGGTGTATTTCACGTCAGCGTGCATGGGGAGTGCCAATTCCAGTATTTTATTCTGAAAACGGTGAGCCGATTATTACTGATGAAACCATTGATCATGTTTCAGCTCTTTTCAGAGAACATGGTTCAAATATTTGGTTTGAACGTGATGCAAAGAGTCTTCTACCTGATGGCTTTACGCATGAGGGAAGCCCTAACGGCAACTTTACAAAAGAAAATGACATTATGGATGTTTGGTTTGATTCAGGTTCATCACATCAAGCTGTACTACTAGAACGTGATGATCTTCAAAGACCTGCCGATCTTTATCTTGAAGGATCTGATCAATACCGTGGCTGGTTTAACTCTTCTTTATCAACAGCTGTAGCAGTAACAGGGAAAGCTCCATATAAAGGTGTGCTTAGTCATGGTTTTGCTCTAGATGGCCAAGGACGTAAAATGAGTAAGTCAATTGGAAATGTTGTCATTCCTGCAAAAGTAATGAATCAGCTTGGTGGAGATATTTTACGTTTATGGGTAGCTTCAGTTGATTATCAAGCAGATGTTCGTGTCTCAGATCCGATTTTGAAACAAGTAGCTGAAGTGTATCGTAAAATTCGCAACACATTCCGCTTTTTACTTGGCACTTTATCTGATTTTAATCCAGAAAGAGACACACTATCATTTGATGAGCTTCGTGAAGTTGATCAATATATGCTAGTGAAGCTCAATAAACTTACAGATCGTGTGAAGAATGCGTATGAAGACTATGAATTTGCAGGAATTTATCATGCCGTTCATAACTTCTGTACGATTGAATTAAGCTCATTTTATTTAGATTTTGCAAAAGATGTTTTATATATCGAGTCTGCAGATCATAAAGAGCGCCGAGCAATTCAATCGGTTCTATATGACACATTATTATCTCTAGTTAAGCTTGTTACACCTATTCTTCCGCATACTGCTGATGAAGTTTGGGCTCATATTGAATCAGTAAAAGAAGAAAGTGTTCAGCTTATTGACATGCCAGAAAGTAAAGTCCTACCAAACGCAGATCAATTAGAGAAAAAGTGGGATGCTTTCATGTCCTTACGAGATGAAGTTTTAAAAGCATTAGAAGTTGCTCGTAATACAAAAGTAATTGGGAAGTCATTAACTGCAAGAATTGCTCTTTATCCAAATAAAGAAGCAAGAGAGCTCCTTGAATCTGTTTCTGAAGATTTGAAACAAATCTTTATCGTATCAGGTTTTGAAATTTCAGGAGATTTTGATACGGCACCACAAGATGCTCAAACACTTGAAACGGTGAAAATCGTAGTTACACAAGCAGAAGGCGAAACATGTGATCGTTGTTGGATTGTTACACCAGAAGTTGGTCAAGACAAAGATCATCCAACACTTTGCCCACGCTGTGCATCAATTGTAAAAGAGCATTATACAACGGCATAAAGTAAAGAACCCACCTTGATATAGGTGGGTTTTTCAATGGTCTCTCTCCTAAGTTCCAAGACAGGAAAATTCTTTTCAGTGTGAGTGCTTTTTACTAGGATACACTATGGTTACACCATGAGAAGGATATAAGGAGTTGTCCATCATGAATAACCATTTTGATGCAATCCGATATGAGCTACAAGTGATGCGTGAGGAATTAAGAACAAGGTTATTTGATCATTGTATGTTTGGAATGTCAATCGATCACGAAGTGTTAGTAAAAAATAGTACATTTATGCATCATGTGAAAGATGAACTTCAAGATGTGGAACGTGCAATAGTAAAAATGGACAGTGGACTTTACGGGATTTGTGAAGAAACGGGGAAACAAATTCCCTTAGATAAACTAAAGGTACTACCTACTGCAAGAAGCATTTATGACTTCTATTATCAAGACCATTATGAAAAAAAAGCTCTTCCTCACATGTATTATGGGGGAGTGAGCTACACTGAAACGGAACATTTGCAGTAAATGGTTAAGAAAAGCGCAAGGCGCCCGCTAATCGGCTTATGACCTCGAACCGATGGCGCCTTACGCTAGACACAAAAACTAAGTATACAAAAAACTTATACTTTCTTATCTTTTAAAAAAAAGCGCGTGGCGCCTTGGTCAGCCTAATGACCTCGGGGCAGGCAAGAACGCGACGTCCTGTCGCAACGCCTTTCTGACCTACATCCTGTAGGACTCCGAGTATTTTTACTTCGATTTTTTTCTATTCGGAGAGAAGTAGCGCCATATAGGATTTATATGGTACAATTCAAAGGTGAAAAAATACCGATATTATCGCTAAATTATTCCAAACTTGCTTTGAAACTCAAGCTTGGACGATTTACTTTACTTAAACATAGAGAAAGTTGGGGAAAATTGTGTTGTATTACGTGATTGCTGCCATTGTAATTGGACTTGATCAATTAACAAAATGGTTGATTGTAAAGGAAATGCAGCTTGGCGAAAGCATAACTGTTATTGAAAATTTCTTATACATAACATCTCATCGTAATAAAGGAGCTGCTTGGGGTATTTTACAAGGCCAAATGTGGTTCTTTTACATTATAACTTCTATCGTGATTGTTGGAATCATTTATTACATTCAAAAGTACACGAAACAGCAAGTATTAATGGGCGTATCACTTGGCTTACTGCTAGGTGGAGCAATTGGTAATTTCATCGACCGTTTATTTCGTAAAGAAGTTGTAGATTTTATTAATACATTCATTTTTTCATATGACTTTCCAATTTTTAATATTGCAGATGCATCTTTGTGCATAGGTGTTGGATTGTTATTTATACAAATGGTACGTGAAGGGAAACAAGAGAAGGAGCAAGCATAAATGAACATCATTGAAATACAAGTAAGTGAAGAGTTAAAAGGGGAAAGAATTGACAAAGTTCTTTCAACTTATGAAAATGATTGGTCTCGCACACAAGTTCAGCAATGGATAAAGGATCAATTAGTAAAGGTAAACGAGAAAGTAATTAAAACAAATTATAAGTGCCAATTAAATGATGCAATTGTTGTCAATATACCTGATCCAGAAATCCTTGATGTTGTTGCTGAAGAGATGAACCTAGATATTTATTATGAAGATGCTGATGTCTTGATTGTCAATAAACCAAAAGGGATGGTTGTTCATCCTGCCCCAGGGCATTTAAATGGAACGCTTGTTAATGGTTTGATGGCTCATTGTAAGGATCTTTCTGGGATCAATGGTATTTTAAGACCTGGAATTGTACACCGCATTGACAAAGATACATCTGGATTATTGATGGTAGCAAAAAATGATATGGCACATGAATCGTTAGTTAATCAGCTAGTTAATAAAACAGTTACAAGGAAGTACAAAGCAATCGTTCATGGTGTGATTTTACATGACAATGGAACGATTGACGCACCTATTGGACGTCACAAACAAGATCGTCAAAGCATGACGGTCACAAACGTGAGTAGTAAAGATGCAGTTACCCACTTTCGAGTTCTAGAACGATTTAATGATTTTACTTTTGTCGAGTGTCAGTTAGAAACAGGGCGTACCCATCAAATTCGTGTCCACATGAAATACATCGGCTTTCCTCTCGTTGGAGATCCAAAATATGGTCCAAAGAAAACTCTAGACATTAATGGGCAAGCTTTGCACGCTGGAGTTTTAGGTTTCATTCATCCTAGAAGCAAAGAGTATTTAGAGTTCGAAGCACCATTACCGACTGAATTTTTGGATGTAATGGAACAAATCAAAATTAATCGTTGACAACACTACACTATTTTGACATACTATTGTTAAGTTAATAAGAACCTTTAATACAGTCCCGTGAGGCTGAGAAGGAAGCGGATTAGACACATGCCTAATTATTAATAGGCGTGTTCACTTTTACTATGTCTATCTACCCTCTCACTGCATGCGGTGAGAGGGTTTTTCATTTCAGTTTTAGGAGGTGCTGGTCATGTCACAAAAAGAAAAAGCGATTGTTCTAGATGATCAGGCGATACGTCGCGCTTTAACGAGAATTGCACATGAAATAATTGAACGTAACAAAGGAATTGAGGATAGCGTATTAGTCGGAATTAAAACAAGAGGAATTTACTTAGCTAAAAGGCTTGCCGAGAGAATTGAGCAAATTGAAGGTAAGAAAATTTCAATTGGTGAACTCGATATTACCTTATACCGTGATGACTTGTCTAAAGTTACAGATGATCAAGAACCACTTGTGAAGGGCTCGGATATACCCGTGGATGTAACAAATCAAAAGGTCATTTTAGTTGATGATGTTTTATACACAGGTAGAACCGTACGCGCAGCAATGGATGCTCTAGTTGACATCGGAAGGCCTGCATCAATTCAACTTGCTGTTTTAGTCGATCGAGGACATCGTGAACTTCCGATCCGAGCTGATTTTGTTGGAAAGAACGTACCTACAGCTAGCTCAGAGAGAATTGTTGTCGAGCTCAAAGAGGTTGATGGATTAGATCAAGTATCAATCTTCAAAAAAGAATAAAGTAACCCTTTTTAAAAGCAGTCCAGAGAGGCTGCAAAGGGGGACAGAAGCACAATACCCATTCAAAAAATCAGGGTATTGGTTTACCTTCTTGTACCTCTTTGTGCCAACTCACAAAGAGGTTTTTTAATGGGATAATATCAGCAATGGAGGAAACCATAATGAAAAAAGACAACTCAATCATCCTTGATGTACATGAAACACCAAATCCTTTTACTTGGTTAACCTTAAGCTTTCAACACTTATTCGCAATGTTCGGCGCAACGATCTTAGTACCTTTCCTTGTTGGTCTTGATCCAGCAGTAGCACTTGTTTCAAGCGGTTTGGGTACACTGGCATTTATCCTGATAACAAAAGGTCAGGTACCTGCTTACTTAGGTTCCTCATTTGCTTTCATTGCACCAATTATCGCTGCAACGGCAGCCGAAGGCCCTGGTGCAGCAATGGTTGGTAGCTTTATGGCGGGTATCGTATATGGAATTGTAGCTCTCCTGATAAAAGGAGCTGGCTATAAATGGATAATGAAGCTGTTGCCTCCAGTTGTTGTTGGCCCTGTAATAATCGTAATTGGACTGGGCTTAGCAAGTGTTGCGGTTGATATGGCAATGAATAATCCTGATGGAGAATACAGTCTAACATACTTTTCAGTGGCACTTGTCACGCTAGCGATCACCATCGGATGCTCGATCTTTTTAAAAGGATTTTTCAGCCTGATTCCAGTTCTACTAGGAATAGCAGGAGGTTACTTTTATGCTTTATCAATTGGACTTGTTAATTTCGCAAATGTAATCAAAGCACCAATTTTCGAAAAACCGGACTTTATCATTCCTTTTATCAATTACAGTCCAACATTATCACTTGAAATTTTTCTACTTATGGTACCGGTAGCAGTTGTCACTCTATCTGAGCATATCGGACATCAGCTTGTATTAGGAAAAGTGGTAGGAAGAGATTTTATTCAAAAACCAGGCTTACATCGATCCATTCTAGGTGATGGTGTTGCAACAATCATCGCATCCTTGATTGGTGGACCACCAAATACAACATACGGTGAAAATATCGGAGTACTTGCGATTACAAGAGTCTATAGCGTGTTTATTATCGGTGGAGCAGCAGTACTAGCTATACTCTTCGGATTTATTGGAAAAATCACTGCACTGATCAGTTCAATTCCAACTCCAGTAATGGGAGGCGTTTCAATCCTGCTCTTCGGAATTATTGCTTCATCGGGTCTTAGAATGATGGTTGATAGTAAAGTGGACTTAGGAAATAACCGAAACTTAATTATCTCTTCTGTCATCCTTGTCATTGGAATAGGAGGAGCACTAGTAAAGGTTCCAGGGTTCGAGCTCCAAGGAATGGCACTTTCGGCAATTATTGGGATCGTTTTGAACCTAGTTCTTCCAGGTGCTAATAAACAGACCGAAACAGAAACCATTTAAAGAAAAGATTCTTCAGTTGTATAGTCACCTTTTAATACTAGTCCAGTGAGGCTCAGGAAGGGTGTAACAAGCAAAGCTGTAGGCTGCTTTGCTATCGTTATTACACCCTAATCAATCTTAGTTAGGGTGTTTTCTTTTATAAACCAAAAAAAGGAGCGATAAATATGATGGATCTGCTCACAATGAATCAGCTTTCAAATGAAGAAATCCTTACAATTCTTGAAGATGCGGGTGCGTACAAAGATGGAAGAGGCTGGACATCAAATTCGATGCTCTTTGTTACAAACCTCTTTTTCGAGCCTAGTACTCGAACACGATTTAGCTTCGAGGTCGCAGAAAAAAAACTAGGTTTACACGTGTTGAATTTTTCAGCAGAGCATTCAAGTGTTCAAAAGGGTGAAACTCTTTATGATACTGTGAAGACGCTAGAATCCATAGGGGCAAACGCAGTTGTTATTCGACACGAACAAGATCGGTATTTTGAGGAATTAGAAGGCAAGGTAGGCATTCCAATTATTAATGCTGGAGATGGATGCGGAAATCATCCAACACAGTCATTGTTAGATCTTCTAACCATTAAAGAAGAGTTTGGATACTTTAAAGGATTAACAGTATCAATTCATGGCGATATCAGACATAGCCGAGTGGCTAGATCTAATGCAGAAGTTTTATCAAGGCTGGGTGCACGTGTGCTTTTTGCTGGTCCAGACGAATGGCAAGACGCTTCAAACCCCTATGGTGAATACGCCCCTGTGGATGAAGCGATAACAAGTTCTGATGTCGTAATGCTTTTGAGAATACAGCATGAGCGTCATCATGACCAGTCAAACAGTGTGCAGAATTATTTACAACAATTTGGTTTAACAAAACAACGTGAAAGTATGATGAAGCAACATGCAATTATCATGCATCCAGCTCCGGTAAATCGCGACGTTGAAATTGCAAGTGAACTTATTGAATGTGATCGGTCAAGAATTTTTAAACAAATGGAAAACGGTGTGTATGTCAGAATGGCTGTCCTAAAACGTGCGCTACAAAAAAACGAGCAAAAATTGGAGGAGAAGAATCATGTCATTTGTTCTTAAAAATGGTCTTATTTTAAACGATCAGGGTGAGCTAACGAAAGCAGAAGTTAAAGTCGAAAACGATGTGATCATTGAAATTGCAGAAACAGTATCCTCTGAAAATACAAAAGAAATTGATGTATCTCAGAAATTGATCTCAGTTGGGTTTATCGATTTACATGTTCATTTACGCGAACCTGGTGGAGAACATAAAGAAACGATTGCAACTGGAAGTTTAGCCGCAGCAAAAGGTGGTTTTACGACAATTGCTCCGATGCCAAACACACGTCCTGTCCCTGATTCAAAAGAGCAAATGCAGTGGCTACAAAAAAGAATAAAAGAAACTGCAGTCGTGAATGTTTTACCCTATGCTGCAATTACAACAAGACAACTCGGCGAAGAACTAACACAGTTTGAAGAGTTAAAACAGGCTGGTGCATTTGCCTTTACAGATGATGGCGTTGGTGTTCAATCAGCTGGTATGATGCTAAAAGCGATGAAAGTAGCAGCTGAATTAGGTGTCTCAATCGTTGCGCATTGTGAGGAAAATACATTAATTAATAAAGGTTCAGTACATGAGGGATATTTTTCCAAGAAACATGAGTTGAACGGAATTCCATCTGTGTGTGAAGCTGTACATATTGCCAGAGATGTTTTACTGGCTGAGGCAGCAGGCTGTCATTATCATGTATGCCATATTAGTACGAAGGAATCGGTGAGAGTCGTTCGTGATGCGAAGCGTGCTGGAATTAACGTCACTGCAGAGGTCACTCCACATCATCTTTTATTGTGTGAAGATGATATTCCTGGACTGGATCCAAATTATAAAATGAATCCGCCTTTAAGAAGTAAAAGTGATCAAGCCGCGCTTTTAGAAGGGTTAAGAGATGGGACAATTGATTTTATCGCCACTGATCATGCCCCACATACGGCAACAGAAAAAGATGAGGGCATGCAGTTAGCTCCATTTGGAATTGTTGGCTTGGAGACAGCTTTCCCATTACTATATACACATCTTGTGTTGACAAATAAGTTTACGCTAAAGGAAATCGTTGACTTTTTAACTGTAAAACCAGCAAAAGCTTTTGGACTGCAGCAAGGAAAATTGCAAATAGGTGAAAAAGCAGATCTAACAATTATTGATCTTCAAACTGAAACTAAAATAGATCCGTCCACCTTTGTTTCAAAAGGTAAAAATACACCTTTTACAAACTGGGATTGCCAAGGCTGGCCTACGCTAACCATTGTAAATGGAAACATCGTTTGGGAGAAAGGGGAAGTTACAGCATGAAAAAGCAATTAATACTAGAAGATGGCACAGTTTTTATCGGAAAAGGGTTTGGTAGTGAAAAAGAGACAATCGGGGAAGTCGTTTTTAATACAGGGATGACAGGCTATCAAGAGATTTTATCAGATCCATCCTACTGTGGGCAAATTGTTACCTTAACGTACCCGCTAATTGGTAACTATGGAATTAACCGTGATGATTTTGAAACCATTATCCCGTTTATAGAAGGATTTGTTGTCAAAGAATTCTGTGAGTTTCCCTCGAATTGGAGAAGTGAATATACGCTAGATGAGTATTTTAAACTAAAAGATATTCCAGGAATTGCAGGAATTGATACACGTAAGTTAACAAGAATTATTCGTAAACATGGAGCTTTAAAAGGGGCAATATGCAGTATTAATGAAGATCCTCGTGAAATTGTAGAGAAACTTAAAGGTCGTACCTTACCCATTGACCAAGTTAGAAAGGTTTCAACTAAGACCGCTTACCCAAGCCCTGGGAGAGGACACAGAGTTGTGCTTGTTGATTATGGAATGAAGCACGGCATTTTAAGAGAATTAAATAAACGGAATTGTGATGTCGTCGTTGTTCCATACAATGTTACAGCGAATGAAGTTTTGTAGCTTCGTCCTGATGGCATTATGCTCTCTAATGGACCTGGAGATCCAAAAGATGTTCCAGAAGCAATTGAGATGATTAGAGGAATACTTGGGGAAGTACCTTTATTCGGAATTTGCCTAGGCCATCAATTATTTGCACTAGCTTGTGGGGCAGATACAGAAAAATTAAAATTCGGACATCGGGGCTCAAACCATCCAGTGAAGGACTTATCAACTGGAAAAGTCGCAATTACTGCTCAAAATCACGGGTACACTGTAACAGATGCATCTGTTTATGAGACAAACTTAGAAATAACACATATCGCTTTAAACGATGACACCGTTGAAGGATTAAAGCACAAGGAATTGCCCGCTTTTACTGTCCAATATCACCCAGAGGCTTCACCGGGACCTGAAGATGCCAACGGATTATTTGATCAATTTCTAGATATGATTCAACTTCACAAGAAAGAAGGGGTTACACAATGCCAAAACGTCTAGATATCCAGAAAATACTCGTAATCGGTTCAGGACCGATTGTTATCGGTCAAGCAGCGGAATTTGATTATGCAGGAACTCAAGCCTGTTTGGCACTTAAAGAAGAAGGCTATGAGGTTATTTTAGTAAACTCCAATCCTGCGACAATTATGACAGATACAGAGATAGCCGATAAGGTGTATATTGAACCTCTAAATGTTGAATTTTTAAGTAATATTATCCGAAAAGAGCGACCAGATGCTCTAGTTCCGACTTTAGGAGGACAAACTGGTTTAAATCTGGCTGTCGAACTCGCTGAAAGTGGTGTACTGGATGAGTGTGAAGTTGAAATTTTAGGGACGAAGTTATCAGCCATTAGAAAAGCAGAAGACCGTGACCTTTTCCGTACATTAATGAACGAGTTAAACGAGCCAGTGCCTGATAGTGAAATCATTCATAATTTAGAAGAAGCTTACGAGTTTGTAGGAAGAATTGGTTACCCCGTCATTGTAAGACCTGCTTACACATTAGGCGGAACTGGCGGCGGAATTTGTCACGATGAAGCTGAGCTAATTGAAATTGTCAAAGGCGGCTTAAAAAGCAGTCCTGTGACACAATGCTTACTTGAAAAAAGCATAGCTGGCTTTAAAGAAATCGAATACGAGGTTATGCGTGATGCACATGACAATGCAATCGTAGTTTGTAACATGGAGAATTTTGATCCGGTTGGAATTCACACCGGGGACTCGATTGTTGTTGCACCAAGCCAAACGTTGAGCGATCGAGAATATCAACTGCTACGGAATGTTTCATTAAAAATTATCCGTGCGCTAGGAATTGAGGGTGGCTGTAACGTTCAGCTCGCGTTAGATCCACACAGTTTTCACTATTACATTATTGAAGTAAACCCAAGGGTAAGCAGATCATCTGCACTTGCTTCCAAAGCAACTGGTTATCCGATTGCTAAATTAGCTGCTAAGATTGCTGTAGGATTAACACTTGATGAAATGAAAAACCCTGTAACAGGGAAAAGCTATGCATGCTTTGAGCCTGCACTTGATTACATTGTTACCAAAATTCCACGCTGGCCTTTTGATAAATTCGAATCTGCGAATCGCCATTTAGGTACACAAATGAAAGCAACAGGGGAAGTAATGGCAATCGGACGAACATTCGAAGAGTCCTTGCTAAAAGCGGTGCGTTCTCTAGAAGCAGATGTTAGTCATCTTCACTTAAAGGACGCTGAAATGATTTCGGATGAGCTAATTGAAAAAAGAATCCGTAAAGCGGGCGATGAGCGCCTTTTCTACATTGCTGAGGCGATTAAAAGAGGTGTAACACTGCAAACCATCCATGAGTGGAGTCAAATCGATTTATTCTTTTTAGTGAAAATCTCAAATATTGTTGAGTTTGAAGAAACACTGAAAGAAAACATCTTCGAACTTCAATGTTTACTTGAAGCAAAGGAACTTGGATTCTCTGATTCAGCAATTGCAACACTTTGGAACACAACCGAAAGGGAAGTTTATGAGCTCCGTAAACAAGCGGGAATAAGCCCTGTCTATAAGATGGTCGATACTTGTGCTGCGGAGTTCGAATCGACAACTCCTTATTTCTATGGAACGTACGAAGAAGAAAATGAATCAATTGTTACTGAGAAAGAAAGTGTAATTGTGCTTGGATCAGGACCAATTCGAATTGGACAAGGAATTGAGTTTGATTATGCAACCGTGCACTCTGTGTGGGCAATAAAAGAAGCAGGCTATGAGGCAATCATCGTAAACAACAACCCTGAAACAGTGTCTACTGACTTTAGCATCTCAGACAAGCTTTACTTTGAGCCACTGACGGTTGAAGATGTGATGCATATTATCGATCTAGAAAAACCAAAAGGTGTTATCGTACAATTCGGAGGCCAAACGGCTATTAATCTTGCAAGTGAGCTTCAAGCTCGTGGAGTGAAAATTCTTGGTACCTCTCTTGAAGATTTGGACCGAGCTGAAAATCGAGATAAATTCGAACAAACATTAGAAAAACTAGGAGTTCCTCAACCTCTAGGAAAAACCGCAACATCTGTACACGAAGCCGTAAAAATAGCAAAAAAGATTGGTTATCCCGTATTAGTGAGACCTTCGTATGTACTAGGTGGTCGTGCAATGGAAATTGTCTATCAAGAAAATGAACTCCTTCACTATATGGAAAACGCTGTGAAAATTAACCCGCAGCACCCTGTGTTAATTGATAAATATTTAACAGGCAAAGAAATTGAGGTAGATGCGATTTCTGATGGGCAAACAGTCGTCATTCCTGGAATTATGGAGCATATCGAACGAGCAGGAGTGCATTCGGGAGATTCAATCGCTGTTTATCCACCACAAACGCTATCAGGGGAAATTCAACAGAAAATTGTTGATTATACGATTAGACTTGCAAAGGGCTTAAACATTGTAGGGCTATTAAATATCCAATTTGTACTTTACAAAGATGATATTTTCGTCTTGGAGGTTAACCCTCGCTCAAGTCGAACAGTACCATTTTTAAGCAAAATCACAGGGATTTCAATGGCTAATCTCGCAACAAAAGTCATTCTAGGAACAAAGTTAAGTGATCTAGGCTTTAGCACTGGATTGCATCCAGAAAGCGCTGGAGTCTATGTCAAAGTACCAGTATTTTCATTCGCAAAGCTACGCAACGTTGACATCACACTCGGTCCTGAAATGAAATCAACAGGAGAAGTTATGGGGAAGGATCATACGTTAGAAAAAGCGTTATACAAAGGGCTCGTTGCCTCTGGCATTCATATTCAAAACCATGGCTCTGTTCTGTTGACTATTGCAGATAAGGACAAAGAAGAAGGCTTAGAAATTGCGAAAAGATTTCATCACATCGGCTATCAGATACTAGCTACAAGTGGAACTGCAGAACATTTAAGCAAGCAAGGCATTCCAGCAAAAATCGTTAACAAAATCGGGGCAGATGAACCAAATCTTTTGGATGTTATCCGAAAAGGTGACGCGCAATTTGTCATCAATACCTTAACAAAGGGAAAACAACCAGCAAGAGATGGCTTTAAAATTCGTCGTGAATCCGTAGAGAATGGAATTCCTTGCTTAACATCACTGGATACGGCTAAAGCAATATTAGCAGTACTCGAATCGATGACATTTTCAACTGAAACAATGCCTAAAGTTAAAAAGCAGCAGGTGGTGAGTCTAGCGTGATCAAAAAAGAGCTCATGACAGTGATTAACCAACTGAGAATAGCAAAAAACATCTTTCAGTTAACAGTTGAAGGTGAGCTCGTTAAAGAAATGAGTGAGCCAGGTCAATTTGTTCATTTAAAAGTAACAGAAGGCTCAGCGCCTTTATTACGAAGACCGATCAGTATCTCTGAAATTGACAAAGAAAAAAATCAATTCACAATGATATACCGAGCAGAAGGAGCTGGCACTCAGCTTCTTTCTGCTAAAAAACCTGGCGATAATGTAGATGTTCTTGGACCACTTGGAAATGGTTTTCCTACTGAACAATTGAAAGCAGGTCAAACCGCACTTTTAGTGGGTGGAGGTATTGGTGTGCCGCCTTTACTAGAATTGTCAAAGAGGTTAGTTGAAAAGGGAGTAATTGTTAAACATGTTATTGGCTTTGAAACCCTAGATGTTGTGTTTTTAGAACATGAACTTAAACGGTTAGGTAAAACTTATGTAACAACTGTTGACGGAACATATGGTAGCAAAGGTTTTGTAACAGATTTAATCACTAATTATGAGTTAGAGTTTGATACGACATTTGCATGTGGACCAACGCCTATGTTGCGTGCGCTTGAAACGTTATATTCTCATAAACCTATGTATCTGTCTTTAGAAGAACGCATGGGCTGTGGAATTGGCGCTTGCTTTGCATGTGTTTGTCATACACAAGCTGATCCAGATGGTACAAGTTATAAAAAAGTTTGCAGCGATGGTCCTGTATTTTTGGCCGGAGAGGTGGTTATTTAAGAGATGTTAAATGTTCAACTACCAGGTTTGAGTCTTAAAAATCCAATCATGCCTGCATCAGGATGCTTCGGTTTTGGAAAAGAGTATGCAAATATATATGATGTAAGTCAGCTTGGCGCAATCATGATTAAAGCAACAACAAGTGAACCTCGTTTTGGTAATGCAACACCACGAGTCGCAGAAACGGAAGCAGGAATGTTAAATGCGATCGGTCTACAAAATCCTGGTCTTGAAAAAGTGATCGAAAATGAACTCACGTGGCTAGAGCAGTTCGATGTGCCAATCATCGCAAACGTAGCAGGTTCACAAATAGAAGATTATGTAGAAGTAACCAAGGAAATTAGTAAATCACCAAATGTACATGCAATTGAATTAAACATTTCCTGTCCGAATGTAAAAACAGGTGGCATTGCATTTGGAACCGTTCCAGAAATAGCTGCACAGCTAACAAGAGCAGTAAAAAATGTTTCCGAAGTACCCGTCTATGTGAAACTTTCACCGAATGTAACGAATATCGTTGAGATTGCTAAAGCTATTGAACAAGCAGGTGCTGATGGTTTAACGATGATTAACACTCTGCTAGGCATGCGTCTTAACTTAAAAACAGGAAAACCAATTCTTTCAAACAAAACAGGCGGGCTTTCTGGTCCTGCAATTAAGCCAGTTGCGATTCGAATGATTTATGAAGTAAGTCAGTCAGTGAATATTCCAATCATTGGGATGGGTGGCATTCAAACGGTGGATGATGTCATTGAGTTTATGTATGCCGGGGCTTCGGCAGTTGCAGTTGGTACAGCAAATTTTGTTAACCCATTTATTTGCCCTGAGCTTATTGATGCATTGCCGGAACGATTAAAGGAACTTGGGTTTGACCACGTTTCAGAAATTGTCGGAAGGAGCTGGAAATATGATCGAAAGACCGCTCATTATTGCCCTTGATTTTTCTGAGCGCATCAAAGTCAATCAATTTTTATCCTCTTTTGAAAGTGAGACACTTTATGTGAAAGTGGGAATGGAGCTCTTTTATAAAGAGGGACCATCTATTATTGATGACTTAAAAGAAAAGGGTCATAAAATTTTCTTAGATTTAAAACTGCATGATATTCCGAATACTGTTAAAAAGGCGATGCATGGACTAGCAAAACTCGATGTAGACCTTGTCAATGTTCACGCCGCAGGAGGCCGTTCTATGATGGAGTCAGCTATTGAAGGTCTTGAAAGTGGAACAATAGCAGGAAAAGTAAGACCAGCTTGCATTGCGGTTACTCAACTTACAAGTACAACTCAAGAGATGGTTAAGGATGAGCTATTAATTAATGAAGAGTTAAGGGATGTTGTGCTTCATTATGGAAAAACAGCTTTTGAAAGTGGTCTTGATGGAGTTGTCTGCTCTTCACATGAGGTTAGGCTTATTCAGCAGCAAATCAGCTCCGATTTTATAACAGTAACCCCAGGAATCCGTATAAAGGGCGATGCTGCCAACGATCAAGTGCGAATCGCTACTCCTGAACTAGCGAGAGAGCTTGGGTCCACTGCAATTGTTGTGGGAAGAAGCATTACGGGTGCAGATGATCCTTACGAAACATACAAGATGGTTAAGAAAATGTGGGAGGGTATTACTTCATGAAAAAAGAAATTGCAAAAAAACTTTTACAAATTGAAGCGGTTTATTTACAGCCAAATAACCCTTTTACATGGTCAAGTGGCATAAAATCTCCTATTTATTGTGACAACCGATTAACCTTGTCATATCCGGAAATTAGAAATGTCATTGCAGAAGGTCTAGTGAGTCTAATAGAGACACATTTTCCCGATGTGGAGATAATCGCCGGAACAGCAACAGCAGGAATACCTCACGCAGCATGGGTGAGCGATCGTTTATCCCTTCCGATGTGCTATGTACGCAGTAAAGCAAAAGGTCATGGAAAAGGGAATCAAATCGAAGGCAAAGTATTGCCAAACCAAAAGGTTGTCGTCGTTGAGGATTTAATCTCAACAGGTGGGAGCGCGATCACAGCAGTTGAAGCACTTCGAGCGGAAGGCTGTGAAGTACTTGGTGTTGTCTCCATTTTTACATATGGACTTTCAGTTGGAAAAGAATTGCTAGAAGAAGCTAACATTAAAGCCCATTCCTTAAGTGATTATGAAGCCTTAATACAAGTAGCAGTAGAAGAGGGTTATGTTTCAGAAAAGGATGTACAAAAGCTAAAGAATTGGCGAGAAGATCCTTCTAGCGACAACTGGATGCTGACTATTTAAAAGGGATAAAAGGAGTAGAGGAGACATTAAACCGTCTATTCTATTCCTTTTCTTTAAATGAACCAAATGAATACAGATAAGCCAAACCCGATTAGACCTATTAAGAGAAAACTAGTGTGATAGATTAGCTTCACTTTTGTATCTGGTATCCGTATCAGTAGTAAGAAGTTCCAAAAAAGTAGACCAGTTATAGAAAACCAAAACATTTGACCAGTGACAGATTTCTTCAAATCCTCTAAAAATTCCTTGTTCGAACTAAACGTCAAGCAATGTGCAAGTCCTACACAAAAAAAGTAAATCCCCACGATAGAACTAAGTATCTTTATGTATAAATCCAAGCTAATCACCTCTATATCTTAAAGGTAGTCTTACATATAAAACGTTCAAAATGCAGAAAAGTTCCACTTTTTAAAATAAAAAAATAACAAATCTAGGAATAAAAGGTTTGGTTTACTATAAATTTCAAGGGTAACTTTGTCAATAAGCAGGAAGAAATTTGGGTAATTTTTCCCATTTTAAAATAAATATTAATCCTATCAGTAAACTCGGGTTGACTTTTGTTTGAATTGTGCTAAAATTTGAAAATAATAGCATAACTTCTTATCAAGAGTGGTGAAGGGAACTGGCCCGAGGAAACCCGGCAACCTGCTGATATTTTTCAGTAAGGTGCTAATTCCAGCAAAATGAAGCCCATTTTGAAAGATAAGGTATATCCATACCTACTTCTTTCCATTCTGGAGAGAATTTTTTCGTTTATGAGTTCTATTCATAAGTTCCTAGTTTAAGAGAAGATCATCTCTTTAGAAGCATGGTAGGTTTTTTAGGGGGAGTTATATGGGGAACGAAGAGCAATTTGATGCTGTAGCGAATAAACTAAAGGAAATGCTAAACACGATGAAATATGGATCCATTACGCTTGTCATTCAAGATGGAAAAGTAATTCAGCTTGAGAAAAATGAAAAAGTACGGTTAAAGTGAAAAAATGCTGACTAGACAAACTAGAGGCGATCTTATCTTTCGTTGTAAATCAACGATCGGTATAGTCGTTTTTTCTTTAACAACAAATGCTAAAGAGGTGATTTAAGCTATGTTAACGTATGAAACTTGGAGTCCCCCTGAGGGTGAGTTTGATCTCGATGATCGGTATAAGGGTGCATTAAATGTCTTAAGCTGGGCGTACCAAGAGTACGGTGAAAATGTTGTGTATGCGTGTAGTTTTGGGATAGAAGGAATTGTGTTAATTGATTTAATAGCAAAAGTAAAACCAGATGCCAAGATCGTTTTCTTAGATACAGATGTCCATTTCAAAGAAACGTACGAGTTAATTGATAAGGTGAAACTTAAGTATCCATCTCTTCGGATTGAGCTTAAAAAGCCAAAGTTAACTTTAGAGGAACAAGCCAAGAAATACGGTGAAAAACTTTGGGAACGAGAACCAAATTCATGCTGCGAAATTCGTAAAATCTTGCCTTTACAAGAAACATTAAGTGGATCTGTTGCCTGGATTTCTGGCTTAAGACGCGAGCAATCAGAAACAAGAAAATCAGTCAATTTTATAAACAAAGATGATCGATTTCAGTCCATAAAAATTTGTCCGCTTATCCATTGGACTTGGAAGGAAATATGGAGATATGTTCACAAAAACGATCTCGATTACAATCCATTACACGACAAAGGATACCCTAGTATTGGGTGTTTCCACTGTACCAAGCCTGCTTTTGATGAAAGTGATTTACGAGCAGGAAGATGGACAGGACAAATGAAAACAGAATGTGGCCTCCATCAATAGGAGGAAGGGTGAGTAGATGCTAGAGATCATTGCGTTTTCAATCAGTCTATTTTTTGCAATGAACATTGGAGCAAGTGGTGCAGCGGCATCTATGGGTGTTGCATATGGCTCTGGAGCCATTACAAAAGCAAGGTATGCATTACTTTTATGTGGAGTAGGGGTTTTATTAGGTGCTGTTATTGGTGGAGGAGAAGTTGTTAAAACAATCAGTTCAGGTATTGTTCCAGAAAGACTAATGTCCATTGAAGTGGTCATTATTATCCTTTTTTCAGCTACATGTTCTTTGTTTTTAGCAAATCTAATTGGAATTCCATTGTCTACAAGTGAGGTGACAGTTGGAGCGGTTGTAGGTGTGGGAGTTGCGTATAATCTGTTATTTGTTAAATCATTACTTTGGATTGTCATGTTTTGGATGCTTACACCTATCGCGGCTTTTCTCATCTCAATTTTGTTTGTTAAACTGCTTTATAAATTTCAAGGAAACAAGAAAGTTCGTAAAGAAGCAAAGATTCTCACCTATCTACTTATATTTGTTGGGTTTTTAGAAGCATTTTCAGCTGGGATGAACAATGTTGCAAATGCCATTGGTCCTTTAGTAAGTGCAGGAATGATCAACGTCACAAATGGAACATGGATTGGCGGAGCATTTGTTGCACTAGGTGCTGTCTTACTTGGAAAGAGAGTATTAGAAACGAATGGAAAAAAGATTACCAAATTTTCAAAAACCGAGGGAATTTTAATCTCTGGTACGGGAGCTAGCTTAGTGATCATCAGTTCACTTTTTGGCATTCCTGTTCCTCTAACACAAATTACTACTTCATCCATTTTAGGTATTGGCATTGCTAAAAACGGGAGAAACGTATTCCAAAAGAAGGTTGTCCAAAATATGTTGAAAATTTGGATTATCTCTCCTTTAGTTTCGCTTACGATGTCATACTTTCTTGTCAAACTGTTTATAGAGAGCGATCTTTATACGATTTTTGTATTAGTGAGTTTGTTGCTTGCGACAATAGGGGCAATCAGCTTAATTAAGGGTACGAAACAAGAAAAGCGGACTGTACATGAAGATGGTGGAGGAATTTAAGTTTTAAACCAAGTATAAAGATGAGTATAGGAGGAAAAGAAATGAGTTTACAAGCACATGGTGGAGAATTAGTACAACAAGTATTTTTGGGAAAATCAGTTTCAACTATTGAAAAGGAAGTTGAATTAGATTCGATTGCATTAAGTGATTTAGAGCTGATTGCGATCGGTGCCTACAGTCCAATTAATGGATTTCTAACCAAGGATGACTATTCAAGTGTTGTTGAGAGTATGAGATTACATGATGGCACAGTTTGGAGCATTCCAATTACGCTGCCAATTAGCGAGTTAGAGAGTTCAAAAATTAAGATTGGAGAGGAAGTAAGGTTGGTTAACAAGTCAATTACATACGGTACTATCGTAATTGATGAAATCTATCAGCCTAATAAACAAATAGAAGCAATCAGCGTATATGGAACCGACGATCGTAACCATCCAGGTGTGAAAAAATTACTAGAGCGTGGAGATTACTATGTAGGTGGGCAGATTACCTTAGTAAAACGTCCACCTAAGCCATTTCCTGAATATTATTTAGACCCTAGAGATACAAGAGAAGCATTCAAAGACCTTGGCTGGAAAAAGATTGTTGGATTTCAAACGAGAAATCCTGTTCATCGTGCACACGAATACATTCAAAAAACGGCATTAGAAACTGTAGATGGATTATTTTTGAATCCACTTGTAGGTGAAACAAAGTCAGATGATATTCCTGCAGATATTCGAATGAAGAGCTATCAAATACTATTAGCCAATTATTATCCAAAAGATCGCGTATTTCTTGCAGTATTCCCTGCTGCCATGAGATATGCAGGGCCAAGAGAAGCCATTTTTCACGCACTAGTCCGCAAAAACTATGGATGCACTCACTTTATTGTTGGAAGAGATCATGCAGGTGTTGGTGATTATTATGGGACGTATGATGCGCAAAAGATTTTCTCAAACTTTCAAGCAGAAGAAATAGGAATTACGCCACTTTTCTTTGAACATAGCTTTTATTGCACGAAATGTGAAGCGATGGCTTCTTCTAAAACGTGTCCACATGACGCAAGTGATCACGTTATTCTAAGTGGTACGAAGGTTAGAGAAATGCTTCGCAACGGTGAAATTCCTCCAAGTGAATTCAGCCGTAAAGAAGTGATTGAAGTATTGATAGAAGGTCTAAAAGAAACTGTGACGTCATAAGGAAGGGGATTTTGAGAATGAGTGCAAATAATATTGTATGGCATGATGCTTCTGTTACAAAAGAGGAGAGACGAAAAAAAAATAATCATGGTAGTTATGTTTTATGGTTTACTGGACTATCTGGATCCGGGAAATCCACACTAGCAAACGCATTATCAAGACAACTGTTTGAGTCAGAAATTGAGTCTTACGTTTTAGATGGTGATAATATTCGTCATGGCTTGAACAAAGATCTCTTTTTTTCAGAAAGTGATCGAAAAGAAAACATCCGTCGAATTGGTGAAGTATCAAAACTATTTGTAGACAGTGGTCAAGTGGTGATAACTGCTTTTATTTCTCCATACCGTGAAGATCGAGCACAAGTGCAGCAACTCCTTGAGGAAAATGAGTTTATTGAAGTTTATGTAGAATGTTCATTAGATGAGTGCGAAAAAAGAGATCCAAAAGGCTTATACAAAAAAGCCCGTAATCACGAAATTAAAGACTTTACTGGGATTGATTCACCATATGAGGCACCAATTAATCCTGACTTAACCGTTAATACTGAAACACAAACAATCCAAGAATCTGTTAAAATAATTATTAAGTACTTAGAAAATAAGCAGCTGATTAAAGTTAAATAAAGTTTTACAGCCTGCTGAGGAAGTACGGGATTTGTTTTACAAGAACAAGAAACTTTTTCAAAGGTTGTAAAGAGGTGAGGTTAATGGCAAAGGTATATTTAGTTGGAGCAGGCCCTGGTGATGAAGAATTATTAACGATAAAAGCGCTAAAATGTATTGAAAAAGCAGATGTCATTTTATATGATCGACTTATTAACAAAGAAATTTTAAAGTATGCGAAACCGGGTGCTGACCTCGTTTATTGTGGAAAACTCCCAAACTATCATACGATGAAACAAGAAACAATTAATCATTTTCTTGTTAAATATGCAAAAGATGGCAAGGTTGTTACACGACTTAAAGGTGGAGATCCGTTCGTTTTTGGTCGAGGTGGGGAAGAAGCCGAAGCATTAGCCAAAAATAAAATCCCCTTTGAAGTTGTCCCCGGAGTTACCTCAGGAATAGCGGCTGCAGCATATGCTGGTATTCCTGTAACTCACAGGGACTTAAGTGCAAGTGTGGCTTTCGTAACTGGCCATCGGAAAGACAATGAGGCCGAGGACGTTAAATGGGAGTCACTAGCAAAAGGGATTGATACGTTAGCAATCTATATGGGAGTTAACAACTTACCCTATATTCGTCAACAATTAATCAAGCATGGCAAAAGTGAAAACACACCAGTGGCCGTTATTCAATGGGGCACAACAGATGTCCAGCGTTCAATAACTGGGACATTGAGTACGATCTATGATCTAGTGATCCAAGAAAAGCTGACAAATCCTTGTATGATCATTGTAGGTGAAGTTGTCAGGTTAAAAGATCAAATTAGCTGGTATGAAGGAATGCTTCATCAAAAAGCGACAAGTGAGGCTCTTTAATTATGAAACAAGCCGTACTGTATGTGTGTCACGGAAGTCGATTACCTAAAGCATGTCAAGAAGCCATCGAATTTATTGAGAGTGTTAAACCGAAAGTAAATGTATCGATCCAAGAAATTAGTTTTCTTGAATTATCTTCACCTACAATAGAAGATGGCTTTAAAAATTGTGTGAACAAAGGTGCAACACATATTGCGGTTGTCCCGCTTCTACTTTTAACAGCGGCGCATGCCAAACAGGATATTCCTAAGGAAGTAAGACATGTTGCTAAAAACTATCCGCACGTTAAGCTTACCTATGGAAGACCGATTGGTGTTCATCCTAACATGACGGACATCCTCATCGATAAAATAAAAGAAGTCACAACCCTTTCTTCATTTTCGACCGGAATAATTGTTGGAAGAGGAAGTAGTGATTCCGAGGTTGTAACAGATTTAAAAACGATCGCAACGTCACTACAAACTAATTCTAATTTATCAGCTGTTCACGCTTGTTTCTTAACAGCTGCTCAGCCTAAATTTGAATCCTTCATAGAAGAAATTTATCATTCAGATGTTCAGTCAATTGTTATTATTCCTTATTTACTTTTTACGGGAGTATTAAAAAGAGAGATTGATACGGCGATTAAAAAATATGATTGGAAAAATCGTGACATTTCTATTTGTGCTTATCTTGCTCCACATCCGTCATTGATTGATGTATTTCTTGAAAGAGTAGAAGAGGCCCTTCAAAATAAGCAGGAACAGTTTTCGTTTATGGGAGATAAGTGCGATGTTACCACTGCATATTAATGTTACCGATAAAAAGGTATTAATTGTCGGGGGTGGTAAAATTGCCACTCGAAGACTTCAGACCTTCTTAAACGAGGGTGCAACAATTAGGGTTGTAAGTCCTGAGGCATCGAAAGAAATTGAGGAACTAGCAGAGACTGGGGTCATTCAATGGGAGCAAAAAGAAATCACGATTGAAGATTTAAATTCAGCATCGATTATTATTGCTGCCACAAATCACCCCGAAATTAATGAGTGGATTGCAGAAAAAGCAAGTGAGCACCAGCTTGTAAATGTTGTAAGTTCAGCAGAAAAAGGCAATTTAACGATCCCTAAGTTTGTAACTAAGGGAAGACTCACCTTTTCTGTTTCAACCAATGGCGCAAGTCCATTACTTGCAAAGCAAATATGTGAACAGATTGGCAATCAATTTGATGAAGAATTTATTAGTGAGCTCAACAGAATGTATGAAGAACGGCAAAATAAAAAAAGGAACTTTTAAAGGTGCACTTACACACCTTTTGAAGTTCCTTTTCTTAAGCGAAACACCAAATCTTCATCTGGTGTAACAAAAACAGTTTGTTGATTGTCGTAAATCACAAAGCCCGGTTTTGATCCACTAGGTTTTTTTACATAGCGAATTGCCGTATAATCTACTGGCACTGAGCTTGAATTTTTTGCCTTACTAAAGTAGGCAGCAAGATTAGCAGCTTCTAATATCGTTTCATCTGAAGGTGTTTTACTTCGAATAACAACATGTGAGCCGGGGATGTCCTTTGTGTGAAACCACACATCATCTCGAGCAGCCACACGATTTGTTAAAAACTCATTTTGTTTATTGTTTTTGCCAACAATGATCTCCATACCGTCACTAGAAAGATAATGCTCAAGAACAGGCTTTAAGACTTTTTTCTTTTTCGTTCCTTTTGTTTGTCTTTGTCGAAGATACCCACCTTCAATTAATTCTTCACGTATTTCCTCAATATCTCTTGGCGCGGCTGATTCCATTTGCTGTAGCAAGCCATCGAAATATACCACTTCAGCATCTGCTAATCGAATTTGCTCTTCAACAAAGGAAATTGATTTTTTTGCTTTTTGATACTTTTGAAAGTAGCTCTGGGCATTTTCAGAGGGTGTTTTCAATGTGCTTAAAGGGATGGTAACAAATCCACCGCTTTCGTCATAGTAATTGATCACTTCAGCTTCCTTGTCGCCTTTTTTTACATTGTAAAGATTAGCTGTTAACAATTCACCGAAGAGTTGAAATTTATTCGCTTTTTCAGCATCTTCTAAGGTTGATTTCAGTTTTTTTATTTTGCTAATGTTCTTTTTCCGTTCATTTAAAATAAACCGTTCAAAATCATGTCCTTGCTGCTTCACTCGGTCACGTTCTGACTTTCCGTAATAGTAACGATCCAATAATTCAGACAAAGTGGAGAATGTTTTATTCTCGCGACTGTCAAGGTGAGTTAAAGAAATCATGTAAAAAATCTCTTTTTTTTCGGTTACCATAATACTCGGTGTGTAATCTCCAGCTCTAATCCCCTCAATTAAACTTAAAAAGGCTTTCGGTAGTGACATTCGGTTCACTAGACCTGCTTTGTGGAGGACTTCCTTTGCAAATAGAGGTGAAAGTCCAGAAAACCTTTCAACAAGCTGTTGATCAAGCTTCCCGCCATGAAAATCCAACTTTTTTAAAAGTGTTTCTTCATCAGCAGAAAAAGGGTTCGCCTTTTCTTGGCTAGGAGGCAGGACATATGTGTTCCCGGGTAAAACAGTTCGATGTCGGTTTACAGCTGGTGAAAGATGCTTGATGCTATCGAGAATCATTCCTCGTTCTTTATCTAAGAGAATTATATTGCTATGTCTCCCCATGATCTCAATCATTAACCTTTTTTCAGTTAAATCACCTAATTCATTTCTACTTTTAATATCAATGATGACGATCCGTTCAACGTCAAGCTGCTCAATATTTTCAATCACGCCGCCCTCTAAATGCTTCCTTAAAAGCATACAAAACATAGGTGGCTCGCTCGGGTTATCGTAGGATTCTCCTGTAATGTGCATTCTTGCATAGTTAGGATGGGCAGAGATAAATAATTTCTGATTTTTCCCGTTAACGCGAACTTGTAGAATAAGATCATATTTATATGGTTGATGGATTTTAGCAATCTTCCCACCAACAAGTGTATCTTTTAGTTCTTTTGTAATTGCATATGTAAACAAGCCATCGAATGACATGGTTAAAACCTACTTTCTTTCTCTTGTGTAAGTAAAAGTATAGACGCTTACGTGAATTTCTTCAAAAATAACAATGTATAAACCTCTTTATAAAGAATTGCGTTTCGGCATCCAGCTCTAGCGCCTAGCCCCGACAAGGCGCTTTCGCTTTTGTTTAATAATTATAGCATGTTTTAGGACGAGTCTGAATAAGTTGACTATATATCAATGGCTTGAACTATTTCACGTTGTAAGGGGTGTGTCGGATTTCATGAAATGGCATGAGATGAGATTAGAGGAAGTAGTGAATACAACAAATTCAGATGTCGATGAGGGACTAAAAGAAAAAGAAGTTGAAAGTAAGATTAAGCAATTTGGATACAATGAGCTGCAAGAAGCTGAACGTCCTTCCGCATTTTTATTGTTTTTAAGTCAATTTAAGGACTTCATGGTTCTTGTATTACTTGTAGCAACGTTAATTTCTGGACTTCTTGGCGAATATATTGATGCCATTGCGATTATCGCCATTGTTCTCGTTAATGGTGTTTTAGGTTTTTTTCAAGAAAGACGAGCTGAAAAGTCTCTAGAGGCATTGAAGGAATTATCTGCACCACAAGTTAGCGTGCTGAGAAACGGTGAATGGACTCGAGTGCTATCAAAAGAGCTCGTCCCAGGTGATGTCGTGAAATTTTCAAGTGGGGACCGCATTGGGGCTGACATGCGTTTAGTAGAAACGAAAAGTCTTGAAATTGAAGAATCTGCACTCACAGGGGAATCACTTCCCGTTCAAAAGACAACTCAGCCAATTGCAGGGGATAATATAGGACTTGGTGATTTAACGAATATGGTGTTCATGGGAACACTAGTGACAAGAGGTAGCGGAATCGGAATTGTTGTTGGTACGGGTATGAAAACGGCGATGGGGCAAATCGCAGATCTTTTGCAAAATGCAGAAGTTATGGACACTCCTCTGCAGCGCCGATTAGAACAATTAGGAAAAATTCTAATTGTTGTTGCCCTATTACTGACTGTTCTTGTTGTCGCGATTGGCGTATTACAAGGACATGATCTCTATAACATGTTCTTAGCTGGTGTTTCACTAGCCGTTGCCGCGATTCCTGAAGGGTTACCTGCGATCGTAACCGTTGCACTTTCTTTAGGTGTTCAACGCATGATTAAACAAAAATCAATAGTCAGGAAGCTACCCGCGGTTGAAACGCTTGGTTGCGCTTCGGTTATATGCTCTGATAAAACAGGAACATTAACTCAAAATAAAATGACAGTAACGCATCTTTGGTCGAGTGATAATACATGGGAAGTGAGTGGAACAGGCTATCATCCACATGGCGAGTTTACTCAACAGGGGAAAGAGATCGTTGCTAAACAAAATAAAACGCTGCAACAAATTCTCACGTTCGGTATGCTTTGTAATATCGCAGATGTTATTGAAAAAGAAGGAGATTTTCACTTAGATGGAGATCCAACGGAAGGTGCTTTAATCGTGGCTGCGATGAAAGCAGGCTTCAAAAAAGAAATGCTGTTGCGATCCTTTAAGATTGTCGAGGAATTTCCATTTGATTCAACAAGGAAAATGATGAGTGTCGTAATAGAAGATAAAAATAAAAAAAGATTTGTTGTCACAAAAGGAGCACCAGATGTTTTAATCGGTGTTTCTGAGCATGTACTTTGGAATGAAAGACAAGAAGTTTTTTCGGCAAAGTATAAATCAACTGTTCAAAATGCCATAGATGAACTAGCTTCTGGGGCGTTAAGAACGATTGCGATTGCATTTAAGCCTCTCAAGGAAAATGAAAAAGTCTATTCTGAATTTGAAGCGGAAAAGAATCTAGTTTTTATTGGTTTACAAGGAATGATTGATCCTCCACGTCCTGAGGTAAAAACGGCTGTGAAGGAATGTCGAGATGCTGGGATAAAAACAGTCATGATAACGGGTGACCACGTGATCACTGCCAAAGCAATCGCTAGACAATTAAATATCCTTCCACTAAACGGGAAAGTGATGGACGGTCAAACGCTATCAACTTTATCGGTTGAAGAATTAGAAGATGTTGTTGATGATGTGTATGTTTTTGCAAGGGTATCACCTGAACATAAGTTGAAGATTGTCAAAGCATTGCAAAAACGAGGACATATTGTCGCCATGACAGGGGATGGTGTCAATGATGCTCCTGCAATTAAAGCCGCTGACATCGGAATTTCAATGGGGATCACAGGAACAGATGTAGCAAAAGAAGCATCTGCATTAGTTCTTGTTGATGATAATTTCGCAACCATTAAATCAGCAATTAAAGAAGGAAGAAATATTTACGAAAATATCCGAAAATTTATTCGGTATTTGCTCGCTTCAAACGTTGGAGAAATTCTCGTCATGTTGTTTGCGATGTTGTTAGGACTTCCTTTGCCATTAGTACCAATTCAAATACTTTGGGTTAATCTTGTAACAGATGGTCTTCCGGCGATGGCATTAGGTCTTGATCAACCAGAGGATGATTTAATGAAACGGAAACCTCGTCATCCGAAAGAAGGCGTCTTCGCGAGAGGATTAGGCTGGAAAGTGATTTCTAGAGGGTTCTTAATAGGAATTGCAACCTTGGCAGCCTTTATGGTTGTTTATTACCGTAATCCTGACAATTTAATTTACGCACAAACCATCGCATTTGCGACATTAGTCATGGCTCAGCTTATTCATGTTTTTGACTGTAGAAGTGAAAAATCTATCTTTGAGCGTAATCCATTTGGGAACAAATATTTATTAGGTGCAGTTGCATCCTCTCTTCTTTTGTTGCTAGTGGTAATTTACTATGAACCATTACAACCCATTTTCCATACTGTTCCAATCGAACCTCGTGATTGGTTACTCGTCCTAGGAATGTCCGCAATACCAACTTTTTTGTTGGTCGGCTCATTTTTAACAAGAAAATCATCATAAGGTGTGCTATAATCCATAGGAGGTGACACATACGTCACCTCCTTTGCCGTTTTTTGATATACATACTAATGAAATGCGAACGAAAACGATGAGTAATCGGAAAGTGATGTGATACATAATGGTCTTAAGTATGACGGGCTTTGGTCGTTCTGTAGGAGAGTTTGACCGTGGTAAACTTACGGTCGAGATCAAGTCTGTAAATCATCGATTTTCTGAAATAAGCATTAAAATGCCAAGACAGTTTCTATCAATCGAGGATAAAATTAAAAAGGCGATTACACAAAGTGTTCATAGGGGACGAGTTGAGGCATTTATTCAATGTGATGGTGAATCGTTGGTTGAACGATCAATCAAGGTAGATTGGAATCTTCTCGAACAGTATGCTGTGACGTTATCAACCATTAAGAATCAATATAATATACAAGAGCCATTGACTCTAAATCAGCTACTAGCTATTGACGATGTCATCAGTATAAATGAAGAAACTAAAATCCAAGATGAATTAGAAATCAATCTAATAAATGTCGTATACGATGCTGTTTTGCATTTAGTTACAATGCGTAAAGCCGAAGGAGAACAGCTTAAGATAGATATAAGTAAGCGTCTAACACAGATATCCATACATACGGATGAACTTAAAAGATTAGCACCACTTGTCATTGACTCATACCGAGAAAAGGTCCAAAAAAGAATTTCAGAATATGTAACAGGGATAATCGATGAAAATCGAATTCTAACGGAAGTTGCTCTTTTTGCTGACAGAGTAGATATTAGTGAAGAACTTACACGAATAGATAGTCATATTCATCAATTTTTAGAGACGTTAGAAGTAATAGGACCGATTGGAAGAAAACTAGACTTTATCGTTCAAGAGCTTAACCGTGAAGCTAATACGATCGGATCCAAGGCAAATGACAGACAAATTGCAAAAGTTGTTGTCGATATAAAAAGCATGATTGAAAAAATTAAGGAACAAGTTCAGAATATTGAATAGAATTCAAAATATTGATTATAATAGTCCGTTTAAGTCAAGAATACAGAGTGTAGACAAAGTACAAATGGAGCACCTTCAGGCTGATTGAAAACGTTTGTCAGTCGAGGCTCATAACACGTTCGGGGAGCGTAGCTGCCCAAAATGGCAATGAGCACCGGAGTAGGGGTCGCAGGCGAAGAATGCGAGCGTTTGGCGGGCAGCCTGAAGAATAGTTTTTGTCTTTGCCAGGGGGAGCGAAAGGTAATGAGTATTAAGCTAATTAACATCGGATTCGGCAATATTGTGTCTGCTAACCGAATTATTTCGATTGTGAGTCCTGAGTCGGCTCCAATTAAACGAATTATACAGGATGCTAGAGATCGAGCAATGCTCATTGATG
Source organism: Metabacillus herbersteinensis (assembly GCF_042433335.1). Taxonomy (NCBI): domain Bacteria; kingdom Bacillati; phylum Bacillota; class Bacilli; order Caryophanales; family Bacillaceae; genus Metabacillus; species Metabacillus herbersteinensis. The sequence continues at coordinate 76,284 of NZ_JBHLVO010000004.1, forward strand.
CTACATACGGTCGACGTACACGAGCTGTCGTGATTATGGACAGTGATCATATCATATTATCAGCAGTACAGCCTGAAACGGTTGCACACAGGCTTGCAAATAAAGAAGAGTTACAAGATGAAGGGTAGGTAGAAAATAGGATATGAAAGAAAGAGGATTATTAATCGTCCTATCGGGTCCTTCAGGAGTAGGTAAAGGAACGGTTAGAAAAGAAATATTTTCACAAAATGACGCCAATTTTCAATACTCGATCTCGATGACAACTCGGAAACCTCGTGCAGGCGAAGTAGACGGTGTTGATTACTTTTTTAAATCTAGAGAAGAGTTTGAAGAGTTGATAAAGCAAGAAAAATTACTAGAATGGGCTGAATACGTAGGGAATTATTACGGAACACCTGTTGATTATGTTGAGCAGACCTTGAGCGAAGGCAGAGATGTTTTCTTAGAAATTGAAGTTCAAGGTGCACTTCAGGTTCGAAAAGCGTTTCCGGAAGGTTTGTTTATTTTCCTTGCTCCACCAAGCTTGAATGAATTAAAAAATAGAATTGTCACAAGAGGAACAGAATCTCAAGAGTTAATTGACAATCGCATGAAAGTTGCAAAAGAAGAAATTATTATGATGGACGCTTATGATTATGTGGTTGAAAATGACCGTGTTGATTTAGCTTGTGAACGGATTAATGCAATTGTCGTCGCAGAGCACTGTCGACGTGAACGAATTGCTCCTAGATATAAAAAACTACTGGAGGTAGAATAAAAATGTTATATCCTTCTATTGATGTGTTAATGAATAAGTTAGATTCAAAATATACCCTTGTAACTGTTGCTGCTAGACGTGCACGTGAAATGCAAGAAAAACTAGATCAACAAATTGAGCACCCAATTTCGTATAAATTTGTAGGTAAAGCACTTGAAGAAATTAACGAAGGACTTTTAGATTACGAAAAAGCTGAAAAAAAATAAATCTACTTGATAACAACCTAGTTGCTAGGTTGTTATTTTTTTCAAATCTATATAGGATTGGTACAATAGAAACAGGACGAAAAGTTTAAAAACGGGTGGGAGAGCGATGATAAACGGAAAAAAAATCTTGTTGTGTGTTAGTGGTGGCATTGCGGTTTTCAAAGCGGCTGCATTAACCAGCAAGTTAACACAAGCGGGTGCAGAAGTTAAAGTGATGATGAGTGATTCAGCACGGGAATTTGTAACACCATTGACGTTTCAAGCACTTTCACGAAATGATGTATTTTTCAATACTTTTGATGAGAAAAATTCCAAAGTTATTGCACATATTGATTTAGCTGACTGGGCAGATTTAGTCATCGTTGCTCCAGCTACGGCTAATGTAATTAGTAAACTAGCCGTTGGCATTGCAGATAATATGATCACAACAACGTTATTGGCAACAAAAGCTCCAATCTGGGTTGCTCCTGCTATGAATGTAAACATGTATGACAATCCTGCAGTGGAACGAAATATTCAAACACTTGCTGATGACGGCTATCAATTTATCGAACCTAGTGATGGTTATTTAGCTTGCGGATATGTGGGAAAAGGCAGATTAGAAGAACCAGAGAAAATTGTTACTCTCATACATACCTTTTTTTCCTGCAGAGACCGAGTGTTACCGTTAGATGGAGTGAACATTCTTATTACAGCGGGCCCTACCAGAGAGCCAGTTGATCCTGTTCGTTATTTTTCCAATCATTCGAGCGGGAAAATGGGTTATGCAATTGCAGAAGAAGCATCGCTATTAGGTGCGAAGGTAACCCTTATTTCGGGTCCAACGAACCTACAACCACCTCAAACGGTACAGACAATCTTTGTAGAATCTGCTCAGCAAATGTATGATGAAGTGATGACTCATTATCCAGCTACAAATGTTGTAATTAAATCGGCTGCTGTCGCGGATTATCGACCAAAAAAGGTTTCAGCAACAAAAATGAAAAAACACGTTGATACATTAAATATAGAAATGGAAAGAACAACTGATATTTTAAAAGAGCTTGGACAAAACAAAACGCATCAATTGCTAGTTGGATTCGCAGCGGAAACAAATTCAGTTGAAGAATATGCGCTAAAAAAACTAAAAGCAAAAAATTTGGATTTAATCGTTGCTAACAATGTAACCACAGAGGGTGCAGGTTTTGGAACAGATACGAATATCGTGACAATATACGATCGGAATGAAGGGAAAGTAGAATTACCTTTGATGTCCAAGAGAGAAGTGGCAAGAAAGCTACTAGATCGTATAACCCACCTACTAAAAGGAGTCAACCTGAAATGAAGTTTGCCAGTGTCATTGTCGATGTTCCTGTTATGCAGACAGATCGAGCTTTTGACTATAAAATTCCAGATCAGTGGCAAGAGCTCATCAAACCTGGCATGCGTGTAATCGTTCCATTTGGATCAAGAAAAGTACAAGGCTTTGTTACTCACTTGAAAAACGAGTCAGAGTTTAAAAAGCTAAAATCAATTTCTGAACTGTTAGATTTAACTCCCTGTTTAACTAGTGAACTTTTGAACCTAGGGAATTGGTTAACCGAAAAAACACTTTGTTTTAAAATTTCAGCTTTTCAAGCAATGCTTCCTGCAGCAATGAAGGCGAAATATGAAAAAGAAATCTCAATACCTTATGGGCATAACCGAGAAATGTTAAACGAATCAATTCAACCTTTTTTTAAGAAATCAACTGCGATTGACTGGAAAGACCTAGAGGACAAATTACCTTTACGTGATATACAAAAAGAGATTGAAAGAGGTCATCTAGAGGTTATTTATAAAGTAAAGCAAAAAGGAAATAAAAAAACAGTGAAAATGATTTCATCAAATTTATCAAAGCTTGAGTTAAGGGAGATTGTCGACAGCTTACCATCACAGGCAATGAAACAAAAAGAGATTCTTTCCTATTTTTATGAAACCAAAAACGTTGAAAGCGTCTCCATGCAGGATTTACTCACAGTATTAAATTGCTCAGATGCCTCGGTTCGTACGTTGGTAAAGAAAGGTTATCTTGCTGAAACGACGAAGGAAGTTTACCGAGATCCGTATGAAGATCGGCAATTTAAAAAATCTTTACCCCTTGTGTTAACTACTGAACAAACAACTGTTATTGCACCGATCCTAAAAAACATAGAGAACAACTCACATGAGGTTTTTTTGATGTATGGTGTAACAGGTAGTGGGAAAACCGAAGTGTATATGCAGGCAGTTGAAGCTGTCGTTAGGAAAGGGAAAGAAGCAATTGTACTAGTACCTGAAATTTCTTTAACACCGCAAATGGTGAATCGATTTAAAGGAAGATTCGGCTCACAAGTTGCTGTATTACATAGTGGACTCTCAACTGGAGAGAAATATGACGAATGGCGAAAAATTCAACGTAAAGAAGTGAAGATGGTCGTTGGCGCACGCTCAGCTATTTTTGCTCCATTTGAAAATATTGGAATGATTATTATTGATGAAGAACATGAATCAAGCTACAAACAGGAAGAAAACCCACGCTACCATGCAAGAGATGTCGCGATATACCGCGCAAAAAAACATGGGTGTCCTGTTGTTTTAGGGAGTGCGACCCCTACTTTAGAGTCTTTTGCTAGAGCCCAAAAAGGTGTGTACCATCTATTACCCTTAACTGAGCGAGTGAATAATCGTTCGATGCCAACGGTCGAAATTGTTGATATGAGGGAAGAACTTAGAAGTGGTAATCGTACGATGTTTTCAACACTGCTACTAGAGCAACTTGATAAACGCATCCAAAAAGGGGAACAATCTGTGCTGTTTCTTAATCGTCGCGGGTATTCTTCTTTTGTAATGTGCCGTGACTGTGGATATGTAATTGGCTGTCCACATTGTGATATCTCTCTGACTTACCATCGCCATGGTCAAAAATTAAAATGTCATTATTGTGGACATGAAGAACAGATGCCGAATCAATGCCCAGAGTGTCAAAGTGAACATATCCGTTTTTTTGGAACAGGTACTCAGCGCGTTGAGGAAGAGCTTGTTAAGGTCTTACCACAAGCAAGAATTATTAGGATGGATGTCGATACAACTGGTAGAAAGGGAGCCCATGAAAAGCTGCTTACTCAATTTGGTAACAAAGAAGCAGATATTTTACTGGGTACTCAAATGATTGCAAAAGGACTGGATTTTCCTGATGTGACATTAGTGGGCGTGTTAACTGCTGATACGATGCTACATCTTCCAGATTTTCGTGCTTCTGAAAAAACATTTCAACTCTTAACCCAAGTAAGTGGGCGAGCGGGTCGGCATGAATTACCTGGTGAAGTCATTGTCCAAACATATACACCAGAGCATTATAGTGTGAAGCTTGCTAGTCATCATAACTATGACATCTTTTATGAAACAGAAATGATATTAAGAAAACAACACGCCTATCCACCTTTTTATTACATCGCGCTTATCACCGTTTCACATCCCGAAGTAACAAAGGTTGCAGCGGTTACAGAGAAAATTGTCCACCATTTACGAAGGCAGCTCTCATCTGAAACGAGAATTCTTGGCCCAGTAGCCTCACCGATTCCAAGGATCAAAGATAGATATCGCTATCAATGCATGGTAAAATACAAGCGAGAAAATAACCTGAACGACATTTTGAAAAAAGTATTGGAACATTATCAACAGCAAATACATCAGGACGATCTATCCATTTCGATTGATTTAAGTCCAAGTACAATGATGTAGAAGAATAAAAGCAAACAACAATTAAGCTTGGAGGAAATCTTTTTGTCAGTTAAACCGATTGTTACACACCCAGCAGAAGTACTTGAGCAACCATGTGAAAAGGTAACCGTTTTTGATCGGAAGTTATCAAAGCTTTTGAACGACATGTATGATACGATGTTAGAGGCGGATGGGGTCGGTCTAGCAGCCCCTCAAATTGGACTTGCAAAACAAGTTGCGATTGTAGATATAGATGATCATCATGGGACAATTGAACTTATTAACCCTGAAATAATAGTTGAACGCGGAGAACAAGTAGGACCTGAAGGCTGCCTAAGTTTTCCGGGCCTTTTTGGTGAAGTAAAACGTGCGGAATTTGTAAAAGTTAAAACATACAATAGACATGGAAAAAAGATAACCGTTGAAGCAGAGGGGTTTTTAGCACGAGCGATACAGCATGAAATCGACCATTTACACGGTGTTTTATTTACTACAAAAGTAACCCGTTATTATAAAGAAGATGAATTGAAAAAGTTGGAAGGATGACGTTAATGACAAGAGTGGTTTTTATGGGAACGCCTGACTTTTCGGTTCCTGTGTTAAAGCAATTATTAAATGATGGGTACAATGTGGTTGGAGTTGTTACACAGCCAGATCGACCAAAAGGTAGAAAAAAAACACTAACAGCACCACCTGTTAAAGTGGAAGCGGTAAAACATCAAATTCCAGTGTTACAACCTGAAAAAATTAGAAATCAAAAAGATCTAGACAAAGTTCTAGCGCTTCAGCCTGACCTTATCGTTACAGCTGCGTTCGGCCAGATTTTATCGAAGGATCTTTTAGATGCACCAAAGTTCGGTTGTATTAATGTCCATGCATCCCTCCTGCCGGAGCTTAGGGGTGGTGCGCCCATTCACTATTCAATTTTGCAAGGAAAAGAAAAGACAGGGATTACGATTATGTATATGGTAGAAAAGCTTGACGCAGGGGATATTATCACTCAAGTAGAGGTACCGATTGAAGAAAGAGATCATGTTGGAACTCTGCATGAAAAATTAAGCGTTGCAGGTGCAAAGCTTCTTTCTGAAACTCTACCAAATTTGCTTGCGGGCAAAACTAAATCCACTGAGCAAGATGAAGAAAAAGCAACCTTTGCAGCTAATATTAGACGGGAACAAGAAAAAATCAATTGGACGAAGACCGGTGAGGAAATCTACAATCACATTCGTGGACTGCATCCATGGCCTGTTGCGTTTACTACCCTCGAAGGACAAGTTATCAAAGTTTGGTGGGGTGAAAAAATGGAGAGTGAACATCTTGCCTCTCCAGGGACGATTATTGGTATTGACACCGACGGGTTTGTTGTTTCAACTGGAAACAACATTGCGATTAAAATTACAGAGCTTCAGCCATCAGGAAAGAAAAAAATGTCCGGTGAAGAATTCTTAAGAGGAACAGCTTTAGAGGTTGGAAAAAAGCTTGGTGAGGATAACGATGAAAAAGCTAACTAATGTTCGTGATGTCGCACTTGAAACTCTGCTATTAGTAGAGAAAAATCAAGCATATAGTAATCTTTTACTCAATTCAATGATCAAAAAGCATTCTGTAAAAGAGAAAGACATACCATTGCTAACTGAATTAGTTTACGGAACGCTTCAGAGAAAAGAAACACTCGATTATTTTTTAACTCCATTTATAAAAAAAGCAAACAAGCTAGAGGCCTGGGTTCGAGTCCTCTTACGCCTTTCCATTTATCAAATGGTTTATCTTGATCGAGTTCCAGAACGAGCAGTCTTCTTTGAAGCAGTAGAAATTGCTAAAAAAAGAGGGCATAAAGGAATAGCCTCACTTGTAAATGGGATTCTACGTTCTGTTCAACGAGAAGGTATTCCAACCTTTGAACAAATTACTGACCCAGTTGAAAGACTTTCGATTGAAACGAGTCATCCTAAATGGCTAGTTTCAAAATGGGTACAGCAGTTTGGTTTTGAGGATACAAAGAAAATGTGCGAAACGAATCTCACAGCTCCCGCGCAGTCGGCTCGAGTAAATGCCATGAAAAGCAGTGTTCATAACCTAATCGAAGAGTTATCGCAAAGTGGCGTGCAAGTTGAAATAGGTGATCTTGCAGAAGATGCAATCAAAGCGGGTAAGGGGAACCTAGTACAAACAAAAGCATTTACAGAAGGTTTTCTGTCTATTCAAGACGAAAGTTCAATGCTTGTCGCACGAGCTTTGGGTGTTAACGTGGGCGATACCGTTTTAGACGCTTGTGCAGCACCTGGTGGGAAAACAACACATATTGCTGAGCGACTTAACGGAACGGGTGTGGTTCAATCATTAGATTTACATGAGCACAAGATCAACTTAATCCTATCACAAGCAAATCGCTTGCAGCTTCAAAATGTGAAAGCTGAAGCCCTTGATAGTCGTTTAGCTGGAGAACGTTTTGAAAGCGAAAGTTTTGATAAGGTATTAGTAGATGCACCTTGCTCTGGCTTTGGTGTTATTCGAAGAAAACCGGATATTAAGTATTCGAAAAGTCAAGCAGATGTGTTAAAATTAGCCACTTTGCAACTGTCTATCCTAGAATCTGTCTCACCATTGTTGAAAAAGGGTGGAATATTGGTTTATAGTACCTGTACAATTGATCAAGAAGAAAACAGTGATGTAATAGATAAATTTTTAGAAAAACATTCTGAGTTCGAGCTCGATGAATCTGTCATAGAACGTCTGCCTGAACTAGTAAAACCATATGTAAAGCGAGCACAGCTTCAGCTCCTTCCTCACTATTTTGGTACAGACGGCTTTTATATTGCATGTTTACGAAAGAAGGGTTAAAAAATGGAACAAAGTAACACAACAAGAAAAAAACAAGATGTGAAAGTAGATCATAAACCATCCATTTATTCACTTGAACTACACGAGTTAAAAGAATGGTTAGAAAGCAACGGTGAAAAATCATTTAGAGCTGCCCAAGTTTTTGAATGGTTATATGAAAAGAGAGTGACGGATTTTGAAGGTATGTCAAATCTGTCAAAAGAACTTCGTAACCTGTTAACTGAAAACTTTTCAATAACCACATTAAAAACGCTCATTCAACAAACGTCAAAAGATGGAACAATTAAATTTTTATTTGAACTACATGATGGATATTCGATTGAAACGGTTTTAATGCGCCATGAATATGGAAATTCTGTATGTGTAACAACTCAAGTAGGCTGTCGAATTGGTTGCACATTTTGTGCGTCAACTTTAGGTGGATTAAAAAGAAATCTAGAAGCAGGAGAAATCGTTGCTCAAGTCGTAAAAGTACAACAGACACTAGATGAAATGGAAGAGCGTGTTAGTCATGTCGTCATCATGGGAATTGGTGAGCCGTTTGATAACTATGATGAAATGATGTCTTTCTTAAAGATTATTAATCATGACAAAGGCTTAAACATTGGCGCTCGTCACATTACCGTGTCAACAAGTGGAATCATTCCTAAAATTTATCAGTTTGCAGATGAAAAATTACAAATTAATTTTGCTCTTTCACTGCATGCACCAAATTCAGAATTACGTAGCAAGCTAATGCCGATTAATCGAGCTTATAAACTACCAGAATTAATGGAATCCATTAAATACTATGTGAACAAATCGGGTAGACGAGTAAGCTTTGAATACGGATTATTTGGTGGAGAGAATGATCAAGTAGAGCACGCAGAAGAGCTAGCACAATTAATTAAGGGAATCAAATGTCACGTGAATTTAATTCCGGTAAACTATGTCCCAGAAAGAGAATATGTTCGAACACCAAAAGAACAGATTAACTTATTTGAAAAAACATTAAAAAATCATGGTGTCAATGTAACGGTTCGTAGAGAGCAAGGTCATGATATTGATGCAGCATGTGGTCAATTAAGGGCTAAGGAGCGTAAAGAGGAGACGAGGTGACAAAGGTGGAAACTGTTTTTTTTACAGATAGGGGAAAAGTTAGGCAACATAATGAAGACAGTGTTGGTGTTTTTGAAAACAAAGTGGGGGTTCTAGCCATTGTTGCCGATGGAATGGGAGGACACCTTGCTGGTGATGTAGCGAGCAACATGACCATCTCTATTTTTAAGGGATTATGGGAAAAAGTGGAGAAATTAGACAACCCAGATCAAGCAGAGAAATGGTTGATACAACAAATTAATCATGTGAATAGCACCCTTCACAGTCATGCCCTTTCGAATCCAGACTGTCAAGGGATGGGTACGACATTTGTAGGGGCAATTTGTACAGATTCATTTACAACGGTTGGCCACATCGGGGATAGCCGCTGTTATTTATCAAATAGCAGTGGTTTTAAACAAATAACTGAAGACCATTCTCTCGTCAACGAACTTGTACGTTCAGGCCAGATTTCAAAAGAAGATGCTGAACACCATCCAAGAAAAAACGTACTATTACGCGCGCTTGGAACAGAAAAAACTGTCGATATTGACGTAACTTCTATTGGATTAGACGAGACTGATTCTCTCTTGTTATGTTCGGATGGTCTTTCTAATAAATTAACGGAGCAAGAGATGGAAAAAACGTTGAAGGCTGACATGTCTTTAACGGAGATTGCAAGGTCTTTAGTGAATGCTGCAAATGAAAATGGTGGAGAAGATAATATCTCGGTTGTCATTGTTCTACAATCATCAATAGAGCCTAAGATAGGTGACGAACCTTGTTAATAGGAAAAAGAATTAGTGGACGTTATAAAATCCTCAAAGTAATTGGTGGAGGCGGAATGGCTAATGTCTATCTAGCTCGAGATATGATATTAGATCGTGATGTCGCAATGAAAGTGTTACGGCTCGATTTTGCGAATGATGATGAATTTATTAAGCGATTCCGCAGAGAAGCACAATCTGCAACTAGCTTAGCTCACCCTAATGTTGTAAGTATTTATGATGTAGGAGAAGAAGACGGAATTTATTACATCGTCATGGAATATGTCGAAGGTAGAACTCTAAAGCAATACATACAGCAATTTGCTCCTGTACACCCTAGGGAAGCTTTAAATATTATGATTCAAATTGTAACAGCAATCGATCATGCACATGATAATCAAATTGTACACAGAGATATAAAGCCACACAATATTTTGATAGATCCACATGGCAATGTAAAAGTAACCGATTTTGGTATTGCAATCGCACTGAGTGCAACGACAATTACTCAAACAAACTCAGTAATGGGAACGGTTCATTATTTATCACCAGAGCAAGCACGTGGCGGGTTAGCAAATAAGAAATCTGATATTTATTCTCTAGGAATTGTCATGTTCGAATTATTAACAGGGCGATTACCCTTTGACGGAGAATCTGCCATTTCAATTGCATTAAAACACTTGCAATCTGATACGCCTTCACCAAAGCGTTGGAACCCAGATATTTCGCAAAGTGTTGAAAATATAATTTTAAAAGCAACTGCGAAGGATTCGTTTCATCGGTATAATTCGGCAACCGAAATGGAAGAAGATATAAGAACAGCTTTTGATGTAAAGCGACTAAACGAACCTAAGTTTGCAATTCCAGAAGACGATGAAGCAACAAAAGCCATTCCGATTATCACGAACGAAGACATAAACTCTGGGCCAGTTGGTGATACACTTGTAAGGTCTACAAACAAAAATAAAAACGGCCATCAAGAATCATCAGGTCCTATTGATGACAAACAAGCTAAGAAAAAACAGAAAAAGAGCAAGAAAAAGAAAAATAAGTTTGCCATCTTTATTATCACAACGTTTATCTTACTTATTGTTGCAGGTGTAGCAGCATTTTTTATCGTTCCTCCCCTGCTACTTCCAAGTGATATTGAAGTTCCTGATGTTGCTGGCGAAACATCTGATGACGCAGAGGAAATTCTCAAGGAAAATGGCTTTATTATCGATGAGAAGAACGAAATTGCATCAGATGAGGTAGAAGAAGGCAATGTAGTAAGAACAGACCCTAAAGCAGGATCTATGGCTAAAGAGGGCTCTAGCATTGATATTTTTGAAAGTATCGGTAAAGAGAAAGTAGAGTTAGACGATTATGTCGATAAAGACATTGACCGTGTTAGGCAATTACTTGAACGAGATGGCTTTATATATATTGAAGTAGCAACTGCATTTGATGACACGGAACCAGGGACGATACTAGAACAAACCCCAGAAGTAGGTGAAGAGGTCATTCCTTCTGAAGATCGTATAGAATTCCTGGTCAGTGCTGGTCCTAAATTGGAAAAAGTTGAGGATTTAAAAGGGAAAACAGAGGCAGATGTTCAATCTTATGTAAAAGAAAAAGGCTTTACCTTAACTGAGGAAGAAGCGTATTCGAAAGACGTCCCAATCGGACAAGTAATTTCATTTGAACCAAATGCAGGAACTGAAGTTAATCCTAAAGAAACAACACTTGAGGTTCTCTATTCACTGGGACCAGAACCTGCACAGAATAAAACAGTCTCTAAAGTAATTGAAGTACCCTATGAACCAGATGAAGAGGGTCAAGAACAACAAGTAACAATCCAAGTCGCTGACTTTGAGAGAACGTTTTCAGATCCATATGATTCGTTTTCAATTAAAGAAGCAACCACAAGAATCATTGAATTCATTATCGAACCCGAGAAAGAAGCCTATTATCAAATTATCATTGACGATAGAGTCGTTAAGTCTGAGAAAATCCCATATCCTGAATGATAGCAATTAAGGAGGAAATCTATGCCACAAGGGAAAATCGTTAAGGCTCTAAGTGGTTTTTACTACGTACAAGATGCTGCTAGATATATTCAATGCCGAGCTCGTGGTGTTTTCAGATTAAATAAAGTGAATCCACTCGTCGGTGATGAGGTTATTTATCAAGCTGAAAATGACAAAGAAGGATATCTATTAGAAGTACTTGATCGGAAAAATGAACTCGTTCGTCCACCGATTTCAAATGTAGATCAAGCCATCTTGGTTTTTTCAGCCGTCGAACCTGGTTTTAGTCCAACTTTATTGGATCGATTTCTTGTGTTAATCGAAGCGAACGACATAGAACCGATTATTGTCATTAGCAAAATGGATTTAATTAATTCTGAAAAAGTAAAGCTAGAAGTTTTAGACTTCGCGAAAGACTATGAAGCCATTGGTTATAAGGTTTTATTAACTTCTACTGTTGAAACGACCGGAATCGAGGAGTTATCACCCTATTTAGATGGAAGAATCTCAGTTTTTGCAGGACAGTCTGGAGTTGGAAAATCATCGTTGCTAAATGTTTTGCGTCCGGAACTTGAGTTGAAAACCGATCACATTTCATCTCATTTAGGACGTGGAAAACATACGACTAGACATGTTGAGTTAATCCCTGTGGGTTCGGGGTTTGTTGCCGATACTCCTGGTTTTAGTTCTCTTGATTTTACAGACATTGAAGCAGAAGAACTCTCTTACTGCTTTCCGGAAATGAGAGAACGTAGTGGAAATTGTAAGTTCAGAGGCTGTACACATGTCAAAGAACCTAAGTGTGCAGTTAAGGATGCTCTCGAAAAAGGTGAAATAGCTAATTACCGCTACGAGCATTATTTAACGTTCCTAGAAGAAATAAAAGATAGAAAGCCGAGGTACTAGCAATGGTAAAAATTGCACCATCTATTCTTTCAGCTAATTTTGCCAGACTCGAAGATGACATTAAAGACGTTGAGCTAGGCGGAGCAGACTATATCCACGTTGATGTAATGGACGGTCATTTTGTGCCAAATATTACGATAGGTCCACTAATTGTTAACGCAATAAGGCCAGTAACAAAACTTCCATTGGATGTACATCTAATGATTCAAAATCCTGATCAATATATTGAGGATTTTGCTAAAGCCGGTGCTGACCTTATATCTGTTCATGTAGAAGCATGTAATCATCTTCACCGAACGATTCAGCAAATAAAGAAACTCGGGATAAAAACGGGAGTTGTTTTAAATCCACATACTCCTATTGAAATGATTCAGCATGTACTAGAAGATCTTGATCTTGTCCTTCTAATGACTGTGAATCCTGGCTTTGGTGGACAAACATTTATTCCACAAGTTCTACCAAAAATTAAAGCTTTGTCGGAAATTATCAAAGAAAAAAATCTATCCATCGAAATAGAAGTAGATGGGGGAGTAAATAAAGAGACGGCCAAGCTTTGTGTTGAAGCAGGCGCTACAGTTCTTGTGGCGGGATCTGCGATTTATAGTCAAAAAGATCGCCATAAAGCGATTTCTGAAATTAGAGGAAATTAATTCTTATTGAAAATCAAGGTTGGCTCTTAAGTTCTATATTCTCACAGAAAGGGAGTAATAGTGACTTACTGATGAGTCAACTTTTTTTGTAGTCGTGTTCAAGAAAACATAATAGTATTATGTCAACTAGAAGGGAGAAACACATGCAGACCTTGGCTTTAGTCGCTGGAGGACCATTGGAAGAATTACCTGATTTAAATGCTTTCAACAATGAAGAGACAAAATGGATTGGAATCGATAAAGGACTTCTTTATATAATCAATGCAGGCATAGATCCATACCATGCTTTTGGTGATTTTGATTCAATTTCAGATAGTGAAAAAGAAAATTTAAAAAAATTATCTCCCCAGTTGTCAATTTTTTCTGCTGAGAAAGATAAAACGGATACAGAGCTAGCTTTAGACTGGGCCGTGCAACAACAAGAGTATTCAAAAATTATCTTGTTTGGAGCGACCGGTGGAAGAATCGATCATATGTTGGGAAACATTCAATTATTAATAAAATATAAGAATATAAACAAAACAATAGAAGTGATAGATCGTCAAAATCAAATGAGGCTTTATCAACCAGGTACATATGAAATGAAAAAATTGGCAGACAAAAAATATATTTCGTTTCTACCCGTAAGTGAAAAAGTTAAAGGAATTACTCTTAAGGGGTTTAAATATCCTCTAACCTCTTGTCAAATCGAGCTAGGATCCACATTATGTATTAGTAATGAACTCATTCATCAAGCAGGTACTTTTTCGTTTCTTGACGGCATATTATTAGGTATAAGAAGTAAGGATTAAGCCTTCTAAGTAAAACAACACAATCATGCGTCATTATTTTTTAAAAGTTGAATATAATGCTACAGAACTGATTTATTCTTCGTGTCAAGATCAAAGATGAAACTTATATGAGGCACTTTTTAAAAAGTAATTTCAATGAACGATTGGTTGAGGAGGGAAAAGATGAAATTTTATACAATCAAGTTACCGAAGTTCTTGGGTGGAATTATACGAGCAATGCTCGGTTCATTTAAAAAAGACTAAGAAAAAAAGCGCCGGTCAACCGGTGCTTTTTTCTTAGCTCTATTATGTTAGTGATAACTATTCTGTACTATGGAAACGATACAACTAATCAGCTAAGTAGCTTTTAGTTATACACGCTCAACTTTTCCAGATCTTAGAGCGCGAGCAGAAACATATACTCTTTTTGGTTTACCGTTTACTAAGATACGAACCTTTTGAAGGTTTGCTCCCCAAGTACGTTTTGTTGAATTCATCGCGTGGGAACGAGCGTTTCCAGACGAAGTTTTTTTACCAGTCACAGCGCATACACGTGCCATATAATTCCCTCCTAACCAAAAAAAACTACCATATTTACATAGATCAATCATGTCAAATGTCATGAGATACTTTAATAATTTATCATAACCACTTCTATATTGCAACACTTCAGAGCTAAAGCTTTCAAGAATTTCTCCTTGACACACCTAATCATGGTATGATGTATATGTATAATGATGTCTAACTTACAGCTAGTATGGATAATTGCTTTAAAAAAACTCATACTTATAGTAAAATAGCTATAGCCAATGAGAACAATAGCTAAGGGGGAACCAACATGTCCATTGAATTAAAAACAAAGTACGGACAAATTGATATATCCAATGAGGTCATTGCAACGGTTGCAGGGGGAGCAGCAATTGACTGCTATGGTATTGTTGGAATGGCATCTAAAAGTCAACTAAAAGATGGTATAACGGACATTTTACGTAAAGAAAATTTCAGCCGTGGTGTTATTGTTCGTCAAGATGAAGACAATATTAACATTGATATGTACATTATTGTAAGCTATGGAACGAAGATTTCTGAAGTAGCACATAATGTTCAAACAAAAGTTAAATATACGTTGGATCAAACGGTTGGACTTGCAGTAGAATCTGTTAATATTTTCGTGCAAGGTGTTCGTGTTACGAACCCGTAGTAAGGAGGAAAAGGGCTGTGTCAATTACAACTTTAGATGGTAAGCGTTTTGCAGAGATGATATTGCAAGGGGCAAGCCACCTATCGAATAATGCAAAAATAGTCGATGCTTTAAATGTGTTCCCAGTACCGGACGGTGATACTGGAACGAATATGAACTTATCAATGACATCTGGTGCAAAAGAAGTACAAGCAAATAGTTCTGAGCATATCGGTAAAGTAGGGATCGCATTATCAAAAGGCTTACTAATGGGTGCAAGAGGAAACTCTGGAGTCATCTTGTCTCAATTGTTCAGAGGATTCTCAAAAGCAATTGAACAAAAGCAGTCTATTAATAGTGTCGAATTTGCGAATGCCTTGCAATCAGGTGTAGACACGGCTTATAAAGCTGTGATGAAGCCTGTTGAAGGAACGATCCTAACCGTAGCGAAAGATTCTGCGAAGGCAGCGGTTGCGAAAGCAAAAACGGAAACTTCCTTAGTTCATTTAATGGAAGCGATTCTTGAAGAAGCAAAAGCATCTTTGATCCGAACTCCTGATTTACTACCTGTTTTAAAAGAAGTAGGTGTAGTCGACAGTGGTGGTCAAGGGCTAGTTTTTGTATATGAAGGATTTTTAGCCGAGCTTAAGGGTGAAAAAGTAGCTGATATACAATCGTCATTTCCTTCCATGAATGAACTAGTTAATGCAGAACATCACAAAAGTGTTCAGAGTCATATGAATACAGAAGATATTGAATTCGGATATTGTACAGAATTCATGGTCCGATTTGAAGATAAAAACGCATCTTTTGATGAAGAAAACTTCAGACAAGACTTAAGTGAGTTTGGAGATTCATTATTAGTGATAGCTGATGAAGAAGTTGTAAAAGTACATATTCATGCTGAACATCCGGGTGAAGTGCTCTCATACGGTCAGAAATATGGTAGCTTAATTAACATGAAAATAGAAAATATGAGACAGCAGCATACTGACATTGTGGGATCAGCACCAAAAGTAGAAACTAAAGAAAAACAAAAATATGGAATTGTAACGGTTACTATGGGTAAAGGAATTGCTGAGCTTTTTAGAAGTATTGGCGCACATTCCGTCATTGAGGGCGGCCAAACAATGAATCCAAGTACAGAAGACATTGTTCAGGCTATTAAAGATGTAAACGCGGAAAACATCATCATACTTCCGAACAATTCTAATATTGTCATGGCAGCAGAACAGGCAGCTTCAGTTGTGGAAGAAAATGTCTTAGTGATACCAACGAAAACAGTACCACAAGGAATGGCTGCTTTGCTCGCTTTTAATCCAACTGCAACTCCTGAAGTGAATGAACCGGCTATGAAAGCTGCACTGAATTCTGTGAAAACCGGACAAATCACGTATGCTGTTCGTGATACGAATATTGATGGACTTGATATAGCTAAAGATGATTTCATGGGAATTGCGGATGGGAAAATCGTTACGACAGATCAACATCAATTAGAAGCAGCAAAGAAACTTCTAACGGAAATCCTAACTGAAGATGATGAAATTTTAACGATCATTCAAGGGGAAGATTCGAATGACGAGGAAGTACAAAGTATTGTTGCCTTTGTAGAGGAAAACTTTAGTGACATTGAAATTGAAGTTCATGAAGGAAAACAACCGCTTTATTCTTATATTTTCTCAGTGGAATAAAGATGCTATTGTGCAAGTACTTTTATTTTGAATAAAAGCAATTTTATTGTTTAAATAATTATAATTAAACAAAAGAAATAGAAGGGGGATCCCCTTCTATTTCTTTTGTTTGAATAAAGGTTTTTACACAAGGATTCTTCTTCTGTTAAACTGAGACAGGGAGAAAATTGTGATTGATTTAATAAATATAGTGATTAGTGAAAGGGGATTTCATGAAGTATAGAAGTGTTTTTGACATAATCGGTCCAGTTATGATTGGTCCTTCAAGTTCTCATACTGCAGGCGCTGCAAGAATAGGTCGTGTCGCAAGAAGTTTATTCGGCAGACAACCAAAGTGGGCAACAATTTCATTTTATGGTTCTTTTGCTAAAACATACAAAGGCCATGGAACAGATGTTGCAACAGTTGGGGGTTTACTAGATTACGATACATTTGATGAACGAATCAAATCTTCTTTGCAAATTGCAAAAAAACTAGGTATGAAGATTACTTTTATAGAAGAAGATGCCATTACAGATCATCCTAATACTGCACGGTTAATAATTGGAGATGATCAAGGTCAATTAGAGTTAGTTGGGATCTCAATAGGTGGAGGGAAAATTGAAATCACAGAATTGAACGGTTTTGAATTAAAACTATCTGGAAATCACCCAGCGATATTAGTTGTTCACAATGATCGGTATGGTGCTATTGCGGCAGTTGCGAATATCCTCGCTAAACATGCCATTAATATTGGGCATATGGACGTCTCGCGTAAGGAAAAAGGGCAACTGGCATTAATGACGATCGAAGTGGATCAGAATATGGATCAACAGGTTATTGACGAATTGAAAACGTTACCAAATATTTTACAAGTAACCAAGATAGCAGAATAACACTTAATGTATTTTCCTCGCAGAAGCGAAGATAACTGGCGTGAAATGAACGGCCTAATGAAGGAGAGATGAATCTTGTTTCGAAACGTAGCAGAATTGGTTGAACTGGCTGAAAGCAAAGGAAAAAAAATTGCAGACATCATGATTGACCAAGAAGTCGAGGTAACGGGTAGGTCTCGTGAAGAAGTTTTTGAGCAAATGGATAAAAACTTAACTGTAATGGAACAAGCGGTTGAAAGGGGTTTAGCGGGTGTAAGCTCTCACTCAGGATTAACTGGCGGAGATGCAGTATTAATGCAAAAATATATTGAAAAAGGATCTTTTCTATCGGGGAAACCGATACTAGACGCAGTTAGTAAGGCTGTTGCTACAAATGAAGTAAATGCAGCGATGGGCACGATCTGTGCGACTCCAACGGCAGGTTCAGCAGGAGTGGTACCCGGAACTCTATTTGCTGTAAAAGAAACGTTAAACCCTACTCGTAAAGAAATGGTCGAATTTTTATTTACATCAGGTGCTTTTGGTTTTGTTGTGGCCAACAATGCTTCTATTTCTGGTGCAGCAGGTGGATGTCAAGCAGAAGTAGGCTCCGCGTCTGGGATGGCCGCAGCTGCGATTGTTGAACTAGCGGGTGGAACACCTAGTCAGGCTGCTGAAGCAATGGCAATTACCTTGAAAAACATGCTCGGGCTCGTTTGTGATCCTGTTGCTGGTTTGGTTGAAGTACCTTGTGTTAAACGAAATGCAATGGGTGCGGCAAATGCTATGGTGGCAGCAGATATGGCTTTAGCTGGGATAACAAGTCGAATACCGTGTGATGAAGTGATTGATGCAATGTTTAAAATCGGTCAAGCCATGCCAACTGCTTTAAAAGAAACAGCGCAAGGAGGGTTGGCAGCGACTCCAACAGGTCGAGAGCTAGAAGCTAAGATTTTTGGTATATCGCTGGGCAAAAGTGAAGAATAAACTGAAAGAATCCATTTCAACGTTAAAGGGTATTGGGGATGAGACCGAAACGTTACTTAACGATGTAGGCATAGTGACGATTGAAGATTTGCTTGAATATTTTCCTTACCGATATGAAGATTATCAATTGAGGGATCTTGAGAATGTGAAACACGATGAACGAGTAACAGTTGAAGGGAAGATCCATAGTGAACCTTCTCTTACCTATTTTGGAAAAAAACGCTCCAGATTAACAATTCGTGTTCTTATTGGAAGGTACTTAATCACTGCTGTTTGTTTTAACCGGCCCTATTATAAAAGTCGCCTTGTACTCGGTTCAACCGTTACTATTACAGGTAAATGGGACAAGCATAGACAAACAATCACCGTTCAAGAAATAACGTTTGGCCCCCATCAAAAATCTACAGACCTTGAACCCGTATATTCTGTAAAAGGTAAGCTTACGGTCAAAGGAATTAGAAAGTTTATTGCACTCGCGCTAAAAGAGTTTCAAGAGGAAGTAGTCGAAAATATTCCTGAACATCTCCGAATTCAGTACAAGCTTCTACCTAGAAAAGAAGCCTTAAAAACGATGCATCTCCCTCTAGAACCCAATGACTTAAAGCAGGCGAGAAGACGATTTGTCTATGAAGAGTTCCTTTTATTTCAGTTAAAGATGCAAGCGTTAAGAAAAATACAACGCGAACAGTCACATGGAATCTCTCACCAGTTTTCCGATAGCAAACTGGAAGAGTTTGTTTACACTCTCCCGTTTCCACTGACAACTGCCCAAAAACGTGTAGTCAATGAAATTACTGCTGATTTAAAATCTCCCTATCGAATGAACCGTCTATTACAAGGTGATGTTGGATCAGGTAAAACAGTCGTCGCTGCTATTTCATTATATGCAGCGATTCTTTCGGGATATCAAGGCGCCTTAATGGTCCCGACCGAGATACTTGCTGAGCAGCATGCGGAGTCACTTTTTCAACTATTTGCAAATGTGGACGTTAAGATTGCCTTATTGTCAAGCTCTGTTAAAGGTAAAAAACGCCGTCATTTATTAGAGGAGCTTGAAAACCAATCGATTGATATCCTAGTAGGAACACATGCATTAATACAAGATGAAGTAAATTTTAATAAATTAGGGCTAGTAATCACAGATGAACAGCATCGCTTCGGAGTAGGACAAAGAAAAGTATTACGTGAAAAAGGCGAAAACCCTGATGTTTTATTTATGACAGCCACTCCAATTCCACGAACACTTGCGATCACAGCTTTTGGAGAAATGGATGTTTCCATAATTGATGAACTACCAGCGGGAAGAAAAGCAATTGAGACTTACTGGGTAAAACCTAACATGCTCGATCGAATTCTTCACTTTATTGAAAAGGAATTAAAGCAAGGACGTCAAGCTTATGTTATCTGCCCATTAATTGAAGAGTCAGAAAAGCTTGATTATCAAAACGCGATAGATGTTCACAGTACGCTAACATACTTTTATAAAGATCGCTTTTCTGTGGGACTTATGCATGGAAGACTAAGCTCTGATGAAAAAGAACAAGTGATGAGAGAATTTAGTGAAAATCAGCTAGGGCTATTGGTTTCAACGACAGTTGTCGAGGTAGGTGTGAATGTCCCAAATGCTACAGTAATGGTCATTTATGACGCAGAGAGATTTGGACTTTCTCAGCTTCATCAGTTACGAGGACGTGTTGGACGAGGAGATGCGCAATCTTACTGCATCCTACTAGCAGACCCTAAATCGGAAACTGGTAAGGAAAGAATGACAATCATGACGGAAACAAATGATGGATTTGTGTTATCAGAAAGAGATTTAGAACTTCGTGGTCCAGGTGATTTCTTTGGAAAAAAACAAAGTGGCATGCCTGTTTTTAAAGTAGCCGATATGGTTCATGATTATCGTGCCTTAGAAGTTGCCAGAAATGATGCTGCAACACTAATCAATTCTGCTGCTTTTTGGGAAGAGGATATCTATCAAAATTTGAGAGAGTACTTAAGCAATTCAGGAATACTAGACGGGGGAAAATTAGATTAATGACTTGAAGATAGGGTTGCAAAACATTCTTGCAATCTCTTTTCTTAAACTATATACTACTATTAGTACCTAGTCTTAATAGTTCGGACGGTGTTATACATATGAAAAGAAATAAAAAAGAGAGGCAACGATTATTGATTGAAGCAATAATTGAAACGCCATTTACAACTGATGAAGAACTAGCAGAAAAGTTTGAAGTTAGTATACAAACAATACGCCTTGACCGTTTAGAGTTATCAATTCCAGAATTACGTGAACGAATTAAACATGTTGCTGAGAAAAAGCTTGACGATGAAGTTCGTTCATTACCCATAGATGAAGTAATTGGAGAAGTAATTGACCTACAGCTTGATGATTCAGCGATATCAATTTTAGAAGTGACGAAAGAACATGTATTTAGCAGAAATCAAATTGCTCGGGGGCACCACATCTTCGCTCAAGCAAATTCGTTAGCGGTTGCAGTTATTAATGATGAATTAGCATTAACAGCAAAAGCGAACATTCGGTTTACTAGGCAGGTTAAAGAAAATGAGCGCGTGATTGCTAAAGCAAAAGTGACATCAGTTGACGATCAAAAAGGGCGAACATTAGTGTCTGTTCACAGTTATGTAGCGAACGAGCTTGTTTTTCTGGGAGAATTTAAAATGTACCGATCTAATCAACTCAATCATTCCTTAAAGGAAGGTAAAACACATGAAATTAGCAATTGACGCAATGGGCGGTGATCATGCACCTAAATCAATCGTAGAGGGAGCAATGAAAGTAGTTGAGGCCTTCAAGGATTTAGAGATTACGCTTATAGGTGACGAAAAAAAAATAAAAACATACTTAACTAAACAAGAGCGAATTTCAATCATCCACACGGATGAAGTGATAGAAGCTACGGATGAACCTGTTCGAGCAGTTCGAAGAAAAAAAAATGCTTCCATGGTGCTGATGGCAAATGAAGTAAAAGAAGGTCGCGCGGATGGTTGTATCTCTGCCGGGAATACCGGAGCACTAATGACTGCTGGATTGTTTGTAGTTGGTCGAATTGACGGAATTGATCGTCCTGCTCTTTCTCCGACACTACCTACGATAGATGGGAAAGGTTTTTTAATGCTAGATGTCGGCGCAAACGTTGATGCCAAACCGGAGCATTTATTACAGTACGGCATAATGGGATCTGTTTATGTTGAAAAGGTTCGAGGAATTACAAATCCTCGTGTTGGATTACTAAATATAGGAACAGAAGAAAAAAAAGGGAATGAATTAACAAGACAAAGTTTTGAGCTGTTAAAAAGCTCTAATTTGAATTTTATCGGTAATGTCGAGTCTCGTGACTTGTTAGAAGGTGTAGCAGATGTTGTCGTGACAGATGGTTTTACAGGAAATATTGCACTAAAAACAATCGAAGGTACTGCTCTTTCAGTCTTTTCGATGCTTAAAACCGCTTTAACGAGTAATCTGACATCGAAGCTAGCTGCAGCCGTTCTAAAGCCACAATTAAAAGGGATTAAACACCAGATGGACTACTCAGAATATGGTGGTGCTGGTCTATTTGGTTTAAAAGCACCTGTCATTAAAGCACATGGTTCTTCTAATGCAAATGCAGTCTACAATGCGATTCGTCAAACAAGAGAAATGGTCGCGAACAATGTATCAGAAACAATTCGTCAAACAGTTGAAGTATTAGACAACTCTGACGCTAAATAGAGAGGGGAAGAGAGAAACGATGAGGAAGATTGCATTTTTATTTCCTGGCCAAGGTTCTCAAGTGGTCGGTATGGGAAGAGAGCTATTTGATAAAGTGCCTGTTTCAACAGCCATTTTTCAGCAAGCTGATAAAAAATTAGCAGAAACGTTAACAGAAGTAATCTTTGAAGGACCGCAAGATACATTAACCCTTACATACAATGCTCAACCTGCTTTATTAACAACAAGTATTGCGGTGTTGGAGCATTTTAAAACATATGGTTTTCAAGCTGACTACGTTGCAGGTCATAGCTTAGGTGAATACACCGCCTTAGTAGCTGCTGGTGTATTGAGCTTTGAAGATGCTGTACTTGCTGTAAAAAAACGCGGTGAATTTATGGATGAGGCCGTACCTGCAGGCATAGGTGCAATGGCTGCTATTCTTGGTATGGATTCAGAGCCCTTAACAGAAATTACCGCAGAAATAACTCAAAGTGGGCATCCAGTTCAATTAGCAAACCTAAACTGCCCAGGACAAATTGTTATTTCTGGTAGCGCAGAAGGTGTTGAAAAAGCTTCATTACTAGCTAAAGAAAAAGGTGCAAAACGCGCAATCCCACTAGAAGTTAGTGGACCGTTTCATTCTCAGCTTATGGAGCCTGCTGCATCTAAATTAAAGCAAGTTTTATCTGAGCTGTCTTTTCAAAAGGCGGATATACCGGTGCTTGCAAATGTAACTGCACAACCAGTTACAAATCCTGACGAAATACAAGAGTTGCTCGTTAAACAATTATACTCACCCGTTCAATGGGAAGAATCAATTAGAACAATGATTGAACTAGGTGTAAACACATTCATAGAAATTGGTCCTGGAAAAGTTCTATCAGGGCTCGTGAAAAAAATAGACCGTTCAGTAATGACTTTGGCAGTTTCTGATTTAGAATCAATTGAAGCTGCTGTCGAGAAGCTAAAAAGCTAAGGAGGAATCATAATGCTAACGAACAAAGTCGCACTCGTGACAGGCGCTTCACGTGGGATCGGACGCGCAATTGCCATTGATCTAGCAAAAAATGGTGCTCGTGTTGCTGTTAATTATGCAGGAAATGAAGTAATGGCAAATGAAGTTGTTGATGAAATTAAAGCAATAGGTAGTGATGCTTTTGCTATAAAAGCAGATGTGGCTGACGCGGAATCTGTTCAAGAAATGGTAAAAGAAGTGATCAGTCGTTTTGGTAGTCTAGATATTCTTGTGAATAATGCTGGCATCACAAGGGACAACCTGTTAATGAGAATGAAAGACACCGAGTGGGATGACGTAATTAATACAAACTTAAAAGGTGTGTTTTTATGTACTAAGGCCGTAACTCGTCAAATGATGAAACAACGCAATGGTCGAATTATTAATATTGCGTCAATTGTTGGTGTCAGCGGGAATGCAGGACAAGCAAATTATGTAGCAGCTAAAGCAGGTGTAATTGGTTTAACCAAAACAGTCGCAAAAGAGTTAGCTTCTCGTAACATTACTGCTAATGCAGTGGCACCAGGTTTTATCACCACGGATATGACCGATAAGTTAACTGAAGAAATGAAAACTGAAATGTTAAAACAAATCCCACTTGCTTCATTAGGAGAACCAAGTGACATCGCAAACATTGTAACCTTTCTTGCCTCAGAAAAAAGTAGATATATGACAGGGCAAACACTACATGTGGACGGCGGTATGGTGATGTAAGCTAAGAGATTGTGTGAAAACTCATTTCTAAAAGTTTCTTTCTGAAAAACGGATAGAACTTTAAATGTCCGCTAGTTTTTTAAAAAGAAATACTCTATAATACTTGAGGGGAGGTGAAATACTATGGCAGAGGTATTACAACGTGTAACAAAGATTATCATCGACCGTTTAGGTGTTGATGAAGCAGAAATAAAGTTAGAAGCTTCATTTAAAGATGACCTTGGGGCAGATTCCCTAGATGTAGTGGAACTTGTTATGGAATTAGAAGACGAGTTCGACATGGAAATTTCTGATGAAGATGCAGAAAAAATCGGTACAGTGGGTGACGCTGTTAACTACATACAGAGCCAACAGTAATGTTGCTTCAAAGTCCCGTTAATATAGCGGGGCTTTATCCCTTTTAAGGAATGAACACGTAGTGGATTGTGATGGAGGTTCTTATATGTCAAAGCATATAAATTATAAAGAGAAAAGATCTTTTGCAAAAAAAGCTTTAGAATTTAAAGAATATCAAGTGGAAATTGGTCAATCCTTTCAGAATGAAAAGTTATTATATCAGGCATTTACCCATTCATCATATGTGAATGAACATCGCAAAAAGCCTTACGAAGATAACGAGCGACTTGAATTTTTAGGAGATGCAGTCCTAGAATTAACAATATCTCAATTTTTATTTAAAAAGTATCCAATGATGAGCGAAGGTGAGCTGACAAAGCTTAGAGCTGCGATTGTTTGTGAACCTTCCCTTGTGTCGTTTGCACAAAACCTTAACTTTGGTCGCCTCATTCTTCTTGGAAAAGGAGAAGAAATGACAGGTGGAAGAGAGCGTCCTGCATTGCTAGCAGATGTTTTTGAAGCATTTATCGGGGCATTATATTTAGACCAAGGATTGGATGCTGTTGTTTCATTTCTAGATAAGTATGTAATTCCTAAAATCAATGAAGGTGCTTTTTCGCATGTGATGGATTTCAAGAGCCAACTGCAAGAGCTAGTGCAAAGGGATACAAAAGGAATCTTAGAGTACAAAATCCTCCAAGAAAAAGGCCCTGCGCATAATCGGGAATTTGTTACAACTGTTTCTCTAGACGGAGAAATATTTGGAACAGGGAGTGGCAAATCAAAAAAAGAAGCTGAGCAACATGCGGCGCAAGAGGCATTATCAAAGCTGCAAAAACTAAAGAAATAGCAATTCCCCCGTTATGAATGGGGGTTTCTTTTTGTCGTAAAAAAACTAGGCGTTCGCTCATAATAGAAATATGATAAACTATGAATGCAAATTATATCTAAAACAACAAGAGAATATATAGATAGGGGGATCACAATGTTCCTCAAAAGGTTGGATATTGTCGGATTTAAATCATTTGCTGAACGAGTAACAGTGGATTTTGTAGAAGGAGTAACTGCGGTTGTTGGACCGAACGGCAGTGGTAAAAGTAATATTACCGATGGAATTAGATGGGTCCTAGGTGAGCAATCCGCCAAATCACTTCGCGGTGCGAAAATGGAAGACATTATTTTTGCAGGAAGTGATTCGCGAAAAGGTCTTAATGTCGCGGAGGTAACACTTACTCTAGATAATGAAGATCATTTTTTACCAATCGACTATCATGAAGTAAGTGTTACACGACGGGTTACTCGATCTGGAGAAAGTGAATTCTTAATAAATAAACAATCTTGTAGATTAAAAGATATTATCGACTTGTTTATGGACTCCGGTCTAGGTAAAGAGGCTTTTTCAATTATTAGTCAGGGGAAAGTTGAAGAAATACTTAGTAGTAAATCTGAAGAACGTCGGACCATTTTTGAAGAAGCAGCCGGAGTATTAAAATACAAATTACGAAAAAAGAAAGCGGAATATAAGCTTGCCGAAACACAAGAAAACTTAAACCGTGTGCAAGATATTCTTCACGAATTAGAAGCCCAAGTTGAGCCCCTAAAGATCCAGGCATCAATTGCTATTGACTATTTGCAGAAAAAGGAAGAGTTAGAGCAAATTGAGGTAGCGTTAACGGTACATGAAATTGAAGAATTACACCAGAAATACGAACAACTTTCAAAAGCGGTAGAGAGTGGGAAAGATCAAGAGCTTCAACAATCAGCCACCATGCAAAAAAAAGAATCTGAAGTTGAAAAAATCCGGGATCATCTTACCGCTCTTGACGAATCGGTGGATGAATTACAATCAGTCCTTTTACTCGCAAGTGAGGAACTTGAAAAATTAGAAGGACGTAAGGAAGTTTTAAAAGAACGCAAGAAAAATGCACATCAAAACAAAGCCCAGCTTGAAAAATCAATTGAAGAATTATCAGAACGTTTAACAATCTTAAAAAATGAAAAGAAAAACAATGAACTCGTTTTAAACGATTATCAAGAGAAAGTACAAGCATTTCAACATAGCTTAAAAGAGAAGCAGGTCCAGCTTGCATCCTATGCGCAAAACATGGAAGAAAAGATCGAAATGTTGAAGAGTGAATATTTTGAGCTATTAAACGAACAAGCATCCTCTCGTAATGAAATTTCTTACATTGATGATCAACTTGGGCAACAGGATCGTAAAAATGATCGGTTACTGGAGACGAACCGAAAGTACTTAACCGAGCGAAAAGAAATACTAGAGAAAAAAGAAAAACTAGTAAAACAAATGGTAACGTTCGAAGTCCAGTTATCCGATCAAATCAAAGCATATCGCGATGCATTATCTAATCTTGATCAAAATAAGACTACTTATCAAAAGAGAGAATCTGCTCTTTATCAAGCCTATCAGCTATTACAGCAAACAAAGTCTAGAAAAGAAATGCTAGAAAGCATGCAGGAAGATTATGCAGGTTTTTTTCAGGGTGTTAAAGAAGTTTTAAAAGCAAAAGGTAGTTTAGAAGGTATTCATGGTGCTGTTGCAGAGTTGCTATCTACGGATAAAACCTATGAAACTGCGATTGAAATTGCCTTAAGTAGCTCTATGCAACATGTTGTAGTAGAGGATGAGTCGTCAGCAAGGAAAGCAATTCAGTTCTTAAAGCAGCACTCCTATGGTCGAGCAACATTTCTGCCACTCTCCGTTATAAAGGAACGGTCCATTTCGTCACATGATTTACAAATGGTAAAAAGTCATCCAGCATTTGTGGGAGTAGGAGCAGAGATTGTTCGGTATGACTCGAAATTTAAGAAAATCATTGGGAATCTTTTGGGAACAGTTATTATCACCTCTGACTTAAAGGGAGCGAATGAATTAGCAAAGCTTATTCAATATCGCTACCGCTTTGTCACACTACAAGGAGATGTTGTTAATCCTGGTGGCTCAATGACGGGTGGAGCAGTGAAGCAAAAGAACAACTCTTTGCTGAGTCGTGGCCGCGAGCTTGAAAGCATTCAAGAAAAGCTAAATGATATGGAAGCGAAAACAGCTGATCTTGAAAAAAATGTAAAACATTTAAAAGAATCGATTACAAATCAAGAATTAGCTGTTGAAAAACTGAGAACAAAAGGTGAGCAATTACGGTTTAATCAACAAAGTGTCAAAAGTGAGTTAAGAGAAGTCGAGTTAAACGAGAAAAACGTAAATGATCATTTAAGTCTATATGATGCTGAAAAAGAATCATATCAAAGTGAGCAATCAACAAAACGAGCTCGAAAAGATGAACTAATAAAACAGTTATCACAGCTAACTGAGAAGTTGGAGCAACTTGACAAGGAAATTGAGCAACTCTCCGAGCAAAAAATGAGTCAGCAAACTTCAAAAGAAGAAGTACAACAAGAAATAACCGAGTTAAAAGTGATATTAGCAGGTAATGAGCAATCGCTTTTCAATCAGAAGGAGAAAGTAGATCGTATTAAGATTGAGATAAATGAAACAAAACGTCGTCTTACTGAAGCGAGTGAAGATTATTCTCTTTTATCTAGTGAAATGAATTCAAATTCATCTGGAGAAGACCAACTAGAAGAGGCATCAAAGAAAAAACTTCACGACAAAAATAAAACAATTGAGTTAATTAGTAGCCGTCGCGAACAAAGGTTACAGCTTCAAGCAAAATTAGAAAACGATGAACGAGAATTAAAAGAGTTAAAAAGACAAAACAAACAACTGCTCGATTTGTTAAAAGATGATGAAGTAAAATTAAATCGACTAGAAGTGGAATTAGATAACAGGCTCAATCATCTACGCGAAGAATACTTGCTAACTTTTGAAGGTGCAAAACAAAAATACGTTTTAGAAATTGACGCGAGTGAGGCAAGAAAAGGCGTTAAGCTAATCAAGCTTGCAATTGATGAACTTGGAACGGTAAACTTAGGAGCGATTGATGAATATGAACGAGTATCGGAACGATTTACCTTTCTCACCGAACAGCGTGACGACTTGTCAACAGCAAAGGATACCCTTTTCCAAGTAATCGGTGAAATGGACGAAGAAATGAAGAGGAAATTTGAGACAACCTTTAATCAAATTCGTTCGCATTTCGAATCTGTTTTTCAAGCTCTTTTCGGTGGTGGACGTGCTGAATTGAAATTAACAGATCCAAGTGACCTATTGAATACTGGTGTTGATATCGTTGCTCAGCCACCTGGTAAAAAGCTTCAGAATCTAGGGCTATTATCCGGTGGGGAACGAGCGCTTACCGCGATTGCCTTGTTATTTTCAATTCTAAAAGTACGTCCAGTGCCATTTTGTGTACTTGATGAAGTAGAAGCAGCCCTTGATGAAGCAAATGTTCATCGATTTGCGCAATATTTAAAGAAGTTTAGCAGAGAAACACAGTTTATCGTGATCACACACCGAAAAGGAACAATGGAAGAAGCAGACGTCTTATATGGCGTAACAATGCAAGAGTCCGGGGTGTCGAAGCTTGTTTCTGTAAGACTTGAGGATTCTAAAGAGTTAGTATCAAACTAATTAAAGCGACCTTAATTTCAGAAAATTATTTAGACTGATTGGACACGTTCGTCGATCAGTTGAAAGGACGAGAGTAAATGAGTTTTTTTAAAAAGCTTAAGGAAAAATTAACTCATCAAACAGATTCAGTAACAGAGAAGTTTCGTGAAGGTTTAACAAAGACGAGAGATTCGTTTGCTGGAAAGGTAAATGATTTAGTTTCGCGTTACCGAAAAGTGGATGAGGAGTTTTTTGAAGAACTTGAAGAAATTTTAATTGGTGCAGATGTCGGTGTGACAACTGTAATGAATTTAATTGATGAATTAAAAATGGAAGTGAAAAGACGCAATATCCAAGACACAGAAGAAGTTCGATCAGTTATCTCAGAAAAATTAGTTGAGATTTATCAAGGCGATCAGGAAGAAAGTAATACAGCGTTAAATATTCAAACTGAACGTTTAAATGTTGTACTATTTGTAGGTGTGAACGGTGTCGGGAAAACAACGACGATTGGTAAATTAGCACATAAACTCAAAGGTGAAGGGAAATCAGTCTTATTGGCGGCGGGAGACACGTTTCGAGCTGGTGCCATTGAGCAATTGGAGGTATGGGGCGAGCGAGTTGGAGTTGATGTAATCAAACAATCGGAGGGCTCAGATCCTGCCGCGGTCATGTATGATGCTGTACAAGCTGCTAAGGCGCGAAAAGTGGATGTACTTCTCTGTGATACAGCAGGTCGTCTGCAAAACAAAGTGAACCTGATGAAAGAGCTAGAAAAGGTTAAACGAGTAATTGAAAAAGAAATTCCAGGGGCACCTCATGAGGTATTACTAGTATTAGATGCAACAACTGGCCAAAACGCGATGACACAAGCGAAACAATTTTCACAAACAACTGATGTGTCAGGGATTGTTTTAACAAAATTAGACGGAACAGCTAAAGGTGGAATCGTTCTAGCTATTCGAAATGAATTAAGTATCCCTGTAAAACTCGTTGGTCTTGGTGAAAAAATGGACGATCTCCAACAATTTGACGCGGAACAATACGTATATGGATTATTTTATGGTTTAGTTGAAGAAGAAGAGTAAGAAGAGCTGCATTTTGCAGCTCTTTTTCTTGACATTCTCTAGTACCATCTGTAGACTATTATGATGTAAAGGTAATTCACTTAACAAGGGAGAGGATGCTATGATGCTTGAAAAAACAACGAGGCTGAACTATCTATTAGATTTCTATCAACCGTTGTTAACACCAAAGCAAAGAAGCTATATGTCGCTCTATTATTTAGACGACTATTCCCTAGGTGAAATTGCTGATGAATATAGTGTAAGTAGACAAGCTGTCTATGATAACATTAAACGAACTGAAGCGATGTTAGAGCAGTATGAAGAAAAGCTATTACTATTTCAAAAATTTCAAAAGCGTAAAATAATAACGAAGCAATTAAAACAGGTGTTCTCAGAGTCAGAGGGGTATACTGAGTTTTTGCAATTAGTTGATGAGCTTGAGAAATTAGATTAGGAGGCGGCAACTATGGCATTTGAAGGATTAGCCGACCGACTGCAAAATACGATGGCGAAAATTCGCGGTAAGGGCAAGGTTTCTGAGGCTGACGTAAAAGAAATGATGCGTGAAGTCCGACTTGCTCTATTAGAAGCTGACGTAAATTTTAAAGTTGTTAAAGACTTTATTAAACGCGTTAGCGAACGTGCCGTTGGTCAAGAAGTTATGAAAAGCTTAACACCAGGACAGCAAGTAATTAAAGTTGTAAAAGAAGAATTAACGATTTTAATGGGTGGCGAGCAAAGTAAGATTGCTGTGTCAAATCGACCACCAACAGTTATTATGATGGTTGGACTCCAAGGTGCAGGTAAAACAACAACAACAGGCAAGCTAGCCAACTTGTTGCGTAAGAAGTACAACCGTACTCCATTACTTGTTGCTGCTGATATCTACCGTCCTGCAGCGATTAAACAGCTCGAAACACTCGGTAAGCAAATTAGTATGCCTGTTTTTTCACTTGGAGATCAAGTTAGTCCGGTTGAAATTGCAAAGCAAGCTATAGCGCATGCAAAAGAACAGCACCATGATTATGTGATTATTGACACAGCTGGACGTCTGCATATCGATGAAAATTTGATGGACGAATTACAACAAGTGAAAGAAATTTCAAAGCCAGATGAGATTTTCTTAGTTGTAGATGCGATGACTGGTCAAGATGCTGTAAATGTTGCAGGCAGCTTCAATGAACAACTGGGATTGACTGGCGTTGTCTTAACAAAACTTGATGGTGACACACGTGGTGGGGCAGCGTTATCCATTCGCGCTGTGACAAACACACCAATTAAATTTGTCGGTCTAGGTGAAAAACTAGATGCACTCGAAGCGTTTCACCCTGAGCGAATGGCTTCACGTATCTTAGGGATGGGTGATGTTTTATCACTTATCGAAAAGGCCCAAACAAATGTTGATGCTGATAAAGCGAAAGAACTTGAACAAAAGATGCGTACAATGTCCTTCACATTTGACGATTTTCTTGATCAATTAAGTCAAGTTCGTAGCATGGGGCCACTTGACGAGCTAATTGGTATGCTACCAGGAGCTAATAAAGTAAAAGGCTTAAAAAACGTTCAAGTAGACGAAAAGCAAATTAGTCATGTTGAGGCCATCATTAAATCAATGACAACAAAAGAAAAAGAACAGCCTGAACTTATGAATGCATCACGTAAGAAACGAATTGCAAAAGGAAGCGGTACTTCTGTACAAGAAGTCAACCGTCTACTTAAACAATTCGAAGAAATGAAAAAAATGATGAAACAAATGACCAACATGACAAAGGGTAAGAAAAAGGGCGGAATGAAATTTCCGTTTATGTGATTCTGGATGAAGAACCGCTATCTTAAAGATGCCCTTTAAAATTAGTCTATTTTACATCGAAAAAACATCAATTTTTAGCAAAAACTAAAGGGATTTTCTTCTGACAAGAAAAAAACCTTTACAAACATATATAATGTTGATAATATAATATCTTGTTGAAACAATTTCGGAGGTGCTTTATAAAATGGCAGTAAAAATTCGTTTAAAACGCATGGGAGCTAATAAATCTCCTTTTTATCGTATCGTAGTAGCAGATTCTCGTTCACCACGTGATGGACGTTACATCGAAACAGTTGGAACTTACAACCCAGTTGCACAACCAGCTGAAGTTAAGATTGATGAAGATCTAGTACTTAAGTGGATGCAAAATGGTGCAAAACCATCTGACACAGTTCGTAACTTGTTTTCTAAACAAGGCATTATGGAAAAATTCCACAACGCTAAACTCAGCAAGTAATGAAGTGTTCAGAGATGATAGAGTTAATCGAAACGATTGTGAAACCACTTGTTGATCACCCAGAAGATGTACTCGTGAATGAAATAGAGCATGACCATTCAGTTGTCTATAAGCTCTCGGTTCATAAAGAAGACATTGGAAAAGTGATTGGTAAACAAGGACGCGTTGCAAAAACGATTCGAACTGTTGTTTATGCAGCAGGATCTAATTCATCTAAGCGAGTTCAACTTGAAATTAATGACTGATTCAAAAGCGGAAACGCCTTGCTCAGCCCCGACAAGCATAAGTCGATTATAAATAGAAGGCGGTTTTTCCTTCAATTTATAATTGGCTTATGACCTCGAGGGGCTAGGCGTTGGAGCTGGATGTAGAAACGCATTCAAAGTTTATGAGTAACGTTTTTTATTCGTTAAAAAAGGGTGGGGCTTAGCCTCCCCTTTTTTTGTTTCAGTCTCAAGTTCCTTTGTACCAAAATACTTGATACAATGAATTTCAAAAGATAAAAAGATTACGCTCATCCTGGGGAGGAAGGCTAGATGAATATACTCCACACTGTTACAGTGAAACAAGTGATTACACAAACGAGCAAACAAGCCTTACTCACTCAATTTACTGATAGAAAAATGAGGTTAGAGCAGGAATGTGATCAGCTCTACTTTGAACAAAGAAAAGTTGAAAAAGCAAAGAATAATCCTGTGATGTCTTTACAGTATGAAAAAGAAATTGAAAAAAGAAGAGACAAAATCAAGCTAGTCGACTTTAAAATTGAACAAATCAATACGTTGCCTCTTGGTAGTGAATTAAAAGAAAAAGAAGTACAAGCAATAATTGAAGTGAATATTGGAGACAATTGGAATGAATTGTTACAGGAAAAAACAATCGTAATAAAAGATGGAGTTGTACAACAAATACGGTGAGGTGAAAGTATGACAAACAAATGGTTTAATGTCGGTAAAATTGTGAATACTCATGGTATTCGTGGAGAAGTCCGTGTGATCTCATCAACAGACTTTGCTGAAGAAAGATATCAGCCGGGAAACAAATTATTTATTTTCAAAACAAATAATGATCAACCAATAGAAGCAACAGTTGAGTCCCATCGAGTACATAAAAATTTCGATTTGTTAACCTTTGAAGGAATGCAATCTATTGAGCAAGTTGAAGGATTTAAGGGATTCCTTATCAAAGTACCAGAAGAACAATTGGGTGAATTAGATGAAGGTGAGTTTTATTATCACGAAATTATTGGATGTCGAGTCATTTCAGAGGATGGCGAAGAAATAGGTAAAATACATGAAATTCTCTCAACAGGAGCAAATGATGTCTGGATTGTTAAAAGAGAAACAGGAAAAGATGTTTTAATACCTTATATAGAAGAAATTGTTCAGGATATTAACATTGAAGACCAAAAAATAGTGATTTCTTTAATGGAAGGATTAATTGACGAATGAAGATAGATTTTTTTACACTATTTCCAGACATGTTTCAAGGTGTTCTAAGTCAATCAATCTTAAAAAAAGCACAAGAAAAAAATGCCGTTGAGTTTAGCGTAGTAAATTTCCGTGACTTTTCAGAAAATAAGCATCAAAATGTTGATGACTACCCCTATGGTGGTGGAGCGGGGATGGTGCTAACGCCACAACCAATTTTTGATGCAGTTGAAGAGCTTCAAGGTAAATCTAATACTAAACCGCGAGTAATTCTTGTGTGTCCACAAGGCGCGAGGTTTAATCAAGCTAAAGCAGAGGAATTAGCAACGGAAGAGCATTTATTATTCATCTGTGGCCATTATGAGGGCTATGATGAGCGGATTCGTGAACACCTCGTAACAGATGAGATATCAATCGGTGATTTTGTATTAACTGGAGGCGAGCTTGCTTCAATGGTGATTGCTGATAGTGTTGTAAGATTATTGCCAGGAGTCTTAGGCAACGCGGATTCGCCTGTACTTGATTCCTACAGCTCTGGATTATTAGAACATCCTCATTATACAAGACCAGCAGAATTTCGTGGTTTAAAGGTTCCTGAGGTGCTTTTATCAGGAAATCACAAATTAATTGAAGAATGGCGTGAGAAAGAATCATTTAGGAGAACCTTTCTTCGTAGACCTGATTTATTGGATTCATACCCATTATCTGAACAGCATAAAAAGTGGTTGCAGGAATTTAAAAATCAGTCCTAACTATTGCGTGGATAGGCTGGCTGTGTTATGATGAATCTTGTGACTTGCTGAGATAAACTTGTTTGACAAGCTTTTTTACAGAAGTCTTAAAACGATGTTCCGCTGCAATAAAGTGTATTGGAATGAGCATCTGTTGGAAGGAGTTGAATACGATGCAAAAACTAATTGAAGCAATCACAAAAGAACAATTAAGAACTGATTTACCTTCATTCCGCCCTGGTGATACAGTGCGAGTTCACGTTAAAGTTGTTGAGGGTACACGTGAGCGTGTTCAGTTGTTCGAAGGTGTTGTGATTAAGCGTCGTGGTGGTGGTATTAGTGAAACATTTACAGTTCGTAAGATTTCTTACGGAGTGGGTGTTGAACGTACTTTCCCAGTACACACGCCGAAAATCGCGCTACTTGAAGTAATACGTCGTGGTAAAGTTCGCCGTGCGAAGCTTTATTACCTTCGTGAATTACGTGGCAAAAAAGCACGTATTAAAGAAATTAGATAATTTAACTTGGCAGATGTCAAGAAACAATTATAGGGATCAGGGATTAGTTGATAATTCTGTAACTATAAATGTACTAGGAGGAGCTTGTCTTTATAGATTAAGCTCCTTTTTTAGCAAATTTTTTTACTAGCTTAAATTTAATCTTATATAAATGAACGTTCATTTAGTTGAAGCTTATAAGCTTCATACGCTATATTAAATGGTAGGGACTTTTATTTTTATATTAAGAGTAGGTGAATCTATGACTAAAAAGAAAAACGAGCTTTTTGAATGGATAAAAGCTTTAGCAATTGCTGTGTTATTAGCAGCAGTTATACGCTATTTTTTATTTGCGCCTATTGTGGTTGATGGTCTATCCATGATGCCTACCTTGCAAAACCATGACCGAATGATTGTGAATAAATTTAGTTACAAAATAGGCAATCCTGATAGATTTGACATTGTTGTTTTTCATGCAACAGAGGATAAGGATTACATAAAAAGAGTAATTGGATTACCTGGTGATTCTGTAGAATACAAGGATGATACACTTTATATAAATGGAAAAGCATATGAAAAGCCTTACCTTGAAGAATACAAACAGGAATTAATTGATGGTCAATTAACGGACGATTTTACATTGGAAGGTATAACTGACCAAGCTATAGTTCCTGATGGTCATCTATTTGTTATGGGTGATAATCGAAGATACAGTAAGGATAGTAGGCATATTGGCACCGTCCCAATTTCAGAAGTAATGGGGGAAACGAGTCTAATTTATTGGCCTTTAACAGATATTAAACTTGTAAAGTAATCGATTAAAAGTAGGTGTAAACGTGACGATTCAATGGTTCCCAGGTCATATGGCCAAAGCACGGAGACAAGTAACAGAAAAAATAAAACTGATTGATATCGTATTTGAGTTAGTTGATGCAAGAGTTCCTATGTCATCAAGAAATCCAATGATTGATGAAATTATTTCGAGCAAGCCGCGTATTGTATTGTTAAACAAAGCCGATATGGCTGACGATTATTTGACGAAGCAGTGGATTCAATATTTTAAAGAAAAACAAATTCCTGCTCTAGCGATTGATTCTCAAACAGGCACAGGTTTAAAGCAGATTGTTACATTGTCTAGAGAATTGCTCAAAGAAAAATTTGATAGGCTCGCCTCCAGAGGTGTTAAGCCACGGGCAATTAGAGCGCTTATCATAGGTATTCCAAACGTTGGTAAGTCAACTTTGATTAACCGGTTGGCTGGGAAGAATATTACGAAAACCGCTGATCGACCAGGAGTTACAACAGCTCAGCAGTGGGTTAAAGTTGGCAAAGAACTTGAGCTCTTGGATACGCCAGGAATATTATGGCCTAAATTTGAAGATCAGCTTGTAGGATTAAAGCTTGCGACGACAGGTGCTATTAAAGATTCAATACTTAACCTGCAAGAAATTACTGTTTTCGCATTAAATTTCTTAAAAGAGAATTATCCAGAACGGTTAAAAGATCGATATCATTTAGAGGAAATTCCAGAAGAAGTTGTTTCATTGTTCGATGAGATAGGGAAAAAACGTGGATGCATCATGTCTGGTGGCTATATCGATTACGATAAAACCTCAGAGCTCATTATTAGAGAAATCAGAAATGAGAAGCTTGGAAGATTAACCTTCGAGAATCCAAGTCAATATAAAGAAAACAATCATTGAGACACGCATCTTTGCGCGTCTTTATTTTAATATCGGAAATTTTATGATTTTAGACTTAGTATGCGATTCTGAATCCAGCTCCGACGCACAGACGTGCTAGTGCAGCCATGGCGACTGACGTCGCGTCTTTGACTTCCTTGCCAGAGAGCGTTCTAGCATAGCACCAGCGCACAGGACGGTGCTAGTGCACTTACAGCGACAGGACGTCGAGGTTGTACTGCCCCCGAGGTCATAAGTCAATTATAAATTTAAGGTATGCCGATATAGAGAGTAAGAAAAGGGTGGAGCTCATGAGTTGGACAACAAAAGAAATTGAACATAAATTAGCCGACGTGTCATCAGTGGATGACCCGTTTTTAAGACTTTGTGTTCGTGACGAACGCAAAGGGGTTCAGCAGCTAGTGAAAAAGTGGCTAAATACATATGAAAGAGAAAAACTACACCGCAAGCAATTTGAAGAAATGATGCAGTTCGAAAGAGAAGCAAGAAGAGACGGGTTCAAATTTATCTGTGGAATTGATGAAGTGGGAAGAGGTCCTCTTGCAGGTCCAGTCGTGGCAGCTGCAGTTATTTTACCCGAGCATTTTTACACATTGGGTATTACCGATTCTAAGAAGCTTTCTCCAAAAAAAAGAGAAGAATACTTTGATCAAATTGTTCAACATGCCCTAGCAGTTGGGATTGGTATTGTTTCACCAAGACAAATCGATGAAATGAACATCTACCAAGCAACAAAACATGCCATGCAACTAGCAATTGCTGATCTCTCGCAGCAACCGGATTTTTTGCTTATCGATGCGATGGAATTACCTCTCTTAATCCCACAAAAATCGATTATTAAGGGAGATTCAAAAAGTATTTCAATTGCAGCTAGTTCAATAGTCGCTAAAGTTACCCGTGATAGAATAATGGAAGAGCTTGCCCTAGAATACCCAGAGTATGGTTTTCATAAGCATATGGGCTATGGAACAAGTAGCCACATAGAAGCATTAAATAAGTATGGAAAAACTAAACATCATAGAGAAAGTTTTTCACCAGTCAAAGAGATGATCATAAACAATCAATCATAACGGGACAAAGGGGGGAGGGAAGGAAATGGAACAGCTATCTGCGATTAAATCAATGTTTCAACAAATTACATCATCAACCTCTTTGTCGCAACAACCTCTCAATTTAAGAGAAAATGAAGTGATTGTGGGGAATGTGCTTAAGCTTTTTCCAAATCAAAAAGCATTGATACAAGTAGGACAAACTAAATTGATCGCGCAGCTAGAGACAGCGCTCACTTCCATGCAAAGCTATTGGTTTGTTGTAAAAGGTCACAATGAAAAACAACATTTTCAATTAAAAGTACTAAAGCCCTTAGAAGCACCTAAGCAATCGATTCAAGATAGTGCAAAAGACTTATTAACGATGTTTCAGGTTCGCCCAACAAATAAAAATCTCTCCTTGGTCAAAGCGATAGTAAAAGAGAACATTCCTATCTCAAAGGAACAATTAGTCTTAGCGACAGAGATGTTAAAACAAACACAAAAAACGGACGGTATTAAAACGCAAGAAGCTATTTTATTCTCCCTTAAACAAAATCTCCCTCTTACGGAAGCTGTTATAAAATCATTGAAGGAAGTCCAAACAACCCAGCCGTTAGTTAAACAGATAAATCAACTTTTAACAAATTTAGAAGGAATGATCAAACCCTCTTTAAACGATCGAAAACTAACAAAAGTATTACAGGAAATTATTCAAAAACCTATTGAGGTGATCGCCGCAAATTTGGTTAAAGCAATTTCAGACGTGGGAAAAATTGGACAGCTACCAGAAAAAGAGCAGTTGCTTATCCAAGGAATTTCACAAAAAATAAACAACGAACAAAATACCAAGTTTTTACCTTTGTTAGACTTTTTAAGGAACACATCTGTTGCTAATAACATCGTGGATACGAATTCTTCAGGTCATGAAACACAAATTAAAGAATCAACAACTAGCGACATTAAAGAAACTCCTAATCCCTTATCGTCAAATCTAAAAAGGGATTATTCTTTCTTTACAAATGAAGAAAGTAAACTACTTTTTCGTTTAGTGGGTCATGAGCCCTCTCTACAGACAGGTGACGATGTGAAAAACCTACTAATGTATATGGATGATAAAATAGGTTCAAAAGCCGAATACGAGCTTCTACAGCACTTGAAAAAGGATTACGCTCTTATCGAAACAGAAACGAAAGAGAGCTTAAAACCTTTATTAATTTCAGCGACGAAAGAAAACCATCATCCTCCAGCAATAAGAGAACAAATAGATCAATTGCTATTAAGGTTGAACGGTCAAACTCTTCTTCATCAAGAAAATGGTCCGACACAACAAATTATTACCCAAGTCCCTATTCAAACTGAGCGATTACAAACGGACTTAACGTTTCAGTGGAGTGGGAAAAAACAACAAAATGGAAAGATCGATCCTAATTATTGTCGCGTTGTGTTTTATCTAGAGCTCTCATCATTAAAAGATATAATGGTTGATGTTCAAATCCAAAATCGAATTATGTCGATATCTGTATATAATAATACTCAAAGCTTACCAGATTTAGTTTCTATGCAAACAGAAAACTTGAAAAATAAGTTAAAAGAAATGAACTATCAACTTTCAGCAATCAAAGTGAAACCATTTCAAGAAGAAACGAGACCTTCTTCCAAAATTCAAAAATCACTTTTTACGACACCAACTTCCAAATACATCGGAGTTGATATAAGGATATGAAAAAAGAAACGAAAAGAAATCAAGCAATTGCCTTAAAATATACCAACGATCTTGATCAAGCCCCAAAAGTTATCGCAAAAGGAAAAGGACTCATTGCAGAAAACATTATTGAAGCAGCAAAAAAAAATAATGTAGCAATACAAGAAGATGCATCACTCATAGAAGTTCTGTCAAAACTAGACATTCATCAACAAATTCCCGAGGAACTCTACGAGGCTGTCGCAGAGATTTTTGC
Organism: Metabacillus herbersteinensis; assembly: GCF_042433335.1. Classification (NCBI taxonomy): domain Bacteria; kingdom Bacillati; phylum Bacillota; class Bacilli; order Caryophanales; family Bacillaceae; genus Metabacillus; species Metabacillus herbersteinensis. The sequence continues at coordinate 115,691 of NZ_JBHLVO010000004.1, forward strand.
TTTCGTTTATCGTATCGATCGAGATATGAAATAATACGCATACTCAGTAAAGTGAACGGGTGTCTGGCACCAATCTTGGTTTTTTACCCTCCAATACTAATCTCATTTTTTATATTCCTAGAAAAATAAAAATTATGAATTTTATGAAGGATAATACTATTTTGTGTTGAATGGTAGACAAGGTAGCAACTATCTAATAAAATGAAAGCGCAGTATTTTTTTTATTACGTACATAGGTAGGAGGATGGAAGATGAATATCCATGAGTACCAAGGTAAAGAACTCCTTAGAAAGTATGGGGTTTTAGTACCGAATGGACGTGTAGCTTTTTCTGTAGATGAAGCAGTTGAAGCTGCCAAAGAACTTGGAACAGAGGTTGTAGTTGTTAAAGCACAGATACATGCAGGTGGACGCGGTAAAGCAGGTGGGGTTAAAGTAGCGAAAAATCTAGATGAAGCTCGTGCATATGCAGGAGAAATTTTAGGGAAAACGCTTGTAACACACCAAACAGGCCCAGAAGGTAAGGAAGTAAAACGCTTACTTATTGAAGAGGGTTGTGACATTAAGAAAGAATATTATATTGGTTTAGTATTAGACAGTGCAACTTCAAGCGTTGTGTTAATGGCGTCTGAAGAAGGTGGAACTGAGATTGAAGAAGTCGCAGAAAATTCACCTGAAAAAATCTTTAAAGAAGTAATTGATCCAGCAGTTGGGCTACAAGGCTATCAAGCTCGAAGAATTGCATTTAATATCAATATTCCACGTGAACTAGTAGGACAAGCTGTTAAATTCATGATGGGCTTATACCAAGTTTTTGTTGATAAGGATTGCTCAATTGCCGAGATTAATCCACTAGTTGTTACCGGTGATGGAAAAATAATGGCACTTGACGCAAAATTAAATTTTGATGCAAATGCATTATACCGTCACAAAGATATCATCGAATACCGTGATTTAGATGAAGAAGACGCGAAGGAAATTGAAGCATCTAAATATGACTTAAGCTATATTTCTCTTGATGGAAATATTGGTTGTATGGTTAATGGCGCAGGACTTGCGATGTCTACAATGGATATTATTAAACATTATGGTGGAGATCCCGCAAACTTCCTTGATGTTGGGGGCAGCGCGACTGCAGAAAAAGTAACAGAAGCGTTTAAAATTATTCTATCTGATCAAAACGTTAAAGGTATTTTCGTTAACATTTTTGGTGGAATTATGAAATGTGACATCATTGCAGAAGGTGTTGTAGAAGCTACAAAACAAGTAGGAATAACAATTCCTTTAGTTGTGCGTTTAGAAGGTACGAACGTTGATTTAGGTAAGAAAATTTTAAACGACTCTGGCTTAAATATTACGTCTGCAGAGTCAATGGCTGACGGCGCTCAAAAAATCGTTTCATTAGTAGGGTAAGGAGGCAGGGACAAAATGAGTGTATTTATTAATAAAGATACAAAAGTAATTGTTCAAGGTATTACTGGTTCTACAGCGTTATTTCATACAAAACAAATGCTAGAATATGGTACGCAAATTGTCGGCGGAGTTACTCCTGGTAAAGGTGGATCTGAAGTTGAAGGTCTACCAGTTTTTAACACGGTAGAAGAAGCTGTGAAATCAACTGGTGCTAATGCCTCTGTCATTTATGTACCTGCAGCGTTTGCAGCAGATGCAATTATGGAAGGTGTAGATGCAGAGCTTGACATCGTCATCTGTATTACAGAGCATATTCCGGTACTGGACATGGTAAAAGTGAAGCGTTACATGGAAGGGAAAAACACACGCCTAGTAGGACCAAACTGCCCAGGTGTTATTACGCCTGACGAATGTAAAATCGGGATTATGCCTGGTTACATTCACAGAAAAGGTCATGTTGGAGTTGTTTCCCGTTCAGGAACTTTAACCTATGAAGCGGTTCATCAGTTAACTCAAGCTGGAATTGGTCAATCATCAGCTGTTGGAATTGGTGGAGACCCTGTAAATGGAACAAACTTCATCGATGTTTTAAAAGCTTTCAATGAAGATGAAGAGACTTATGCCGTCATTATGATCGGTGAGATCGGTGGAACTGCTGAAGAAGAAGCAGCTGAATGGGTTAAAGCAAATATGACTAAGCCTGTTGTAGGCTTTATAGGTGGTCAAACAGCCCCTGCAGGAAAGCGTATGGGCCATGCAGGAGCGATTATCTCTGGTGGTAAAGGTACTGCAGAAGAAAAGATGAAAACAATGAATGAGTGCGGTATTAAAGTTGCAGAGACACCTTCTGTTATGGGTGAAACATTAATCTCTGTATTAAAAGAACAGGGCTTACTAGAAAAATGTAAAACACATTAATTTATTAAAGGAAGGGACCTTTTTGTTCCTTCCTTTAAAATTATCTATATTAATTAGGAGGAACGAATGAACGACGTTTCTAAGAAGGTATTCCTACTTGCACACTGCAGAGGACTCACTAGCCAAACTCTTTTAAAACTTTACAAAGTTGACCCAACGCTTAAGATTGTTGATGAGCTAAACGACAGCGACTATAAGTACTATTTTAAAATGTCTCAAGACAGGATCGATACATTTCGTTATGATTTTCGTGAAGTAAACGTTGAAAAGTTAGAACAGAATTATAAGACGAATAATATCTTCTTTCTGTCTATTTCAGATCCTACCTACCCTTATTTATTAAAGGAAATTGCTGACCCTCCTTTATACTTATTCTGCAAAGGAAATAGAGAATTGCTAAATAGAGATAACCAATTAATCAGTGTTGTCGGGACTCGAAATCCTTCTACCTATGGCCTAAAGGTAACTGAACACATATTAAAGCCACTTATCCAAAAAAATTGGGTTATCGTTAGTGGACTTGCTAAAGGAATCGATGCATGTGCACATCGAACAGCGCTAAACAACAATGGATACACAATTGCGGTGATCGGTGGAGGTTTTAACCACCTGTATCCTAAAGAGAACAAAACATTAGCTCTGATGATGATGCCTTCTAACCTTATCCTCTCAGAATATCCACCAAACTCACTTCCTCAAAAATGGCATTTTCCAATGAGAAACCGAATTATTAGTGGACTCAGTCAAGGAACAATCGTTGTTGAAGCTAAAGAAAGAAGTGGTTCTCTTATTACTGCACAGCTTGCTTTAGAACAAAACCGAGGAGTTTTTTCTGTACCAGGCTCTATTTTTGAAAGCAATAGTACTGGAACTAATGGACTCATTCAACAAGGGGCAAAACTGATTACGTGCTCATCCCATATTACCGAAGAATTATACTCTGTGTGACCAAAAAAGTTGAAATCACAGACGTTGATAATCCCTCAGGTTATAAGAATTATTCAAATACAGTTTGACAAATTGCATGGAAATATTTAATAATAGTGGAGATTTAGATTAAGAACATTCCATTTACATACATTATCTAAACCTGTAGAGTACAACTATACTTGAGAAATGAAAAGAGAGAGAATACCTCTTAGGGAGGAAAATTAGCATGTCGGACTATTTAGTGATTGTTGAATCGCCAGCAAAGGCTAAAACAATTGAGCGATATTTAGGAAAAAAATATAAAGTAAAGGCTTCAATGGGGCATATTCGCGATTTGCCTAAAAGTCAAATTGGAGTCGATGTTGATCATAACTTCGAACCTAAGTACATTACAATTAGAGGAAAAGGTAGTGTATTAAAGGAATTAAAGACTGCAGCTAAAAAAGCAAAAAAAATTTTCCTCGCAGCTGACCCGGATCGCGAAGGGGAAGCAATTGCATGGCATTTAGCGCATAGTCTCGATATAGATGTCCACTCAGATTGCCGCGTTGTTTTTAATGAAATTACAAAAGATGCTATTAAGGAATCATTCAAACATCCTCGCGCAATTAACATGGATCTTGTAGATGCACAACAGGCACGTCGAATTCTTGACAGATTAGTAGGCTACAAAATAAGTCCAATTCTTTGGAAAAAAGTGAAAAAGGGATTAAGCGCAGGCCGTGTTCAATCGGTTGCAGTTCGACTTATTATTGACCGTGAGAAAGAAATTAAAGACTTTCTACCAGAAGAATACTGGTCCATTGAAACTCATTTCCTAAAAGGACAAAAAGAATTTGAAGCATCTTTTTACGGAATAGATGGAAAAAAAACACCTCTGCCCAACGAAGAAGAGGTAAAGAAAATACTCAAGAATATTAAAGGTAATACCTTTATTGTTTCGAACGTCACAAAAAAAGAACGAAAAAGAAATCCAGCCGTCCCATTTACAACATCAACTCTTCAACAAGAAGCAGCTAGAAAACTAAACTTTCGAGCAAAGAAAACAATGATGATTGCTCAGCAATTATATGAAGGTATAGACCTTGGAAAAGATGGAACAGTTGGTTTAATTACCTATATGAGAACGGATTCAACCCGAATATCAGATACTGCGACACAGGAAGTATTACAATATATTGAGGACCAATTTGGTAAAGAATTCACAGCAGGACCGAAGAAGAGCATAAAACAAAATCCAAAATCACAAGATGCTCATGAAGCGATTAGACCTACATCGGCACTTCGTGACCCAAGTTCGGTAAAAGAATATTTAAGTCGTGATCAATTACGCCTGTACAAGCTAATATGGGAGCGATTTGTATCAAGTCAAATGGCACCAGCTGTGTTAGATACGATGAGCGTAGATTTAACTAACAATGGCGTATTATTTAGAGCGACTGGCTCGAAAGTCAAATTCCCTGGTTTTATGAAGGTGTACGTTGAGGGCAATGATGACGGAGTTGAAGAGAAGGACAAAATGCTCCCTGATTTAAAAGAGGGAGATGAAGTTTTCTCAAAAGATCTTGAACCGATTCAACATTTCACCCAGCCACCACCGAGATATACGGAAGCACGTCTAGTAAAAACGTTAGAAGAGTCTGGGATTGGAAGACCTTCAACCTATGCGCCAACATTAGATACAATTCAAAAGCGCGGCTATGTATCACTAGATAATAAGAGGTTCATTCCAACAGAATTAGGCGATATTGTTCTAGAGTTAATTAGGGAATTTTTCCCTGAGATTATTAATGTTGAATTTACTGCAAATATGGAAAATAGTTTAGATGAAGTAGAAGATGGCCAAATTCAATGGGTACAAATCATAGATGACTTTTACAAGGATTTCGCTGTTAGGCTTATAAAGGCTGAGAATGAGATGGAAGAAGTTGAAATAAAAGATGAGCCTGCTGGTGTTGATTGTGATCTGTGTGGAACTGCAATGGTCTTCAAGATGGGCAGATTTGGTAAATTTATGGCTTGCTCAAATTTCCCTGAATGTCGGAATACGAAACCAATTGTAAAAGACATTGGCGTTAAATGCGCAAAATGTGAGAATGGTAACATTGTTGAACGAAAATCTAAGAAAAAACGTATTTTTTATGGCTGTGATCAATTTCCTCAGTGTGATTTTTTATCCTGGGATAAGCCAATTGCGAGAAACTGCCCGAAGTGTGATACAATGCTAGTTGAGAAAAAATTAAAAAAAGGTATACAAGTCTCGTGTATGAACTGTGATTATAAAGAGGAACAACAAAAATAGCACAAAACATAAAGGGGCTACAAGTTCAGGAGCGGATTTATCTATCGTGGGTAAAGTGTAAAATAGGTAGCAATTAAAATGCGTGCGGTTGTCAACAGTCTGTGGGTGAGCATATACACGCTCACCTTCTTTATGTTTGTAATGGAGGTATGGATAATGAAGGAACAAGTTGTTAATGTAATAGGAGCAGGACTCGCGGGAAGTGAAGCCGCTTGGCAGCTTGCTAACAGAGGAGTAAAAGTTAATTTATACGAAATGAGACCAGTGAAAAAAACCCCTGCCCACCATACAGACAAGTTTGCTGAGCTAGTATGTAGCAATTCACTAAGGGCAAACACCCTCACGAATGCTGTTGGTGTATTAAAGGAAGAAATGAGAATTCTTGATTCGGTTATCATTAAATCTGCGGATGATTGTGCAGTTCCAGCAGGTGGAGCGTTAGCGGTCGATCGTCATGAGTTCGCTGACAAAGTGACAGAACGAGTAAAAGAACATCCTAATGTTACGGTTTTGAATGAAGAAGTAGTCGAAATTCCTTTAGGACCAACTATCATCGCGACAGGACCTTTAACGTCGAAATCCTTATCAGAGCAACTAAAGACCTTAACAGGTGAAGAGTACTTGTATTTTTACGATGCTGCAGCTCCAATTATTGAAAAAGATAGCATCGATATGAACAAGGTCTATTTGAAATCCCGTTATGATAAGGGAGAAGCAGCTTATTTGAACTGCCCAATGACAGAAGAGGAATTTGATCGTTTTTATGAGGCGTTAATCTCTGCAGAAACTGTTCCGTTAAAGGAATTCGAAAAAGAAATCTTTTTTGAAGGCTGTATGCCAATTGAAGTAATGGCTCAAAGAGGAAGAAAAACAATGTTATTCGGCCCTCTAAAACCAGTAGGTCTGGAAGATCCGAAAACAGATAAACGTCCTTTTGCTGTTATTCAGCTTAGACAGGATGATGCAGCAGGAACACTCTACAACATTGTTGGTTTTCAGACACATTTAAAATGGGGCCCACAAAAAGAAGTCATCTCTCTTATCCCTGGACTAGAGAACGCTGAGATTGTCAGGTATGGTGTAATGCACAGAAATACTTTCATTAATTCACCAAACCTATTAAATGCTACTTATCAATCTAAAAATCGATCAGATCTTTTCTTTGCAGGTCAAATGACAGGTGTTGAGGGCTATGTAGAATCAGCGGCATCAGGCCTTCTCGCTGGAATTAATGCGGCTCATCTCGTTTTAGGAAAAGAGTTAATTGAATTTCCTCACGAAACAGCTATCGGAAGTATGGCTAGGTACATTACAACAACTAATGGTAAAAATTTTCAACCGATGAACGCAAATTTTGGTTTATTCGCTGACCTTCCAGTTCGTATCAAAAACAAAAAAGAACGGAATGAAACGCTCGCTAACAGAGCCTTAGAAACAATTCAAAAAATTGCGAAAAAATTATAAAAACCATTTGCAAGGGCTATTAAATGTGTGATAACATTTAGTAGCCCTTGTGAGGTGTTAACATGGAAAATCAGGGAAATGTTAAGAATTCATTAAATTTCTTCGTAGAATATTTACAAATTGAAAAAAATTATTCACAATATACAATTGTGAATTATGTTACTGATATAAAGGATTTTTTTTCCTTTATGAATGAGCAGGCAATTGATCAGGTTGAGAAAGTAACGTACACGGATACCCGTTTATACTTAACCCAGTTACATAAAAAAAATTTTGCTAGAAAATCAATTTCGAGAAAAATTTCATCTTTACGAAGCCTTTACAAATTTCTTCTAAGGGAAAAGCTTGTCACTGAAAACCCTTTTGCGCTTGTCTCATTGCCAAAACAAGAACAAAAAATTCCTCAATTCTTATATGAGGAAGAACTTGAGAAGCTTTTTACAGTCTCAGATCTTTCAACACCTATTGGTCAAAGAAACCAAGCAATACTAGAGGTTTTGTATGGTGCTGGGATTCGAGTAAGTGAATGTTGTAAGATTACCAAAGCTGATCTTGATTTTTCAATCGGCACAGTACTTGTTCAAGGTAAGGGTAGCAAGCAAAGATATGTTCCATTTGGGAGCTTTGCACAGGATGCTTTAGAATTATATCTTTCTGAAGGAAGAAATGAATTAACAAAGCATCTTAAGCCTAGTGAAGAACACTCTGTACTTTTTGTTAATCATCGTGGGGGGCCGTTAACTGTGGGAGGAGTTAGACATGTCCTTAACGAGCTAATTAAACACACTTCATCAATTATTCATATCAATCCTCATATGTTTAGGCATACCTTTGCAACGCATTTGCTGAACGCAGGAGCAGATATGAGAAGTGTGCAAGAATTATTAGGACACGAACATCTTTCATCTACACAGATCTATACACATGTAACGAAAGACCACCTAAGGAAAATTTATATGTCCCATCACCCGCGAGCATAGCCTTTAAAACTAGGGAGGTAGAAACATGTCTCAATTTCATGCGACAACGATATTTGCTATTCAACATAATGACAGATGTGCGATGGCTGGAGATGGCCAAGTAACGTTCGGAAATGCTGTAGTGATGAAGCATACAGCAAAAAAAGTACGAAAGCTATTCAATGGAAAAGTTGTGGCTGGTTTTGCAGGATCTGTTGCAGACGCTTTTACTTTATTTGAGCTGTTTGAAAGCAGGCTCGAAGAATACAATGGCAACTTGCAACGAGCAGCAGTCGAGTTAGCAAAAGAGTGGCGAAGTGACAAGGTATTAAGAAGGCTTGAAGCCATGTTAATTGTCATGAACAAAGAGGATATTTTACTTATCTCTGGAACTGGTGAAGTTATTGAGCCTGATGATGGGATTTTAGCAATTGGATCGGGTGGGAACTACGCATTATCTGCTGGAAGAGCGTTGAAACGTTTCGCTGGAGATAATCTTTCGGCAAAGGACATTGCGGAAGGTGCTTTGAAAATTGCTGGAGAAATCTGTGTCTATACAAATGATAATATTATTGTCGAAGAACTTTAACTAAGGGGGCAATTAAGGTGAATAAAGAACTTACACCCAAACAGATTGTTGAACGTTTAGATCAATATATAGTAGGGCAAAAAGATGCAAAAAAAGCAGTGGCTGTTGCTTTGCGCAATCGTTATCGTAGAAGTATGTTAGATGAAAAACTTCGAGAAGAAATTGTCCCTAAAAATATTTTAATGATCGGTCCTACAGGCGTTGGAAAAACAGAAATTGCAAGAAGAATTGCAAAACTAGTGGGTGCACCCTTTATCAAAGTTGAAGCGACAAAATTTACAGAAGTTGGATATGTGGGTAGAGATGTTGAGTCGATGGTACGTGATTTAGTAGAGACTTCTGTTCGAATCGTAAAAGAAGACAAAATGTCTGAAGTTAAAGGATTAGCTGAAGAAAATGCGAATAAACGCCTCGTAGAACTTCTTGTTCCGGGAAAAAAGAAGCAAACAGCTTACAAAAATCCACTAGAAATGCTTTTTGGTGGGAACCAGGGTAATCAAGAGCAAGAAGAACCAAGTGAAGAAGTAAATGTAGAAGAAAAACGACGTAAGATTGCACATCAACTTGCATTAGGTGAGCTTGAAGATCACTATGTGAACGTAGAAGTTGAGGAACAACAAGCCTCAATGTTTGATATGCTACAAGGTTCAGGTATGGAACAAATGGGTATGAATATGCAAGATGCTTTTAGTAACTTGATGCCTAAGAAAAAGAAAAAAAGAAAGTTAACCGTAAAAGAAGCACGAAAAGTAATTACAAGCGAAGAGGCTGCAAAACTGATTGATATGGATGAAGTCACACAAGATGCGGTTAGACGTGCTGAGCAAACAGGTATTATTTTTATAGATGAAATTGATAAAATTGCGAGTAAATCTAATGGTGGATCTTCAGCAGATGTGTCACGAGAGGGAGTCCAACGCGATATTTTACCAATAGTTGAAGGTTCAACAGTTGTCACTAAGTATGGGCCTGTTAAAACAGATCATGTTTTGTTTGTTGCAGCAGGTGCTTTTCATATTGCCAAACCATCTGATTTAATTCCAGAATTGCAAGGTAGATTTCCAATCCGTGTTGAACTAACCAAGCTAAGTGTTGAAGACTTTGTTCGAATTTTAGTGGAGCTTGATAATGCATTAATTAAACAATATCAAGCATTATTGTTTACAGAAGGTATACAACTTGAATTTTCTGACGATGCTATTCGTAAGCTCGCAGAAGTAGCTTTTGAAGTTAATCAAGATACAGATAATATCGGAGCACGAAGATTACATACGATCTTAGAGCGTCTTTTAGAAGATTTGTCATTTGAAGCACCCGATATTAATTTAGATAAAATCTTGATTACTCCGCAATACGTTGATGAAAAACTCAATAAAATTGCTAAAAATAAAGATTTAAGTCAATTTATTTTATAAAAAATAGCTTATAAACGTTTTAAACGTTACAGGAGGAACCAATCAATGGCTTTATTACAAAAAACACGTAAAATTAATGCTTTGTTACAAAAATCAGCTGGTAAACCAGTTAACTTCAAGGAAATGGCTGAAACACTTAGTGATGTGATTGAAGCTAACATTTTCGTATTAAGTCGACGAGGAAAACTTTTAGGATTTGCAATAAATCAAAAGATTGAAAACGACCGTATGGTAAAAATGCTTGAAGATCGTCAGTTCCCAGAAGAATATACACAAAACTTATTCAACATTTCTGAAACTTCTTCTAATTTGGATTTTTCCAGTGAATACACGGCATTCCCAGTTGAAAACAGGGAATTGTTTAAAGAGGGTTTAACGACAATTGTTCCAATTATCGGTGGTGGAGATAGACTTGGTACATTAATTTTAGCAAGAATTCAAGCTCAATTTGAAGATGACGATCTAATCTTAGCTGAGTACGGTGCAACGGTTGTAGGGATGGAAATTCTTCGAGAGAAAGCAGAAGAAATTGAAGATGAAGCTAGAAGCAAAGCTGTTGTTCAAATGGCAATTAGCTCATTGTCATATAGTGAATTAGAGGCAATTGAACATATTTTTGAAGAACTCAACGGAAATGAAGGACTGCTTGTGGCAAGTAAGATAGCAGACCGCGTTGGAATTACACGTTCTGTTATCGTAAATGCACTGCGTAAACTTGAAAGTGCTGGAGTTATTGAATCCCGCTCATTAGGTATGAAAGGCACATATATCAAAGTTCTTAACAATAAATTCTTACTAGAACTTGAAAAACTGAAATCAAACTAATTAGCTACAAAAGCCCGACATCCTGTGCGTCAATAGGGGACGTCAAAACATTACCTTACAGTTCAAAAATATAATAATTTATTAAACAAAAAACACTTCAGACATCTGAAGTGTTTTTTTGTCGAATTGTAAAGCCAATTGTTAACGGCAAAATGTATAAAATTTAATTTTACCAAAATATAAACAATGTTTTCTGTATCTATAGTATGATAACTTGATGGTATTGCAAAAAAACACTAGAACTTCCTGCGCTAAACACGACAAGAATCGCCATTACAATCGACGAAATCTTCTGAAATATAGGTCTATTTTTATAGTCCTATAGTCCTGTTATAAAAATAGATATAATTTCCGACTTTTTTTTACAAAGTCTTAATAGACTTTAAGACTATTATTTCTTACAATTACATTAGATAAAAATAACATATTTCGACATAATACGATTCGTTAATAGATTTCATTTTATGGGGGATATCATTGAAAATTTTTTCGAACACACTAAATTCATTAGAAAATGCAATTAATTATTCATCTATGAAACAGAAAACGATCGCAAACAACATAGCAAATGTTGATACACCAAATTACAAAGCTAAAGATGTAAAGTTTAGTCAATCACTTACAAATGAAATGCAAAAGTTAGACGCATATAAATCAGATCATCGACATGTTGACTTCTCTTCTACAAAATCACAGTTCAATGTTTATACCAAAACGAATTCTACCTATCAACAAAACGGAAATAATGTAGATATCGACCAAGAGATGGCGAATATGGCTAAAAACCAAATTCACTTTAACGCATTAGTTGATCGTATCAGTGGGAAATACACATCGCTTAAAACTGTTATACAGGGTGGTAGATAAACATGGCAATTTTTCAAAATCTTAGTACTTCAGCCTCAGCACTAACTGCCCAACGACTTAGAATGGATGTCATCTCTTCGAATATGGCTAATATTGATACAACTAGAGGATCGTATGTGGATGGTGGGTGGCAACCTTACCGTCGCAAAATGGTCGAAACCCAACCACAAGGTGCCGAGTTCTCATCATATCTAAATAAAGCGATGGACAATGGACATGGTGTTGGTGGCGGGGTTAAGGTAACAAAGATTGTAGAAGATGAAACACCCTTTAAGTTAGTATTTGATCCAGAACATCCAGATGCCAACGAAGAAGGCTATGTATCTCTCCCAAATGTTGACCCTCTTAAAGAAATGGTTGATATTATGAGTAGTACCCGTTCATACGAAGCAAATGTAACCGTGTTTAATGCTTCAAAAAGCATGTTAATGAAAGCTCTAGAAATTGGAAAGTAAGGTGAACAGTCATGATTAACCGGGTAACTCCATTTCAAATACAACCTGGACAACCATTACCTCAAACAACTAACAGCAATCCCATAAGTGAACCAAAAACAAGTTTCTCAGAGATTCTAAAGCAATCAATTAATGAAGTAAACACAGCTCAAAATGAGTCAGATAAAATGACTGATGCACTTGCTTCCGGAAAAAATGTCGAATTGCATGACGTAATGATCTCGGCTGAAAAAGCGAGCGTAATGATGGTTACAGCAATCGAAGTTCGCAACAAAGCGATTGAAGCATACCAAGAGATGATGAGAATGCAAGTCTAGATTACGTTACTACTTGTTCTTAGACACTTAAGAACGGTTCATGGTAACTAAGTAATGTTGATGTCATCATAACCGGGGGATTACGAAGAATGAATGAAAAGTTAATGGCCTCAAAAAACAAGGCCAAAGAAATGTGGAATAACCGAACAAAGTTGCAAAGAGGAATAATAATTGGTGGGGCTGCCCTCTTTATAGTGGCCATTATTCTTATCTCAATTTGGGCTGCTAAACCTAGTTTGGTTCCTTTATATAAAAACCTTTCTCCTCTCGAAACTGGCCAAATAAAAGAAACGTTAGATGCTAGAGGAATACAGTCTGAAATTGCAGATAACGGTGCAACAATTATGGTTCCTTCAGAGCAAGTGGATACGCTTAAAGTAGAACTTGCAGCAGAAGGTGTTCCAGACAGTGGAACGATTGATTACTCGTTTTTTGGAGAAAATGCTGGTTTCGGAATGACTGATAATGAATTTGACGTATTAAAGCTTAAAGCAACACAAACGGAATTAGTTAATCTTATGAAAGGCATCGAAGGAGTAAACGATGCAAACGTCATGATTAACTTACCTCAAGAGTCCGTTTTTGTTGGTGAAAAAACAGAAGGCTCTTCAGCTTCAATTGTCTTGAATCTGAAGCCAGGTCACAAGTTAGATCAAGCAAAGGTAAACGCACTTTATCATTTGGTGTCAAAAAGTGTGCCAAACCTTTCTACTGACAATATCGTCATTATGGATCAAAACTTTGATTATTATGACTTAAATAAAGATGAAAATTCTGCAACGGTTGCGAGTTTTTCAACACAACAAGATATTAAAGATGAGATTGAACGCGATATTCAACGAGAAGTCCAAAAAATGCTCGGAACGATGATGGGGCAAGACAAAGTGGTTGTTTCAGTCACTACTGATATAGACTTTACCCAAGAAAACAGAGAAGAAAACCTAGTTGAGCCAGTTGATGAGGAAAATATGGAAGGCCTTTCAGTTAGCGTGGAGAGGATTACCGAAACCTTTACAGGTGATGGTGCAGCTGCAGGTGGATTAACTGGTACGGGTGAAGATGACATTCCAAATTATGAAGCTGCAGGCGCTGAGGGTAACGGGGACTATGAGCGAATTGAAGAACGTGTTAACAATGAAGTAAATCGAATAAAAAAACAAATTGTTGAAAGTCCTTATAAAGTACGTGATCTAGGAATTCAAGTAATGGTTGAACCACCAAATCCTGAAGATCCCCTTACTTTCCCTCAGGAGAGAGAGGATGACATCGAACAAATTCTATCAACAATTGTTCGTACATCGATTGATAAGGGCTTTAATGAAGAGCCATTAACTGAAGACGAAATCGGTGAAAAAATAGTCGTATCTGTTCAACCTTTCGCAGGTAAACAAACATTTGAAGAGGCTGAGGTACCTACAATTCCAATTTGGATTTACGTTGTAGCCGGTGTCCTTCTAATTGTCATAATTCTATTATTGGTTTTATTATTCCGTAAACGTAAGCAAGAAGAAGAAATTGTTGAAGATGAAGAATTAACAATAAATGAACCAATACGAGTACAAGATATTAATAAAGAAGTAGAAACAGAAGGAACAGTTCGTAAAAAGCAGCTTGAAGCGATGGCGAAAGAAAAGCCAGAAGACTTTGCGAAGCTTTTACGCTCATGGATATCGGAAGAGTAGGAGGACCTAAAGGTATGGCAAGAAGAGATATACAAGAAAAATTAACTGGTAAACAGAAGGCAGCTATCCTCTTAATCTCATTAGGTCCTGATGTCTCTGCAGCTGTTTATAAGCATCTATCAGAAGAGGAAATTGAAAAACTAACGTTAGAAATATCTGGCGTTCGAAAAGTTGAAGCACAAAAAAAGGAAGAAATCATCGAGGAGTTTCACGATATAGCTATGGCTCAAGATTTTATCTCACAAGGTGGAATTGCCTATGCCAAACAAGTCCTTGAAAAGGCACTAGGTGAAGAGCGTGCGACAAATATCATTCACCGACTCACGTCATCATTGCAAGTCAGACCATTTGATTTTGCTAGAAAAGCAGATCCAAATCAAATTTTGAATTTTATTCAAACAGAACATCCACAAACGATTGCGTTGATTCTATCTTACCTAGAGCCAACCCAATCTGGGCAGATTTTGTCTGAACTACCACAAGAGGTACAAGCAGATATTGCTAGAAGAATTGCTGTCATGGATCGAACTTCACCTGAAATTATTAATGAGGTAGAACAGATACTTGAACGAAAGCTTTCTTCGACAGTCACACAGGATTATACACAAACGGGTGGTATTGAAGCGGTCGTTGAGGTTTTAAATGGAGTAGATCGTAGTACGGAGAAGACAATTCTTGACTCATTAGAAATTCAAGACCCAGAACTTGCAGAAGAAATTAAGAAAAGAATGTTCGTCTTTGAAGATATCGTGACGCTTGATAGTCGAGCAATTCAACGTGTAATCCGCGATGTTGAAAATGATGACTTAATGCTATCACTAAAGGTTGCAAGTGAAGAAGTGAAAGAAATCGTCTATAAAAATATGTCCAAGCGTATGGTCGATACATTTAAAGAAGAAATGGAGTACATGGGTCCGGTAAGGTTACGCGATGTAGAGGAAGCACAATCTAGAATCGTTAGCGTTATCCGTAGGTTAGAAGAAGCTGGTGAAATCGTAATTGCTCGTGGAGGAGGAGATGACATCATTGTCTAGGTTAATTAAATCTCAATTTACTAACCGCAATGATCGAGAAAAGTTTTCCATTTCAGTTAATACAGTCCGCGATCTCCTAGAAGATAGCATAGAAACTGTTGATCCATCTGTATCTCTCCGTGCACAAAAAGTGATACATAATGCTGAAAACGAAGCAAAAGAATTAATCCAGCGTTCACATCAACAACTGGATGAAGTATTGAGAAGCATTGACCAAGAGCGTGCGGCTTGGCAAGAGGAACGTGAACTCATAATTGAACAAGCTAAGCAAGAAGGGTATGCAGAAGGATTAGAACTAGGCAGGCAAGAAGCTGAAAGAATGCATGTAGAATTTATAGAGGAATCTAGGAAGATTGTGACTTTAGCAAAACAAGATTACGAAGATAAAGTCCAATCTGCTGAAGAAACAATCCTTACATTATCTGTTAAACTCGCTGAAAAAATCCTTGCATCTGAAATTGACCAATCACAAGAACGTTTTACTGAGATTATAAAAAAAGCTCTAAAAGAAGTAAAAGAATATGTAGATATAAAAATTCATGTTCATCCTATAAATTATCAGCTACTATTGTCTCAAAAAACTGAGCTTACATTATTAATAACAAATGAATCAGATCTACTCATTTATGCAGACGAAGAGATGGACGAAAAAAGTTGCTATATCGAATCCCCTTTTGGACGAATTGATGCAAGTATTGATACACAGCTTCAACAGTTAAAGGATCAACTATTGCTAATCCTCAGAGAGGACTGATTCAGGATGAATGCTGCAGACTTAATACACGAAATCGATGGCTTAGATTCATATAAACGTTTTGGAAAAGTAAAAAGAGTAGTCGGATTAATGATTGAATCTAGGGGACCAGAAAGCTCAATTGGTGACTTGTGTTACATTTATACAGGCTCAAAAAAAACAACAAAAATTCCAGCTGAAGTGGTCGGGTTTAAAGATGAAAATGTATTACTAATGCCATTTTTACAAGTAACGAACCTCTCTCCAGGAAGTATTGTTGAGGCTACCCAAGATTCACTAAAAATTAAGGTTGGTTCTAACTTAATTGGAAAAGTGATTGATGCATTTGGTCACCCTTTAGACGAATCTAGTCTTCCAAAGGGGTTAACATCTGTTCCTTCTGATCAATCTCCGCCAAATCCTATGAAACGCCCACCGATCCGAGAGAATATAGAGGTTGGTGTAAGAGTAATTGATAGTTTACTAACAGTTGGAAAAGGACAGCGTGTTGGTATTTTTGCAGGAAGTGGAGTCGGTAAAAGTACCTTAATGGGAATGATTTCTCGTAATACGAATGCAGATATCAATGTGATTGCTCTCGTTGGTGAGCGTGGACGGGAAGTTCGCGAGTTTATTGAAAAAGATCTCGGACCAGAAGGACTAGCACGTTCGATTGTGATTGTGGCTACATCAGATCAGCCAGCACTAATGAGGATAAAAGCTGCATACACAGCGACAGCGGTCGCAGAATATTTTCGTGATAAAGGGCTAAATGTCATGTTCATGATGGACTCTGTTACACGTGTTGCTATGGCACAACGTGAAATTGGTCTTGCTGTAGGTGAACCTCCAACTACTAAAGGATATACGCCATCCGTTTTTGCAATTTTGCCAAAGCTATTAGAAAGAACCGGTACAAATGAACACGGAACCATTACCGCTTTTTACACGGTACTCGTCGATGGTGATGATATGAATGAACCTATAGCAGACACTGTTCGAGGTATACTCGACGGTCATATCGTTCTTGATCGCCAACTAGCTAATAAAGGTCAATTTCCCGCAATTAACGTTTTAAAAAGTATCAGCCGTGTTATGAACCAAATTGTTACAGATGAACATCGTGTCGCTGCAACTAAGCTTCGTGACTTACTATCAACATACTTAAATTCAGAAGATCTTATAAACATCGGAGCATATAAGCGCGGGTCTTCTCGAGAAATAGATGAAGCAATTCGCTTCTATCCAAAAATCATTTCGTTCCTAAAACAAGAAGTGCATGACAAAATGACGATGGAAGAAAGTATAGTAGCATTAAATCAGTTGATTGAAAAAGGTGAGTTTTAGTGGGGTATCAATATCGGTTTCAAAAAGTGCTAGATTTAAAAGAAAATGAAAAAGAAAAATCGCTTGCTGATTATAACCAATCCGTTCAAGACTTTGAACAAGTGGCTGAGAAACTTTATGACTGTTTAAAGAGAAAAGAAG
Organism: Metabacillus herbersteinensis; assembly: GCF_042433335.1. Taxonomy (NCBI): domain Bacteria; kingdom Bacillati; phylum Bacillota; class Bacilli; order Caryophanales; family Bacillaceae; genus Metabacillus; species Metabacillus herbersteinensis. The sequence goes on from NZ_JBHLVO010000004.1 coordinate 133,081, forward strand.
TTTTAGAAACCTCTACATTAAACAAATTAAACGGTGGAATGTCTGTACAAGAGATTCGACACTTTCAACAATTCGTCACAAATATCGAAAAGACCATCACACATTATCAAAAATTAGTGATGTTAACACGTAATAAAATGAACGAGATGCAAGTAAAACTTATGCAAAAAAACATTGAGGTTAAAAAGTACGAGAATATGAAGGAAAAGCATTTAAACGTATATTTAGATGATCTGAAAGTAGTAGAAAACAAATTTATGGATGATCTATCCATCCAGTCTTATATGAACGCGAGAAATTAGGTGAGATTCGAATGGAGAAAACGGAGAGAGATTACGGTAAGTTTCAATGGTTTTTCTTTGTCATATTTATACCGGTTTTATTTACGCTAATCCTAGTCTCTGTCATCTTAACAATGGCTGGATTTGATCCTTTAGGGAAAACAAAAGACTTTGCGTCAACTCTTCCATTCATAGATAAACTAGTTGAAGAAGAAAAAGTAAATAGTGACACGAACGTGCAAAAAGTATCAGAAAAACTACAGCAAGAACAAACGGGTTTGAAAAAAACGCTTGCAAATCAAAATGCAGACATCAGTGCTCTAGAAAATGACGTTTCGTTAAAGGAAAGTGAAATTGGCCGGTTAAATCAGGAAGTGAAATCTCTAGAAGAACAGATAAAGTTACTTGAAGAATCGAATAAAGAATCAAGCAGTAAGGATATCGCTAAAATTTATGGTGAGATGTCATCTAAGAAAGCTGCAGAAATTATTCCAATATTAGATACTGATGATGCGATGATGATTTTAACATCAATTAAGGATGACCAACTTACAGCTGTTCTAGAAAAAATGACAGCTGAAGATGCTGCTAAATATACGAAGTTGCTTGCAGAACAAATTGAATAGAAGGGAGGTGAAAGAATGAATGTCGCGCCAATTATGCTGATGACTTCTCGTCCCAACCAATTAAAAGCAACAGAACACCAAACATCAATTACAAGATTTAAAGATATGCTTTCAAGTCAACAAAAACCTCTAGAAAGTCCAAAAGTTGATGACATAAAAGTTGAAAGCTTTGAAACGCAATCTCTTGAGGACATTAAAGTGGACATTGAAGAGATCCTGAATGAATTATCTGTTGAGAGTGGAATTTTCGAAGGCTCATTCCAAAACGATCCGGTAATGATGGACCTCTTAAACGGATTGCCCGCTATCTTGAAAACAGAAGTACTAGATTTGATTGAGGGAGCATTTTCCCTAGATGAAATCCTTAATAGCTTAGATGATGGATCAACAATTATTGAAACAACTGCACTTTTACTTGGTATGGAGAAACTTTTGCAACAAACGAAGGCTGATTTTAGTAAAGTAATGCCAAAGCTTAACGAATTGCTACAACATGAATTCTCAAGTTTTGCCAATAGCCAAGTGGACCCTAAAAGCATTTTACAAAGTATAAGTGCGATGAATGATACAGACATAGCTAAACTCGAGACTACTATTTTGAAAGAAAAGGCACTACAAACATCAAAGCAAGAGTATCCCTTACTCGCCATGCAGAGTTTAAATCAACTGAATGAGTCGCCTAACGAAATGAAAGTCGAGAGTATTGAAACACAGTCTCTTAAAGACATTAAAGTGGAAATTGAAAAGATCCTAAATGAGTTATCTGTTGAGAGTGGGATCTTCGAAGGCTCAATCCAAAACGAACCTGTAATGAAGGACCTCCTAAACGGATTGCTTCAACAGGAATTCCCAAGTTTCACAAATAGCCAAATGAACCCTAAAAGCATTTTACCAAGATTAGGTATGATGAATGAAGTAGACTTAGCTAAACTCGAAGCTACTATTTTCGTAGAAAAGGTACTACATACATCAAAGCAAGAGTTTCCGATACTCATGCAGAGTTTAGAGCAATTAAAAGAGTCACCAAATGTAGTCTCCCAATTAATTAGGCAAAAGACTGACACACCACTGTTAAATAAGGTAATTGAAAGTTTCTCCAAAGAACTTAAAGAACGATTTGGAAATGATTCAGTAGATCATGAATTTACTTCAAATAGTAAAGTGATCGATATAACCATTCTCCAAAAGATGTTAAGCAATGTTATATCAGGTTTAAATGAATCTGATCTTCCAAAACAAAGTCAGAAGGAAGAGAATCATTCGACAATTGTATTAAATGAATTCGTTTCTAAGGAATCATTTTTGACGGTCACAAAAGAAAAAATAGATCCCGCTCTAAGACAAGAATTCACAAATCAAGTACTTGAAGCAATGAAAAAAAGCAAATTTGCACAACTAGCTAATAATACGAATCGTTTAACTATTAAATTAAACCCAGAGCATCTAGGGGCATTAACGATAAGATTAATTCAACAAAATGGAGAGATGGTTGCAAAAATCATTGCATCTACACAATCTTCAAAAGAATTACTTGAACATAGCTTACATCAATTAAGACAAGCTCTTCCAAGTCTTAATGTACAAATTGATCGTTTTGAAGTGTTTTCTGAGCCATTTAATAGTTTAAAAGATCAAGCACCAAAAGAAGAAAAACGAGAAAAACAGTTTAATGAATCTGAACAAGAAAGAGACGATGATTCAGAGCAATCGTTTACGGACACTCTGAAAGTCGCGCTAAATACAACCGTATAAGGAGGGTGAAAATGAGCACGACAATCGATCCGAATTTATTTATTTCTAATAAACCTAACACAAAAACATCGGGAGATTCAAACCTAGGAAAAGATGACTTCTTAAAAATCCTAATTGCACAGCTTCAAAATCAAGATCCATTAAAGCCAATGGAAGACAAAGAATTCATTTCACAAATGGCGAATTTTTCTTCATTAGAGCAAATGACAAACATGACAAGTATGATGGAAAAGTTTCTACAATCACAATCTGGACATGAATCGATCCTAAAGTATTCTGAAATGATTGGTAAAAAAGTTGAGTGGACTGAAAAGCAAGACGATCAAGTTGAAACTATTCAAACTGGTGTAGTTAAATCGATTAAACAGTCTACCACCGGAGTTTTACTGGAACTTGATAATGGGAAAGAAATTTCAGCCGACCTCATCTCTAAAATCAGCCAAGCTGAGTAAAGGATGAATGACATGAATTTTCGAATAGACTCTATTCAAAAACACCCACTTGAGTTAATTAACAAGAATAACAAAGCAAAAAGTGATGATTCACCATCCTTTCAAAATGTTTTAACAGAGATTCAAGATCAACAATTAAAAATTAGTAAACACGCTCAGACAAGGCTACATGAAAGGGATATCAATTTTTCAAAGGATGAATGGGCTTTAATTGAGAAAAAAGTGCAAGAAGCACTCCAAAAGGGTGTAAATGATTCACTTGTCCTTGTTAATGAGGCTGCACTTATTATTAATGCAAGAAACAATACAGTAATTACCGCAATGAATCGATCCGAAGCGAAATCGCAAATATTCACAAATATTAATGGAACAATTATCATGGACTAATTTGGTTGGACCTTAAAGGAAGCCATAGTTGTGGAATGACAGAAGCAACAAAGTTCAATTAAATTAAAAATTTTATTCATGAAAAGGGAGAGAAAATTAAATGTTACGTTCAATGTACGCAGGAATAAGTGGAATGAAGAATTTTCAAGTGAAATTAGATGTAATTGGTAACAATATCGCTAATGTAAACACTTATGGATTTAAAAAAGGACGCACCACGTTTAAAGATTTAGTGAACCAACAAATCTCAGTAGCAACTGCTGCAACACAGTTCCGTGGTGGAACAAATTCACAACAAGTAGGATTAGGCTCACAAATTGCTTCAATCGACACGATTCATACAACAGGCTCAACACAAACGACATCACGTACTTTAGATCTTGCTCTAGCAGGAGATGGTTTCTTCCCAGTAGCAACAGTAAAAGACCCTGGTAGAGTAAATGTAGATCGGGGCAATCAAATTGGAGATAATCGTATTCTTGGTGCAATTGATGATGCGTTAGATATGAATTACACAAGAGCGGGAAACTTCTACTTAGATGACAAAGGTTACCTTGTAACGTCAGATGGTATGTTTATCGTTGGTGAATCTGGAGAAAAGTCAGTTCCTACTGATCTTGCAGTTACAAAATCGATTAACGCTCTAAACGCAATAAATAATTTCAATAACCCTTTTAAAGATATGACCGATACGTTAAAAGGGATATCAACTCAAGCGAAAAACTTAATGGATGCTTACAACGAATATTCTGATGCTCAGAGTAATTGGGAAAAGAACGAATCCCCAGAAACTGATGGACCAATGTACGCTGCGATGGAAAGTACACATGATGCTTTAACAACCATTTGGACACAATTTAATGAAAAAGCTGTAACTGATCCAGCGAGTTTTGATGAAGAATTAATTAATTTTAATTCATCTTTATCAACGTTAAATGGTGCAGTAGATGCTTTTAATACAGCAGAGCCAGTTGGACAAATATTCCGAGAAATTACCACTTCCCTACTTCAACTAGAAAATACCTTTCCAGATGATGTAACAGATATAAAGGAGCGTGTTTCTGATCTTGAACTCTCTCAAATGAATGACTTATTGTCTAATTTAGATAACTATATGCTTGATTTAGAAAAAATTGGTCGAACAGTAATCGATTTCGAAAACTTAGCCGAAGAATTACAACAACCACAATGGACTAATGGTTTAAGCGGTGATGCAGGATTAATTCAAATCCCACTAACAGCTAAAAGCTTCAGTATAGGACCAGATGGGACTGTATCTTTTGTGAATAACCAAGGTGAACTCAATATCGCAGGTCAAATTCGAATTGCAAACTTTGCAAATGCTGGTGGTATGGAAAAAGTTGGAGGTAATTTATTTCGTGCATCAGCTAACTCCGGTTCACTAGACCGAAACAATAATGGAATCCAACTTGATGAATTATTGGCTCCAGGTTCAGAGGGTGCTGCTTCAATCGTTGCCGGCACACTCGAAATGTCCAATGTGGACCTGTCGGAAGAATTCACTGAAATGATCGTCGCACAACGTGGATTCCAATCAAATACGAAAATCATCACAACTTCTGATGAAATTCTACAAGAATTAGTTAACTTAAAACGTTAAGTTAGGGGGTAGGGAGTTCACTCCAAGGGGTGGGCTCCTGGTTAATATGATTAAAGTGACAAAATTAAATGGGAAATCATTTTACTTAAATGCGGTTCATATTGAATTGATTGAATCATTCCCTGATACAACGATTACCCTATCTAATGGAAAAAAGTTTGTTGTAAAAGAGTCAGAGAGTGTGGTTTGTAAGAAAATAATAAAGTTTTATCAAGAGATAAATGTTCTTTCATCGCGAAAGAGCATGGAGGTACTGGAAGATGAATAAAAAGCTTTTAAGCATCATGCTCGTTATCATCATATCCATTACACTGATTGGTGTAACAGCTCTATTTGTTGTGATGAAATTTGTAAATACAGATGATGAGAATAAGACTCCTTCAATTGAAGAAGTTGTTGAAGCATCTGTTGATATACCTGAAATTACAACAAATTTAGCAACTGGTAATATTGTTCGCCTTGCTTTCAAATTAGAAACTGATTCTAAAAAGGCAAAAGAAGAACTTGAAAAAAGAGAATTTCAAGTTCGTGATATTATCATTTCTGAGCTTGCAAATATGACATCTGAACAGCTTGAAGGAAAAGAAGGTATGGACAAACTAAAGGAAGTTGTAAAGAATGAAGCAAATAAATTAATGCACGAAGGTAAGGTTGAGAAGGTCTACACAACTTCCTATATTCTTCAATAGTTTTTCATACATGTAATTCCGGGAGGTGAAGATATTGGCAAGTGATATAATGTCCCAAAGTGAAATTGATGCCTTGCTATCGGCCATTTCAACAGGAGAAATGGATGCAGATGAGTTAAAAAAAGAAGAAGCAGAGAGAAAAGTTAGAGTTTATGACTTCAAAAGAGCACTTCGTTTTTCTAAAGATCAAATTCGAAGCTTAACACGAATTCATGATAACTTTGCTAGGCTTTTAACGACCTATTTCTCAGCACAACTAAGAACGTATATTCACATTAATGTCGCATCAGTTGATCAATTACCATATGAAGAATTTATTCGTTCAATTCCTAAAATGACTGTGCTCAATGTCTTTGAGGTTCAACCGCTCGAAGGTCGCGTATTAATGGAAGTTAATCCAAACATTGCTTATGCAATGTTGGATCGTGTACTTGGTGGGTTAGGTACAAGTGTGAATAAAATAGAAAATTTAACTGAAATTGAAAATAAAATTATGTCCAATCTTTTTGAAAAGTCTCTAGAAAATTATCAAGAAGCTTGGAATTCAATTATTGAAGTAGAACCAATGATGACTGATTTTGAAGTGAATCCGCAATTTTTGCAAATGGTATCGCCGAATGAAACAGTTATTGTGATTTCATTGAATACACAAATTGGTGAAACGAGTGGCATGATTAACTTGTGTATTCCGCATGTTGTTCTCGAACCCATCATTCCTAAATTGTCCGTACATTATTGGATGCAATCTGATCGAAAAGAGCCTAAACCACATGAAATCGAGGCATTACAAAAGCAAATTCGTCGTGCTGAGCTTCCAATTATTGCTGAACTTGGTACAGCTGATATCTCGATACAGGATTTCTTACAGCTACAGTTAGGTGATGTTATTCAATTAGATAAATCCATCGACAAACCATTGGTGGTAAAAATAGGAGATAAACCGAAATTCACTGGACAACCAGGTAAAATCAACAAAAAATTAGCGGTTCAAATTATTGACCACTTATCGAGAGGTGACGAAGATGGTGAGTAACAATATGTTATCACAAGACGAAATCGATGCTCTGTTGAAGGGAACAGGTAACGATCATTCGGAGCAATCTACCGAAGAAGAAAACACACCTAAAATTAAAGATTACTTCAATGAGATGGAGCAAGACGCAATTGGTGAGATAGGGAATATATCCTTTGGTAGCTCTGCAACTGCTCTATCAACGTTGTTACATCAAAAAGTAGAAATAACAACACCCAGTGTGGCAATTGTTCTTAAAAGTAAACTAAGAAATGAGTTTCCACATCCATATGTCGCAATAAATGTTAGTTATACAGAAGGTTTTACAGGGAGTAATTTGTTAGTAATTAAGCAGAGTGACGCAGCGATAATTGCTGATTTAATGATTGGTGGAGACGGAACGAACCCTGATGAAATGCTAGGGGAAATTCAAATAAGTGCTGTTCAAGAGGCGATGAACCAAATGATGGGTTCTGCGGCAACCTCAATGTCAACGGTGTTTAATAAAAAAGTAGATATTTCACCACCTAGAGTCGAGCTTCTTGATGCAAATGAAGGTGAAGATAGTGATGCAATACCAGAAGATCACTTATTCCTAAAGGTTTCGTTTCGCTTAAAAATTGGGACCTTAATTGATTCAAATATCATGCAGCTTTTGCCTGTACACTTTGCACAGGAACTAATTAGAGAACTGATGAATCCAGAGCCTGAAATAGCTGCGACGGCTGAAGCGGTAAGAGAAGAAATTCATACACCACCCACCGAACAAGCTGTGTATAACGAACCAATTGCTTATCAACAACAAACAAATCAATATCAGCAGCCTATGGGACATTCGCAAAGTTATGCAATGCCTGGGCAACAATATATGCATCCCCCTGCGGAGCAGCCGTCAGTTAACGTGAAGCCGGCAGATTTTTCTAACTTTGAACCTGTTAATTATCACCAACCTGACGTTCAAAATTTAGATATGTTATTAGATATACCTCTGCAAGTAACCGTTGAATTAGGAAGAACGAAACGATCAGTTAAGGAAATATTAGAACTTTCTTCAGGGTCTATTATAGAATTGGATAAACTGGCTGGCGAGCCTGTTGATATTCTCGTAAATAATAAAATTGTTGCAAAAGGCGAGGTTGTGGTCATCGATGAGAATTTCGGTGTTCGAGTAACAGATATCGTAAGCCAAAAAGAAAGATTAAATAAAATAAGATAATTAATAGGAGTGGAAAAAAACAATGGCACACAAAATTATGATCGTTGACGATGCAGCATTTATGAGAATGATGATTAAAGATATACTAACAAAAAATGGATATGAAGTAGTAGCTGAAGCGGCTGACGGAGCCCAAGCTGTTGAAAAATATAAAGAAACACAACCAGATCTTGTAACGATGGATATTACAATGCCTGAGATGGATGGAATCGCATCACTTAAAGCAATCAAACAAATCAACCCAAATGCAAAAGTCATCATGTGTTCAGCGATGGGTCAACAATCAATGGTTATTGATGCAATTCAAGCTGGAGCCAAAGACTTTATTGTAAAACCTTTCCAAGCGGACCGAGTATTAGAGGCAATTGGTAAAACATTAAGTTAAAAGGTGGCAAATACATTGCTTCAGAGAAGACTCATCTTATTGCTGTTCATCATAAGTATATTTCTTGCTCCACCCCTTTCATTAACTGTAAAAGCCGAGCAGTCTAATGGAAGTGTTTATGAACTGCTTAATCCGGATGAAGAAAAAAAGGAAGAGACTGAAGAAGAACCGGTGCCTGAGGACAAGCCAATAGAGGTAGAGAAAAACAATGAGTCTCTGTCTGTAACTGCAGGCGATATGATAAAGATGGTCTTTGCGCTAGCTTTTGTACTGTTTCTCATTTATTTTCTTCTAAAGTTTGTCACAAAGCGGAATCGATTGTTTCAACAATTTCGCTACATTGAAAACATAGGCGGTACAAGTCTTGGGCCTAATAAATCAGTACAAATGATTAAAGTTGGGGAAAGAGTATTAGTTGTCGGTGTAGGTGAAACCATTCAATTATTAAAAGAAATTGATGACATAGATGAATGTGAAAAAATTCTCGTTGAGCATGAGCGTAAACATCAGCAAACGATAGAACCAATGGATGTATTCCAAAAGGTGTCTCAGCAGTTATTGAGAAAATCACCAAATGTAAAATCGGGTTCACCATCAACGTTTTCGACAACATTTAAGGAACAGCTAAACAACATTAAAAACGAACGTAGCGAACAATTTGAGGATCTTAAGAGAAAGGGTTTAAATAAGAATGAATGAATTTATGGAGTTTTTTAATGGCAGCGATCCGGAAAATGTAAGTACATCAGTACAATTACTGCTGCTGTTAACAGTTTTATCCATTGCGCCCAGCATCTTAATTTTAATGACTTGCTTTACACGAATCATTATTGTCCTTTCATTTGTTCGTACATCTCTAGCAACTCAATCAATGCCACCGAATCAAATTCTAATCGGTATTTCGCTTTTTTTGACTTTTTTCATCATGGCTCCTACCTTTACAGAGGTTAATGAACAAGCACTAACGCCATTATTTAATGAAGAAATTCAATTAGAAGAAGCCTATGAACGAGCGGCCATTCCATTTAAAGAATTTATGAGTAAGCATACTCGACAAAAAGACTTAGCATTATTTTTAAATTACGCTGGAATTGAAAGACCTGAAACGGTCCAAGATATTCCACTAACTGCACTTGTTCCAGCATTTGCAATAAGCGAGATTAAAACTGCCTTTCAAATTGGATTTATGATATTTATTCCTTTTTTAGTAATTGACATGGTTGTGGCTAGTGTCCTGATGTCAATGGGGATGATGATGTTACCACCTGTTATGATTTCCTTACCATTTAAGATCTTGTTATTTGTTCTGGTTGATGGTTGGTATTTAGTTGTGAAATCATTACTTCAAAGCTTTTAATAAAATGTTATCAGATTTTTAGAGTGGGTGAAAAAGAATGAGTTCGGAGTTTGTCATATCATTAGCAGAAAAAGCAGTCTACACAACGTTGATTATTTGTGGTCCACTCTTGCTCTTAGCACTAGTGATCGGACTTGTCGTCAGTATTTTTCAAGCAACCACCCAAATTCAAGAGCAAACATTAGCCTTCATCCCTAAAATTGTTGCTGTACTAGTTGGATTAATTTTCTTTGGTCCCTGGATGTTAACAACTTTGCTTTCATATGCGGAAGATATTTTAGGTAATCTGAATAGGTTTGTGGGATAACAAATGGTAAGTATTCTTGAGAACTTTCCAGCTTTTTTACTTGTATTAATGAGGGTTTCTGCATTTTTTGTAACACTGCCATTATTTTCTTACCGCACCATTCCTAATACACATAAAATTGGTTTCTCCTTTTTTCTCACTTGGATCATTTTCTTTACGTTAGAAGTACCCGTAATAGAAATTGACGGACAATACGTCATGCTCATATTAAAAGAAGCAATTTTGGGGTTGCTTTTAGGGTTTGCTGCATATTTCATTTTAACCGCTGTACAAATTGCGGGTAGCTTTATTGATTTTCAAATGGGATTTGCGATTGCTAATGTACTTGATCCGCAAACAGGTGCTCAAAGTCCATTGATTGGTCAATTTCTATATACCTTTGCACTGTTGCTAATGCTTAGCTTAAACGCTCATCATCTACTGCTTGATGGGATCTTTTATAGCTATCAATACGTTCCAATCGATCAGCTGTTTTTACCGTTTGGTGATGAAAATATCGCGGATTTTATTGTAACAACCTTTAATTCCATGTTTATAATTGCTTTTCAGATGTCGATTCCAGTTGTAGGTTCACTATTTCTTGTAGATGTTGCTTTAGGTATTGTTGCAAGAACTGTACCGCAATTGAACATCTTTGTTGTCGGTGTGCCTATTAAAATCTTAGTCAGCTTCATTATGCTGATTTTAGTTATGGGAGCTCTATTTCTTCTCATGGAACAATTGTTTGAAATGATGACTTACACGATGCGATCCTTAATGGAGTTGTTTGGAGGTACTCAGGGATGAACCAACTTAGACTTGATTTACAGTTCTTTTCTGGTGAAAAAACTGAAAAAGCAACACCTCGTAAACGTCAAGACTCAAGGAAAAAGGGACAGGTTGCAAAAAGTGCTGATGTGAATACTGCTCTAACCCTGCTAGCTGTTTTTCTCTCATTTTTATTCATTGGTTCATTTATGAGAGAGCGCATTGTCAACTTATTAAGAGCAACCTTTCAAGACTATTTGCTTATTGATTTAACGCAGCAAAATGTTCATAGCTTGTTTATAACGATGTCTTATCACTCGGCCTTTTTATTAGCACCAATTATGGCAGTTGCATTAATTGCTGGCGTTTTAAGCAATTATTTACAAGTTGGTTTTTTATTTTCTGCGGAAGCAGTACAAATGAAACTAGATAAAGTAAATCCGATACAAGGCTTTAAAAGAATTTATTCCGTTCGTGCACTTGTTGAACTACTTAAATCATTGCTAAAGATATTATTTGTTGGTGTAGTCACGTTCGCAGTTCTTTGGTTAGATATGGACAAGGTCTTAAGGTTGTCCCACTTAACGGTGGAACAATCACTTATCTATATTGCTCAACTAACTGTTAAGATGGGATTATTTGCTTCAGCGGCTTTACTTTTTTTATCATTACTAGATTATCTCTATCAAAAATATGATTTTGAAAAAAATATTCGAATGTCGAAACAAGACATTAAAGATGAATACAAAAAGTCTGAAGGCGATCCACTAATAAAATCGAAAATTAAGCAAAAGCAACGTGAAATGGCGATGAGACGCATGATGCAGGAAGTACCAAATGCAGATGTTATCATCACAAACCCAACTCACTTTGCAATCGCTCTTAAATATGATGAAGAGAAAAGTGATGCCCCATATATCGTTGCCAAAGGTGTAGATTTAGTTGCACAAAAAATTAAAGAGATTGCAAGAGTAAATAATATTATTACGGTAGAAAATAGACCTTTAGCTAGAGCACTATATGATCAAGTCGAAATAGGACATGCTGTTCCAGAAGAATATTTTAAAACAGTGGCTGAAATTTTAGCGTATGTATACAGGTTGAATACAAAGTAAGAGTTAAGATTACGAGAATTGAAAGTGTTAAGGAGAGAAAAAAATCATGGCAGCAAGAGATTTATCCGTATTACTAAGCGTCATTCTCATTGTAGCGATGCTTATTATACCATTTCCACATTGGTTACTTAGCTTTCTTATCATTATCAATATATCTCTTGCTTTATTGGTTATTCTTACATCTATGAATATGAAAGAACCATTGGATTTTGCAATTTTCCCCTCATTAATTCTATTACTAACATTATTTCGACTTGGGTTAAATGTATCAACAACTCGTGCAATTCTGTCTGAGGGAGATGCGGGGAAAGTAGTAGAAACATTTGGCACCTTTGTAACTGGAGGCAATGTGTTAGTTGGTTTTGTTGTTTTCATCATCCTTATCATTATTCAATTCATCGTAATAACAAAAGGATCTGAACGTGTTTCAGAAGTAGCAGCTCGTTTTACTTTGGATGCAATGCCAGGAAAACAAATGAGTATTGATGCTGACCTGAATGCAGGAGTGATTTCAGAACATCAAGCACGTGAAAGACGTGAAAAAGTATCAAGAGAAGCCGATTTTTATGGTGCCATGGACGGTGCAAGTAAATTTGTAAAAGGAGATGCCATTGCAGGCGTAATTATTGTGCTAATTAATATGATGTTTGGCATCATAATAGGAATGATGCAAATGGGAATGGGCTTTGGTGAAGCGGCTGGCCACTTCACGATGTTAACAGTTGGGGATGGAATCGTTAGTCAAATACCAGCCTTATTAATATCCACTGCAACTGGTATTGTTGTGACAAGGGCTGCATCTGAAGGAAATCTAGGATCAGATATTACCGATCAATTATTCGCTTACCCATCAATGCTTTACGTTGCAGCAGGAACTATTTTTTTATTAGGTCTATTTACTCCAATTGGTCTTTTTATCACACTTCCAATCGCAGGCATTATGGCTTTTGGAGCATATAGGATTTCAAAATCAAAAAATCAACAAGATCAAAATGAAGAAGAAATCGAAGAAGAAATTGAAATGGATGAAATGAAGAGTCCAGAAAGTGTCGTTAATCTTTTAAATGTAGATCCAATTGAGTTTGAGTTTGGATACGGTTTAATCCCTCTTGCGGACACTAATCAAGGTGGTGACCTTCTCGATCGGATTGTCATGATTCGAAGACAACTTGCGATTGAAATGGGGTTAGTTATCCCAGTCGTTAGGATACGAGATAATATACAGTTACAACCGAATGAGTACCGTCTAAAGATTAAAGGCAATGAAATGGCTCGAGGAGAAATTTTACTTGATCATTATTTAGCAATGGCACCAGGTATTGAAGACGATTCAATTGAAGGTATCGACACAATTGAGCCATCATTCGGGTTGCCGGCTAAGTGGATTACAGAAGAAATGAAAGATTCTGCAGAAATGTTTGGATACACAGTAGTTGATCCACCATCCGTCGTATCGACACATATTACAGAAATGATTAAACAGCATGCGCATGAATTGTTGGGAAGACAGGAAACAAAACAACTTATTGATCATCTAAAAGAATCATATCCGATCTTAGTTGATGAAGTGACACCTACCCCTCTGGGAATTGGTGAAATTCAAAAGGTCCTTTCAAAATTATTACGAGAAAAGGTTTCAATACGAAATTTACCGGTGATTTTTGAAACGCTGGCTGATTTCGGAAAAATGAGTTCAGATACCGAGCTTTTAGGTGAATATGTGAGACAAGCACTTGCGAAACAAATTACGAGTCAGTATGCAAGCGCAAATCAAACTCTAAAGGTCATTACATTATCTGGAAAAGTTGAAAAAGCAGTTGCAGATGGAGTTCAACAAACTGATCATGGAAACTACTTATCAATTGATCCAGAATTATCACAAACGATTATAGAAGCAATTGCAAAGGAAGTTGAACAGCTTTCTATCCAAGAACAAACTCCAATTCTGTTATGTTCACCAGCGGTTAGAATGTACGTTCGACAGTTAACAGATCGGTACTTCCCGCAACTACCAGTTTTGTCTTATAACGAATTAGAAGCAAATGTTGAAGTTCAGAGTGTCGGGGTGGTGAATGTGATATGAAGGTAAAGAAATATATTGCTTTAAACATGCAAGAAGCGATGAAAAAAATTCGATCTGAGCTTGGTAATGATGCGGTCATTTTAAATTCAAAAGTAATTTATACAGGTGGCTTTATAGGTCTTTTTACCAAGAAAAAAATAGAAGTAATTGCTGCTATGGACCCTGATGTCCCATCACGCCCACTAACACAAAAACAAGAACTTCCAAGGGAAAAACGAACACCACTACAGAATCTAGAAGGCCAGATTACAGGTCAAAGTAACCTTTTAGTAAACCAACCAGTGTTACTGAATGAATTAAAAGAACTAAAAGGCCTTATTCAATCGATTACTGCAAATGAACAAGAAAACTTTTATCCAGAACCAATTAAAAGGATTCACGAACAACTTATTCAAAAAGGTGTTAGTGCTTTAATAAGAGGGATCGTCACAGCAGAATTGTTAGAGCGGTGGTATTGTTCCAATGGGAATCTTGCTAATGAAGAAGTAGAGAAGAATCTTAAAGAGATTTTAGTAAATCAAATCCAGCAGCTTGCCTTTACAGGAATTTCCTACAAAAAAAAATCATTAATGTGATAGGACCTACGGGGGTAGGGAAGACGACCACACTCGCCAAGCTAGCTGCGGAGTGTATGCTTCAACAAAAAAAGAGTGTTGCATTTATAACAACTGATACTTACAGAATTGCTGCAATCGATCAGTTAAAAACATATGCAAAAATATTAGATGCACCTATTGAAGTTTGTTACAACATCGAAGACTTTAAGGAAGCAAAGCAGAAACTTCAACATTTTGATCATGTGTATATCGATACTGCTGGTCGTAACTTTCGCAACTTACAGTATGTGAAAGATTTGCAATCAATTATTGATTTTGACCAGGAAATGGAAACGTTTTTAGTTTTAGCGGCCACTTCTAAACTCGAGGATATGCTTGCAGTATACGAACAGTTCTCATTACTACACGTCGATAAACTGATTATTACAAAACTTGATGAAACAGCTACAAAAGGAGCGCTGCTTGATTTAATGGTTAAAACGAAGAAAGGAATTGCCTATACAACTCATGGCCAAAATGTCCCGGATGATATTCAACATTCAACTAGTGAACGAATTATAGATGAGATATTGAGGTAGGTAATGATGACAGATCAAGCGGCACGTCTAAGAGAACAATTAAATATGCGTCATAATCAACCTAAACAGGCACACACCATCGCTGTTACGAGTGGCAAAGGCGGAGTAGGAAAATCAAATTTTTCTCTAAACTTTTCCCTTGCTCTTTTAAAAGAAAACCATCGTGTTTTACTATTTGATTTAGATATAGGGATGGGGAACATTGAGATTCTCATTGGATCTAGCTCTCAACACACAATCGTTGATTTTTTAGAACAACAGCTCTCGATAGCAGATATTATAACTAAGGGCCCGAGCGGCTTGGATTATATTTCAGGTGGCACAGGGTTAACGAATCTATTCAAGCTGAGTGAATCTAAATTTCAACATTTTGCTTCACAGCTAGAGCGGGTTTTTCATCATTATGACTATGTCATTTTTGATATGGGAGCAGGTATTTCAGAGGATGCCCTAAGATTCATATTATCAGTTGATGAAATCATCGCTATTACAACTCCTGAGCCAACATCGCTTACAGATGCGTATGCAGCGATTAAATATATTTGTATCAATAACGATTCAATTCCATTTTCCATCGTTGTGAATCGATCCTACGATCGAAAAGTTGGGGAATCAACCTACCAACGTCTATCACTAACAATAAAACAATTTCTAAGTAGGGATATACCACTATTAGGTACAATTCCTGATGACCCTAGCATCATGAAAGCTGTTATTCATCAAACGCCATTTTTACTCTATCAACCAAATTCACAAGCGAGTAAAGCGCTGATTAACCTTACAAGTGATTATCTGAAAAGTAAGTCAACAAGTTCAAGCAATATAGAGCAAAAAGCCTTTATCACCAAGCTAAAAAGCTTCTTCATGAAAGGTAGGTAAAAATGATGAGTAAGATTAAAATACTCGTCGTTGATGATTCTGCTTTCATGAGAAAATTAATTGCCGATTTTCTCAGCGAGGATAAACAACTAGAAGTCATTGCAACGGCGAGAAATGGTGAAGATGCTCTAAAAAAGATTGCGACACTTCAACCAGATGTTGTCACACTAGATATTGAAATGCCGGTTATGAATGGTTTGGAAGCGCTAAAAGAAATTATGGAGAGATTTCCACGACCGGTGATTATGTTGTCTAGTACGACGCAAGAAGGTGCAGAAAATACAATTTTATCTCTTCAATACGGAGCAGTCGATTTTATCACCAAGCCTTCTGGTGCAATTTCGCTTGATCTTCATGTGATAAAAGAGGAACTAAAGCAAAAAGTAATTTCAGCCAAATCAGCTAATATAAGAAAAATGCACCAGGTTGATCCACAAAAAAAGACTGCACCATTACAACCTGAATATAGTAAAATAGACACATATAAGGATAAAAGAACTAGTAAAATCGAATTAAATAATAAAAAACCATTTTTAATATGTATAGGAACCTCTACAGGAGGTCCTAGAGCGTTACAACAAGTACTACCTAAATTTCCAAAAGACTTAGATGGTCCAATATTTATCGTTCAGCATATGCCCCCTGGCTTTACACAATCACTAGCTGTTCGACTAAATTCAGTATCAGAAATAGAAGTGAAGGAAGCAGAAGACGGTGAAATTGTTAAAAAGGGTGTTGCCTATATTGCGCCAGGTGGCTCGCATTTAAAAGTCATCAAGCTAGGAACAAAACTTGTTGTTAAGATCGATCAATCAGCTATACGAAATGGTCACCGTCCCTCAGTGGATGTGCTGTTCGAATCAATGTCAGAATTAGTAGATTATCAAAAGGTTGCGGTCATTATGACAGGTATGGGTTCTGACGGTACATCAGGATTAAAAAAACTTAAATCCACAGCTAATGTAAAAGCGATATCCGAATCTGCTCACACCTCTGTGGTGTTTGGAATGCCTAAATCAGCAATGGCTACAAATCTCGTTGACACTGTAGAAGATGTACAAAACATTGCAATGTCTGTTTTAAACTACATACAAAAATAAGGGCGTGACACAATGGATATGAATCAGTATTTAGAGATCTTTATTGAAGAAAGTAAAGAACATCTTCAAGCGTGTAATGAAAAAATACTAGATCTAGAAAAAAACCCAAGTGATTTATCAATAGTTAATGATATCTTTCGTTCTGCACATACATTAAAAGGTATGAGCGCAACAATGGGTTATGAAGATTTAGCAAGTCTAACACACCAAATGGAAAATGTACTTGATGCCATTCGTAATGAAAAGCTAATGGTAACGCCTACGATCTTAGACGTTGTTTTTGCATCTATTGATCTTCTTGAAGAAATGGTCTTGTCTATTGCAGAAGGTGGAGACGGTAAAAAGGATGTCTCACCGGTTGTAGCTCAATTGAAAAAAATTGAAAACGGTGAGGAACTTACCTCAGTTACTAGTAGTGAACCACCAACTTTTAATAATGAAACCACAATGCAAACGATTCATGAATATGATGACTTCGAGTATACAGTCATTCAGCAGTCAAAAGAACAAGGCTTTCATTCATATGAAATTAAAATTGCCCTTCGTGAGGACTGTCTTTTAAAGGCAGCACGTGTGTTTATGGTATTTGAAATTCTAGAGCAGATCGGAGAAGTAATAAAGGCAGTGCCTTCTGTTGATTTACTAGAAGAGGAAAAATTTGATTCACAGTTTACAGTTGCAGTGATTTCAAAAGAAAGCACTGACGACATAAAAAGTCGTGTTCTAAAAGTTTCAGAGATTGATAGTGTTAGTGTTAATCCATTGAATCTTGAACAACTGAAGTCTTCCAAGCAACGATCTGTAGAATCGGAAACAGAAGCTGTTAACATAATTGAAGAGACTAAACAAGAAGTAGCTGCTTCAGTAGCAGTGGATCCGTCTGCAAAGGCTTCCCCTAAGCAAAATGTAGCAACAAGCTCTAAGACGATACGTGTTAACATCGAACGCTTAGATATTTTAATGAACCTTTTTGAAGAACTAGTCATTGATCGAGGACGACTTGAGCAAATTTCAAAAGAGCTGAACAATAGTGAACTCGATGAAACCGTTGAAAGAATGTCGAGAATTTCGGGTGATTTACAAACTATTATTTTGAATATGCGAATGGTTCCAGTCGAAACGGTATTTAACCGTTTCCCTCGAATGATTCGTCAACTTGCAAAAGACCTTAACAAAAAAATTAATCTTGATATTATTGGAGCTGACACTGAACTAGACCGGACAGTTATTGATGAGATAGGTGACCCACTCGTTCATTTACTAAGAAATGCAATCGATCATGGAGTTGAGATGCCACAAGATCGCTTGAAGAAGGGTAAGCCTGAACAAGGAAATGTTGTTTTAAGTGCTTATCATAGTGGAAATCATGTGTTTATTGAAATTGAGGATGATGGGGCAGGAATTAGTCGTGACCGTGTTCTAAAAAAAGCAATTGAGCGTGGTGTCGTGACAGAGCAATTAGCATCTACGTTAACAGATAAACAAGTGTATGAGTTAATTTTCTCTTCCGGTTTTTCAACGGCCGATCAAATTTCAGATATTTCTGGTCGTGGAGTAGGTCTTGATGTTGTTAAAAGTACGATTGAATCACTTGGTGGAACAGTGTCAATTGATGCTCAAGAAGGAAAGGGCTCACTTTTCTCTATCCAACTTCCATTAACACTTTCAATTATTTCTGTGATGCTGGTAGAACTACAAAAGGAAAAATTCGCAATCCCATTATCATCAATTATAGAAACAGCCGTTATAAAAAAAGAAGAAATCCTTCACGCACACAATCAAAAAGTGATTGATTTTAGAGGGAAAATTGTCCCTCTAGTAAACTTAAAAGATATTTTTGAAGTTCCAACAGAGGTCGAAAACGAAGAATATATTTCTTTGGTTATCGTCCGAAAAGGAGAAAAAATGGCGGCAATGGTTGTCGACTCCTTTATTGGTCAACAAGAAATTGTCCTTAAATCACTTGGCAATTATTTAACTACAGTATTTGCTATTTCTGGGGCGACAATTCTCGGAGATGGACAAGTTGCTTTAATCATTGATTGCAATTCGTTAATTAAATAAGAACGGACGTAGATTGTAAAAATGAAGGAGGTTTCCATAATGAGTGAGTATATAACATCTGACGTTAAGGTCATCGTTTTTCAATTAAAAAATGAGGAATATGGTATACCAGTTCAACAAGTTCGTTCAATTGAAAAAATTCAACATGTTACACGGGTACCTCGAACTGCTTCTTTTATTAAAGGAGTGATCAATTTAAGAGGTGTTGTAACGCCAATTTTAGATTTAAGAAAGAGATTTGGTCTTGAAGAAATTGGATACAATGAGAGTACTAGAATAATCATTGTTACGATTAATAAAATCGAAGCAGGCTTAATTGTTGATGCAGCAAACGATGTACTTGATATTG
Source organism: Metabacillus herbersteinensis (assembly GCF_042433335.1). Classification (NCBI taxonomy): domain Bacteria; kingdom Bacillati; phylum Bacillota; class Bacilli; order Caryophanales; family Bacillaceae; genus Metabacillus; species Metabacillus herbersteinensis. Next base: position 152,638 of record NZ_JBHLVO010000004.1, read on the forward strand.
AAAAGGATCTTATTGAACCTGCTCCAGAAGTAGTTGGATCTATTGAAGTAGAATATATTCAAGGTGTAGCAAAACTGGATAAACGATTAATTATCATGCTTGAATTAGAAAGTGTATTGAACTCTGAAGAAGCGCGTTCGCTTCAAACGATATAGAGGTACTTAAATGGATTACTTAAGTGGTATCACCGCACGGCACATGGATATTCTTAAGGAGATCGGCAACATCGGTGCTGGTCATTCAGCAACAGCTTTATCGAAACTATTAAATAAGAAAATTGATATGACAGTTCCTGATGTTAAATTGGTTTCCTTTAACGAACTTACAGAATGGTTAGGTGGCCCAGAAGTTGTTGTAGCTAGTGTTTTTCTAAGAATAGAAGGTGACGTACCGGGATCATTATTTTTCGTATTAGCTGTCGAACAAGCAGAGCGTTTTGTTAAACAACTAATTGCCGATGAAGACTTTTCTCTTAAACAGCCTCCGTTTCTGGAAATTGGACTTTCAGCATTTCAAGAATTAGGTAATATTTTAACTGGTTCTTATTTGTCATCATTGTCAGACTTAACGAAGTTGGATTTATACCCTTCTGTCCCTGCTTTATCAATTGACATGTTTGGAGCAGTTATTAGTCATGGATTGATTGAGTTATCTCAAGTAAGTGACTACGCAATCATCATAGATACAGCTATTAAGGAAGAAGATCAGTCAGAAAATGTATCAGTAAAAGGGCATTTCTTTTTACTACCAGATCCTGAATCGTTTGATATACTGTTTGCTGCTTTAGGAGTAAACAGTGATGCTTGAGATATTGGACGTTGTAAAGGTTGGTATAGCTGATTTAAATGTGGTTAAGGCTCCAGAGCGGATCCGTACTTCAGGATTAGGTTCATGTGTAGGTCTTATTCTTTATGATCAATTGCGACAGATAGCTGGATTGGCACACATTATGTTACCAGATTCAACACTAGGGAAAATAGGTAGCATTAATGATGCAAAATATGCAGACACAGCAGTCAAGAAACTAATTAAAGATGTTGTTACCATTGGTGCAAAAGAATATTCACTAAAAGCAAAAATTGCAGGTGGCGCTCAAATGTTTCAATTTCAAACTTCCAATGACCTGATGAGGATAGGTCCTAGAAACGTGGAAGCAATTAAAGAGCAATTAAAACTTTTTCATATTCCACTAGTAAGTGAAGATGTCGGTGGTAGCAGTGGACGAACAATTGAATTTGATCCTAGCACTTGTGATTTAGTTATTAAAACCGTTAATCAAGGAACGAAAACCATTTAGACAAAACCATAGAAAACATCATGTAGAGGGGGGAGCCGACTGTGACACAGTTATCTTCTTCAGAAGAACAATTAATTTGGCAAAAATGGGTACATTCACGTGACTCTCATGCAGGTGATACCCTCATCAAACGATACATGCCACTCGTTTCCTATCACGTACAACGAATTTCGGTCGGATTGCCCAAATCGGTTAGTAAGGACGATTTAATGAGCTTAGGAATGTATGGTTTATATGATGCAATGGAAAAGTTTGACCCGAATCGAGATTTGAAGTTCGAAACGTATGCTTCTTTCCGGATAAGAGGTGCCATTATTGATGGACTTCGAAAAGAAGATTGGCTTCCACGCAGTTCTAGAGAAAAAGCGAAACGAGTAGAAGCAACAATTGAAAAGCTAGAACAGCACTATCTACGTAATGTGTCCGCAAGCGAGATAGCTTATGAGCTGGGAATTCCAGAGGATGAAGTGGTCAGTGTAGTCAATGAAGGTTTTTTTGCAAATGTTCTTTCAATTGATGACCATCTTCATGATCAAGAGGACGGGGAGAATATTGGAATTATTATAAAAGATAGTAATCATGTAAGCCCCGAAGAAAAAATGGTCAAAGTAGAGCTTATTTCACAACTTTCTGAAGTTATTACCCAACTTAGTGAAAAGGAACAACTTGTCGTTAGTTTATTTTATCATGATGAACTAACATTAACAGAAATTGGAAAAGTTATGAATTTATCGACATCAAGAATTTCACAAATCCATTCTAAAGCGTTATTTAAATTAAGAAAAATCTTAGAGAATGTGATTCATTAAGGTGAGGTTTGAATAATCTTTATTGATTTTTTCGAATTAGGAAGGATGTCTATGACAAGCATATTATTATTTATAAGCATTGTTCTTCACGCAGTTTCCTTTTACTTTATTATTGTTCTTTATACGAAATACTCGACAATTAAACAATTGACTGAGTCTCAAAAAAGTCTCTATGAAGAGACAGAACATACCTTAACTTCGTACTTACTTGAAGTAAAAGATGAAAATCAGAAACTGATTGACGAATTTAAAAAGGAACTACACACGACTAGGAGCAAGACAGTTTCAAAAGTAAGCCCTTTAATACAAGGAATTGAAAAAGTAAAAAGCGAAGAAACAATTGCATATGATGAGTTACCGTCTCATTTAATTGGAATGCCAGAGGTTAAAGATATTGTCGAGATTAAAAATGAGTCAAGTTCCTCCTCAACGCAAAAAAACAAGTTGCCATATGATATTGAGGCTATAAATCTTTTTAAAGATGGTTATACTGTTGGTCAAATTGCTAAAAAGTTAAACAAAGGTAGAACTGAAATTGATCTTCTTCTCAAATTTCGTCATAAGTAGTCAATTCTAGCTTGATTGTCGTATATCAATATGTTATATTAATTTTTGGTGTTAATACACACGTTCATAGATTTAAAGCAGTGGTGCTGTCATGTGACAGTTTTGTTTTAAAGATGATATGAGCGGAGGAGAAAAGAAACCATTAGGAGGAACAAACAAATGTCAGTAATTTCAATGAAACAACTACTTGAAGCAGGTGTTCACTTCGGTCACCAAACACGCCGTTGGAACCCAAAAATGAAACGTTACATCTTTACAGAGCGTAACGGAATCTATATTATCGACCTTCAAAAGACAGTTAAAAAGGTTGAGGAAGCTTATAAATTCGTTAGAGATTTATCTGCTGACGGAGGTCAAGTACTTTTCGTTGGTACGAAAAAGCAAGCTCAAGATTCTGTGAAAGATGAAGCAGAGCGTTCAGGAATGTATTACATTAACCAACGTTGGTTAGGTGGTACGTTAACAAACTTTGAAACAATCCAAAAGCGTGTTAGACGTCTAAAAGACATCGAAAGAATGCAAGAAGATGGAACGTTTGAAGTACTTCCTAAAAAAGAAGTTGTTCAACTTAAAAAAGAATTAGAACGTCTTGAGAAATTCCTTGGCGGAGTTAAAGATATGAAAAAACTTCCAGACGCACTATTCATTATTGATCCACGTAAAGAACGTATTGCAGTGGCTGAGGCACGTAAACTTAACATCCCTATCGTAGGTATCGTTGATACGAACTGTGACCCAGATGAAATCGATTATGTTATCCCTGCTAATGATGATGCAATTCGCGCTGTTAAGCTTCTTACTGCTAAAATGGCAGATGCAATTTTAGAATCTAAACAAGGTGAAGAAACAACTACTGCTTAATTTAGACGGGAGGTGATAAGGGGGAAAGGCCTTTTATCACCTTTTTTTAAAGTTAAGTTATCTTACATAGGTTTTATAAAAATAAAGGAGGATTACTCTAATGGCTGTTACTGCACAAATGGTAAAAGAATTACGTGAAAAAACTGGTGCTGGAATGATGGATTGTAAAAAAGCACTTACTGAAACAAATGGTGATATGGAGAATGCAATTGACTACCTTCGCGAAAAAGGGATTGCAAAGGCTGCCAAAAAAGGCGACCGTATTGCTGCTGAAGGTTTAACTTTAATTTCAGTAGAAGGAAACGAAGCGGTTATCCTTGAAGTTAATTCTGAAACTGACTTTGTTGCAAAAAATGAAGGCTTCAAAACTTTAATCAATGAAGTAGCTGCTCACCTATTATCTAAAAAACCTGCAAATGTCGAAGAGGCACTTACACAAACAATGGACAATGGTTCTACTGTTGAAACGTATATCAATGAAGCAATTGCGAAAATTGGAGAGAAACTGACACTACGTCGTTACTCAATTGTTTCTAAAACAGATAGCGATGCTTTTGGCGCATATTTACACATGGGCGGACGTATCGGTGCATTAACTGTTCTAGAAGGTACAACAGATGAAGCTGCAGCGAAAGATGTTGCAATGCATATTGCTGCAGTAAACCCTAAATACGTTTCACGCGATGAAGTGTCCGAGGAAGAAACTGCACGTGAACGCGAAGTACTAACTCAGCAAGCTCTTAACGAAGGTAAGCCTGAAAAAATCGTCGCTAAAATGGTTGAAGGACGTCTAAGTAAGTATTTTGAAGATATCTGCTTACTTGACCAAAGCTTCGTTAAAAACCCTGATTTAAAAGTTAAGCAATTTGTTGAATCTAAAGGTGGAACAGTAAAAGCATTTATCCGCTACGAAGTTGGAGAGGGTATTGAAAAACGCCAAGATAACTTTGCTGAAGAAGTAATGAGTCAAGTGAAGAAATAATGAAGTTATTTTACCACTAGCTCAAATTACATTTTAAGAAGTGTAACCTAACCCTATATATAGGAGTAGGAAGGCTAGTAAGGTAATTTAATGTTCACATCAAGATAAGGGAGCACAAATTCGTGTTCCCTCTTTTTAAAAAGTAGTATTTGTTTTACTACAATATAGAATAGGATTTGGAGGTTATTATGAGCAATCCAAAATACAAGCGCATCGTATTAAAGTTAAGTGGAGAAGCACTAGCAGGTGATAATGGATTTGGGATTAATCCAACTGTTATTCAATCGGTAGCAAAACAAGTAAAAGAAATCGCAGAACTCGATGTAGAGGTCGCAGTAGTAGTTGGCGGAGGAAACATCTGGAGAGGGAAAATTGGTAGCGAGATGGGCATGGACCGTGCTACAGCAGATTACATGGGAATGCTAGCAACCGTGATGAATTCTTTAGCTCTTCAAGATAGCTTAGAAACACAAGGCATACAAACAAGGGTTCAAACCTCAATTGAAATGCGACAAGTTGCAGAACCATACATAAGAAGAAAAGCAATTCGTCACCTAGAGAAAAAGCGTGTTGTTATCTTTGCAGCAGGCACAGGAAACCCATACTTCTCTACAGACACAACTGCCGCTTTACGTGCAGCTGAAATTGAAGCAGACGTAATTTTAATGGCAAAGAATAATGTCGATGGTGTGTATAGCGCTGATCCGAGAATTGATGAAAATGCAGTGAAGTATGAAGAACTATCCTATTTAGATGTACTTAAAGAGGGCCTAGCAGTTATGGATTCTACTGCATCGTCACTTTGTATGGATAATGACATTCCACTTATTGTCTTCTCGGTCATGGAGGAAGGCAACATCAAGCGAGTTGTTCTTGGAGAAAATATCGGAACGATTGTAAGGGGGAAATAATTGTGGCTAAACAAGTAATAGTTAGTGCGAAGGAAAAAATGGAAAAAGCAGTATCAGCATACAGCAGAGAGCTCGCAACAGTACGTGCAGGACGTGCAAGTGCTTCACTTTTAGATAAAATCATGGTGGATTACTATGGTGCTCCGACTCCTGTTAATCAATTAGGATCAATTAGTACACCGGAAGCTCGTTTATTAGTGATTCAACCTTATGACAAATCCGTGTTAAGTGATATCGATAGAGCAATCCAAAAGTCTGACCTTGGGTTATCTCCTTCAAATGATGGAACATTAATTCGTTTGGCAATTCCAGCACTTACTGAAGAACGCCGTAAGGATCTTGTAAAGCTTGTTAAAAAATATTCTGAAGAAGCAAAAGTGGTTGTACGAAATGTTCGCCGGGACGCAAATGACGACTTGAAAAAGTTAGAAAAAAACGGTGAGATTACAGAAGATGAACTAAGAAACAATACTGAAAGTGTACAAAAATTAACAGATGAGTATATCGTAAAAGTAGAAAATGTAACAAAGGATAAAGAAAAAGAAATAATGGAAGTTTAATGCAAAACTATGTACAATAGTCTTGTATGATAGAAAAGACCCTCTAACGTTTACAGGGGGTTTTTTTGTTAATACTGTTAACAAAAAAGCTAAAACCATTTAAAGTTACAGCTAACTTTTCTGTCTAATGTCCGAACATATTTTATCCTTTGAAAAATGTTTCATCCTATTAAAAAAAGAGATTAGAATTAGTGGGTGATGGAGGAATCTCATGCTCAACTTACTCAAAAGACTAAAGAGTGGTCCAAAACCTTCAGATCAATACGTGTTATCAAAAGAAGAAATTTTAAAAAGCGTGATACCGTATCATATTGCAATTATTATGGATGGCAACGGTAGATGGGCAAAAAAACGTGCGTTGCCTCGTATTGCAGGTCATCATGAAGGCATGAAGGTTGTTAGAAGAATGACGAAGCTTGCAAATGAGCTTGGTGTGGGGGCTTTAACGCTATATGCTTTTTCAACAGAAAATTGGAAAAGACCGAAAACAGAAGTAGATTATTTAATGAAGCTCCCAGAGGAATTTCTCAATACCTTTTTACCTGAATTGATTCAAGAGAACGTTCAGGTTCGTATTATGGGCGACAAAACTCGCCTCCCTGTTCATACTTTAAATGCTGTCGAAAAAGCAATTTTGAAAACGCAGGATAACACAGGTCTTATTTTAAACTTCGCTCTTAATTATGGGAGCAGGGCTGAGATAATTGGAGCTGTTCAAACGCTCGTACAAGACGCGAAAAATGGACAAATTCATGAAAATCAAATTGACGAAACGTTATTCTCTACTTATTTAATGACACACTCACTAAAAGATCCTGATTTATTAATTCGAACGAGTGGTGAGATTAGACTTAGTAATTTTATGCTTTGGCAGCTAGCTTATACAGAGTTTTGGTTTACAGAAGTATTGTGGCCTGATTTTAGTGAAAAGAATTTTTTACAGGCTATTAACGAATTTCAACAAAGAGGACGCAGATTTGGTGGCGTTTAAAAGGTGATGAATCATACATGAAACAACGAATATTAACTGGTGTTCTTGCTGTAGCTCTATTTCTTCCATTTGTTATTTACGGTAACTTACCGTTCACTATATTTGTATATTTGCTAGGATCGATAGCATTATATGAACTATTAAAAATGAAAAGAATTTCTTTCTTTAGCTTTCCTGGAATTGCAAGTTTATTATTGCTATGGGTTCTATTAATTCCAAAACTTTATATAACAATATTAGATGATGTTAATTTCTCAAAGTTAGATATTGCCTTATTAGCTCTTTTGCTCTTTTTAACATATACCGTTATCACAAAGAATAGCTTCACTTTTGATGATGTCGGTTTTGTCATTCTATCAACCATATACATAGGAATAGGCTTTTATTATCTGATTGAAACTAGAATCTTAGGTATAGAGTGGGTGTTTTATGCCCTACTGATTATTTGGGCAACCGATTCCGGAGCATATTTTATCGGTAAATCATTGGGAAAAAGGAAATTATGGCCTGAAATTAGTCCGAACAAAACAGTTGAAGGCTCAATTGGTGGGGTAGTATCTGCACTTGTTGTCTCGCTGTTGTTTCAATTTATCGCACTTGAATTTTTTAATGGATTTGATGAATCTTACGTTAAAATTACAATAATTTCTATTGTTCTTTCTGTTTTTGGACAAATTGGTGATTTAGTAGAATCTGCTCTAAAACGCCATTATCAAGTCAAAGACTCAGGAAGAATATTACCAGGACATGGCGGGATTTTAGATCGCTTTGATAGCTTGTTATTTGTATTACCGATTTTACATTTCTTACTCGTACTTTTTTAATAGTGATTGGAAGTGAATTTGTGAAAAGAATTAGCTTGTTAGGGGCAACTGGTTCAATTGGTTTACAAACAATAGATGTAATTGCCGGGCATCCTGATCAATTCGAGTTAGTTGCAATGTCATTTGGTCGAAATGTTGATGAGGGAAAAAAGATAATTAATAAGTTTCTACCAAAGTTTGTCGCCGTACAGGATAAAGAAATATGTGAACAATTAGCATTAGAGTACTCTAGCCAGGACGTACATTTTTCTTTTGGAGAACAAGCATTAATTGATGCCGCTACATATGAGGGTGTTGAAATCGTTGTTAATGCGGTAGTTGGAAGTGTAGGTTTACTTCCTACGTTAAAAGCGATCGAAAATAAAAAAACGATTGCTCTTGCAAACAAAGAGACTCTCGTTACTGCTGGACATTTAGTTACGGAACATGCTAAAAAATATGGAGTAGATCTTTTACCGGTTGATAGTGAACATTCAGCAATCTTTCAGTGCTTACAAGGAGAAAACGTTCGAAATATTGAGCGTTTAATCATAACGGCATCGGGTGGCAGCTTTAGAGATAAAAAACGTGCTGAGTTAACTGAAGTTACTGTTGAGCAAGCTCTTAATCACCCTAACTGGTCAATGGGTGCTAAAATCACCATTGATTCAGCGACAATGATGAACAAGGGTTTAGAAGTAATTGAAGCCCATTGGCTGTTTAATATGCCATACGAAAATATTGACGTGTTATTACATAAAGAAAGTATTATTCATTCCTTAGTAGAGTTTCGTGATCGGAGTGTAATGGCTCAATTAGGTACACCCGACATGAGAGTACCAATTCAATATGCGCTATCCTATCCTGATCGCTTTCCATTACCACAAGGAAAATCATTACAGCTTTGGGAATTAGGGAAGTTGCATTTTGAAAAAGCTGATTTTGAACGCTATCGTTGCTTACAATTCGCATTCGATTCAGGTAAAATAGGTGGTACAATGCCAACGGTTCTTAATGCAGCAAATGAAGAAGCTGTTTCTGCCTTTTTAGAAGGGAAAATTAAGTTTTTACAAATTGAAGACTTCATTGAAAGAGCAATGGCGAACCACCGGGTGATTGGTCAACCTAGCTTAGATATTATTCAAGAAGTTGATAAAGACACACGTAAATACGTTCAATCATTCATTTCATAAAGGTGGTATATATGTGAACACAGTGATAGCGTTTGTTATTATATTTGGAGCACTTGTTTTTTTTCACGAACTCGGTCATTTAATTTTTGCTAAACGCGCTGGGATTTTATGCCGTGAGTTTGCAATTGGCTTTGGACCGAAAATATTTTCATTTAAAAAAGATGAGACCGTTTATACGATAAGACTTCTTCCAATCGGTGGTTTTGTAAGAATGGCTGGAGAAGATCCTGAAATGATTGAAGTAAAGCCAGGATATAATATCGCTCTACTTCTTAATAAAGAAAATAAAGTTGAAAAAGTCATTTTGAACAATAAAGAAAAATACCCACAAGCGAGAGTTATTGAGGTTGAAAAAGCTGACCTTGAACACGAAATGTATATTACAGGCTATGAACAAGGCGAAGATGAAGTTTTGCAACGATTTGAAGTGAGTGATCATTCTTTCTTTGTGGTAGATGGTCAAGAAGTTCAAATCGCTCCATACAATCGCCAATTTTCATCAAAAACATTAGGACAGAGAACTGCAGCGATTATTGCAGGGCCTGCGATGAATTTCTTGTTAGCGTTTGTTATCCTTTTTGCCCTTGGCTTTATCCAAGGTGCTCCTGTTGAAGACCCTAAACTTGGACAATTAACAGAGGACGGAGCAGCAAAAGAAGCAGGTCTTCAAGAAAATGACACGGTATTATCCATTGATGGGGAAGACACTTCAAGTTGGTTAGAAGTGGTGGAGATTATTCGTGATAATCCAGAAACAGAATTAACATTTATTGTTGATCGGGCTGGAGAAACACTTCAATTTGAAGTCGTTCCTGAGGCAAACAAAGCAGGAGAAGTTACGATTGGTCGAATAGGAGCTTTTGGTCCTGTTGATAAATCATTCTCTAGTTCTCTACAATATGGATTTGTTGAAACCTACACTTGGACAAAAGAAATTTTATTTGGACTTGGACAGCTAGTAACGGGTCAGTTTTCAATCGATATGCTTTCAGGACCTGTTGGTATCTATGATATAACAGATCAAGTGGCAGATTCGGGCGTCGTTAATTTAATGCGTTGGGCTGCTATTTTAAGTATCAATTTAGGGATTGTGAACATGCTTCCCATTCCTGCTCTCGACGGTGGCCGCTTGTTATTCTTCCTTATTGAAGCATTACGTGGCAAACCAATTGATCGACAAAAGGAAGGGCTTGTCCATTTTGTTGGCTTTGCATTGTTAATGTTATTAATGCTTGTCGTAACATGGAATGACATTCAACGAATCTTTTTATAAAAGTTAGTGTAACTTATCCTTTCAGGAAGCGGTCATCTTCATTAAAATGACCGAGATAAAAAAATTGAGGTGCTCGTGATGAAACAAAGTATGACGTTTATTCCTACATTAAGAGAAGTACCAGCAGATGCAGAAGTAAAGAGTCACCAGTTAATGCTCCGTGCTGGCTTCGTACGCCAAAGCGCTAGTGGTGTTTACAGTTATTTACCTCTAGCACAAAAAGTGCTAAAGAAAATAGAACAAATTGTTAGAGAAGAAATGAACAGTGCAGGTGCAGTGGAATTATTAATGCCAGCACTTCAACAAGCAGAGCTATGGCAGGAATCTGGTCGTTGGTATTCGTATGGATCTGAGTTAATGCGATTGAAAGATCGTCACGGACGTGAATTTGCATTAGGAGCAACTCACGAAGAGATGATTACTAGTATCGTTCGGGATGAAATAAAGTCGTACAAGCGGTTACCATTGACGTTATACCAAATTCAATCAAAGTTTCGAGATGAAAAACGCCCACGATTCGGTGTGTTACGGGGCCGTGAGTTTATTATGAAGGATGCTTATTCCTTTCATGCCTCACATGCAAGCTTAGACGAAGTATACGAAAAAATGTTTCAGGCATACCATAATACATTTACTCGATGTGGACTTGATTTTCGTGCAGTTATTGCTGACTCAGGTGCAATGGGTGGGAAAGATACACATGAATTTATGGTCTTATCTGACGTCGGTGAAGATACAATAGCTTACTCTGATACATCTCAATATGCTGCAAACATTGAAATGGCACCAGTATTATCGAAGTATGAAAGAAGTACAGAGAGCTTAAATGAATTAGAAAAAATTGAAACGCCTCAGCAAAAAACAATTGAAGAAATCTCTGCTTTCTTACAAGTCTCGAAAGAAAAATGCATTAAATCCTTACTATTTAAAGTAGATGATCGATTTGTGTTAGTTCTCGTTCGCGGTGATCATGAAGTAAATGATATTAAAGTAAAAAATCTATTAAATGTAACGGTTGTTGAACTAGCTTCAGCAGAAGAAACAAAAAATACAGTTGGATGTCTTCCTGGATTCATAGGCCCATTAAACGTTGCAGAAGATGTAGAGATCATTGCCGATTACGCAACTTCAGCAGTTGTAAACGGTGTATGTGGGGCTAATCAAGAAGACTATCACTATAAAGGTGTTACGCTTGAGCGTGATGGACGGATTTCGCAGTTTGCTGATCTTCGCTTTATACAAGAAGGAGATCCTTCTCCAGACGGTGAAGGCGTAATCACTTTTGCACGGGGAATTGAAGTAGGACATGTGTTTAAATTAGGAACGAGATATTCAGATGCGATGAACGCAACCTTCTTAGATGAAAATGGCCGGTCACAATCAATGATTATGGGTTGCTATGGGATAGGGGTTTCTAGAACTCTCGCAGCTATAATTGAACAACATCATGATGAAAATGGCATCGTATGGCCTAAATCTGTTGCCCCATTTGATATACATCTTGTACCAGTAAATATTAAAAATGATGCACAAAAAGACCTTGCAGAAAACCTGTATCAGCAACTTATGGAAAAAGGGTATGACGTGTTATTAGATGATCGTCAAGAGCGTGTTGGAGTCAAGTTTGCAGATTCTGATTTAATCGGTCTACCGATCCGAATTACAATCGGTAAACGAGCGGACGAAGGAATTGTTGAACTAAAGGTTAGAAAAACAGGTGAAAGCATGGAAATTTCACTGAATGAGTTAGAAAGTCAACTAGAGCTAATACTTGGTAACTAAAAAGAATATATAGAAGTCTAAAAACGTGTTATCATAGAATCAATAGACAAACATAAGGTACCTCAGTCCTCTGAGGTACCTTATGTTATGACCTGACCTTGCGGAGAGGGGCACGATGATATGGAAATAGTAAATAGTCAATTAGAGAGATTTCAACTCTTGCTCCAGCAGATAAAGTTAACAGAAGATGAGGTTGTCGGTTACTTTCGTAATGCAACCATTTCAAAATTAATTGTCTCAAAACAATCAAAAAATTGGGATTTTAAGTTTAAATTTGAGAAAATTCTTCCTTTCGAGGTATATCAATTATTTCAAAGTAAATTAGTGAGTCAATTTTCTCATATAGCAAATGTATCTTTTTCAATAGAAGTTTCAGATCAATCCTTCGACGAAAAACTAATATGTGATTACTGGTCTCTTTGCATCGAAGAGATCGATGGAGTATCACCACCTATTTTAGCACTGCTAAATGAACAGCGTCCTACTTTAAAGGGTTTAAAAGTGATCGTTAAAACGAGAAATGACACTGAATCAATGACTATCAAGAAAAAATATACGGCTATGCTTCAAGGATCACTGCAAAAATTCGGTTTTCCAATCATACAGCTTGACACAATAGTGAATATATCGAATGAAGAAATTCAGAGATTTAATGAACAAAAACTTCAAGAAGATCAACAAAAAGCGTTGCTTGCCGTTACCGAAATGGAGAAAAAAGATAAAGAAGGTAGCGATAGCCGTGAATTTTCTGGACCAGTTACAATTGGCTATACGATCAAGAGTGACGAAGAAGTTCGTACACTGGTATCTATTGAAGATGAAGAACGAAAGACAACTATTCAAGGATATGTATTTGATGCTGAGACACGAGAACTTAGAAGTGGGAGAACACTTCTAACATTTAAAGTAACTGACTATACAAGTTCAATCATGGTGAAAATGTTTGCTCGAGATAAAGATGATGCAATCCTTTTACAAGCTGTAAAAAAAGGCATGTGGCTGAAGGTCAGAGGAAGCATTCAAAACGATACCTTTGTGCGAGATCTTGTGATGATTGCCAATGACATCAATGAAGTAAAAGTAAAGGAGCGTCTAGACACTGCTCCTATTGGGGAAAAACGTGTCGAACTACATTTGCACTCGCCAATGAGTCAAATGGACGCAGTTACTTCGGTAAGTCGATATATTGAACAAGCAGCAAAATGGGGACACCCTGCAATTGCTCTTACAGATCATGCTGGTGCACAATCATTTCCTGAAGCTTATTCTGCAGGAAAAAAACATGGTGTAAAAGTGTTGTTCGGGTTAGAGGCAAATTTAGTCGATGATGGTGTTCCAATTGCCTATAATGATGCACATAGATATTTACCGGAGGAAACTTATGTTGTTTTTGACGTTGAAACAACCGGTTTATCTGCGGTTTACGACTCAATTATTGAGCTAGCTGCTGTGAAAATTCGCGGGAATGAAATCATTGACCGCTTCGAGTCATTTGCAAATCCACATCATCCGCTTTCAGCAACAACGATTGACTTAACAGGAATTACAGATGATATGGTGAGGAATGCACCAAACATTGATGCTGTTCTTCTTGACTTCCGTGAGTGGATAGCAAATGATATTTTAGTCTCTCACAACGCTAGCTTTGATATGGGCTTTTTAAATGTAGGCTATAAAAAACAACTAAGTGCCCCAAAAGCAGCCAACCCTGTTATTGATACACTTGAATTAGGTCGCTTTTTATATCCAGACATGAAAAATCATCGTTTAAATACACTTTGTAAAAAGTTTGATATTGAATTAACACAGCATCACCGTGCAATTTACGATGCTGAAGCAACAGGGTATTTGCTCATTAAAATGTTAAAGGAATCAAGCGAAAAAGAAATTGAGTACCATGATCAACTGAATGACAACATGGGAAAAGGAAATGCGTACCAACGTTCACGTCCTTATCACGTGACATTGCTTGCACAAAATGAAATTGGGTTAAAAAACATCTTTAAAATTGTATCAATCTCACATATGAATTATTTTTATCGAGTACCGCGAATTCCACGCTCACAGCTAAAAAAATACCGAGAAGGAATTATTGTCGGCTCTGCTTGTGACAAAGGTGAGGTTTTTCAAGGAATGATGCAAAAATCTCCTGAGGAAGTTGAAGAGATTGCTGCATTCTATGATTACTTAGAGGTTCATCCACCAGAAGTCTACAAGCACCTTATAGACTTGGATTATATTAAAGATAATAACGCGTTAGAGGAAATTGTAAGTAACATTGCGAAACTAGGGGAAAAGCTTGAGAAACCAGTCGTAGCTACTGGGAATGTCCATTACTTTAATCCTCAAGATAAAATTTACCGGAAGATTCTAGTTAGATCCCAAGGTGGAGCTAATCCGTTAAATCGTCATGAGCTTCCAGATGTTCATTTTAGAACTACTGATGAGATGCTTAAATGTTTCTCGTTTTTAGGTCCAGAAAAAGCAAAAGAGCTTGTTATAACGAATACAAATAAAATTGCTGAAATGGTTGACGATGTAAAGCCGATCAAAGACGACCTTTATACTCCGAAAATTGAAGGAGCAGATGAAGAGGTTCGTGAGATGAGCTATGCCCGGGTAAGAAGTATTTATGGCGAGCAGATACCAGAATTAGTTGAAGCAAGATTAGAGAAAGAGTTAAAAAGTATTATAGGTCACGGATTTGCTGTTATCTATCTTATCTCTCATAAGCTAGTTAAAAAATCACTAGATGATGGGTACCTCGTAGGGTCACGTGGTTCTGTAGGATCTTCCTTGGTTGCGACAATGACTGAAATTACAGAGGTAAATCCACTGCCTCCACACTATGTTTGTCCGGAATGTAAACACTCAGAATTCTTTGATGATGGATCGGTAGGGTCTGGATTTGATTTACCGAATAAAACCTGTCCGAATTGTGGAGCCAAATATGTAAAAGATGGACATGATATTCCATTTGAAACGTTTCTTGGGTTTAAAGGGGATAAAGTACCAGATATCGATTTGAACTTTTCAGGTGAATATCAACCAAAAGCCCATAATTACACAAAAGTATTATTTGGAGAAGATAATGTTTTTCGAGCAGGAACAATCGGAACTGTTGCTGAGAAAACGGCTTACGGATATGTGAAAGGCTATGCAAACGACAACAACATAGTGATGCGAAATGCTGAAGTTGACCGACTAGTGCAAGGCTGTACAGGTGTTAAACGTACAACCGGCCAACATCCAGGTGGAATTATCGTTGTACCTGATTACATGGATATTTATGATTTTACACCGATTCAATTTCCGGCGGATGACAAAACATCAGAGTGGAAAACAACTCACTTTGACTTCCACTCAATCCATGATAACTTGCTTAAATTAGATATACTAGGACACGATGATCCAACAGTCATCAGAATGCTTCAAGATTTAAGTGGAATTGACCCGAAGACGATTCCAACTGATGATCCAGAAGTGATGAAAATCTTTAGTGGTCCAGAATCATTAGGTGTAACAGAAGAACAAATCATGTGTAAAACTGGAACTCTTGGTATCCCTGAATTTGGTACTCGCTTTGTACGACAAATGCTAGAGGATACGAAACCAACTTCATTTTCAGAGCTTGTTCAAATATCTGGTCTATCACATGGTACCGATGTATGGCTCGGAAATGCTCAACAACTCATCCACAATAGTACGTGCACTCTGAGCGAAGTAATTGGTTGTCGTGATGATATTATGGTCTATTTAATCTATCAAGGGTTAGAACCATCCTTTGCATTTAAAATCATGGAATCTGTTCGTAAAGGTAAAGGATTAACAGACGAAATGGAAGAGGAAATGAAGAAACAAGGAGTTCCGAATTGGTACATCGATTCTTGTCTGAAAATAAAGTACATGTTTCCAAAAGCACATGCTGCTGCATATGTGTTAATGGCAGTAAGAATCGCTTACTTCAAAGTTCATCACGCCCTTTTATACTATGCGGCATATTTCACGGTAAGAGCAGATGATTTTGATATTGACTCAATGGTAAAGGGTTCAACTGCAATCAAAGCAAAAATCGATGAAATCAATTTAAAAGGGTTAGAAGCATCAACGAAAGAAAAGAACTTGTTAACTGTGTTAGAATTAGCGCTTGAAATGTGTGAACGTGGCTACTCATTTGGTAAGGTAGATCTTTATCGTTCGAGTGCTAGCGAATTTATTATCGATGGAAAGTCGCTTATTCCACCATTCAATTCCATTCCTGGACTTGGTACAAACGCAGCAATAAACATTTTAAAAGCAAGAGAAAATGGTGAGTTTTTATCAAAAGAAGACCTTCAACAACGAGGAAAAGTTTCAAAAACGATAATTGAGTATCTAGATAATCATGGATGCTTAGAATCTTTACCAGATCAAAATCAGCTTTCTTTATTTTAAAATAAAGGGTCTAATTCCTTAAGTGTAATCAATTCATTAAAGTGATCAAGGAGTGACTGATCCATTAGCCGCTCAAATGCTGAGGTTGTTGCAATAAAAAACGGGTTATGTTATGCTCATATTGGAAATGCTAACGATAGCAGAGGAAGAGAGTGGGGAAACCCACTCTTTCGTATTGTATTGGGTCCTCTAAGAAGAGTTCGGATAGTGTTGTTTTACATACAAAAATCCCTGCTCACAAGGCAGGGTTTTTCAGCAGTAAGTGAATTTTCCTTTCAAGAGAAAAAATGACCAATCCTATAGGTAGGTTTTTTGTAACTAGTAACTAGTTTTCTTAGTAAGGGTGTCGACTTGGCTCTGTTCACAAGGAGGAAGAGAATGAGCAAAAAAGTGACGGAAATCGTAGAACAATTATTGATGCCAATTGTAAATGAGATGAATTTGGAATTAGTAGATATTGAATACGTTAAAGAAGGAAAGAACTGGTTTCTGCGCGTTTTCATAGATTCTTCGAATGGCGTTGATATTGAAGAGTGTGGAATTGTAAGTGAACGATTAAGTGAAAAGCTAGATGAGTTAGATCCGATTACTCATAACTACTTCTTAGAGGTTTCATCTCCAGGTGCAGAAAGACCACTAAAGAAAGAAACGGACTTTACAAAGGCTATTGGAAAACATGTAAATATTAAAACATACGAACCAATAGGCGGAGAAAAAGTATTTGAAGGTTTACTAACTGATTTTGATGGTCAAACCGTTACGGTCACTGTAACGATTAAGACGAGAAAAAAAGTAGTGGAAATACCTTATGAGAAAGTAGCAAATGCACGCTTAGCCGTTACTTTTTAATTGATTTACTTCGTTTTTTAGCTCTTTTCGTATGTTTTGACGAATCAATATGTCGCGAAAATAGCCTATTTATAAGGGGGAAGCCGTTAAAATGAGTAGTGAACTTTTAGATGCCTTGTCAATTCTTGAAAAAGAGAAAGGCATTAGTAAAGATATTATTATTGAAGCTATTGAGGCTGCATTAATATCTGCGTATAAACGCAATTTTAATCAAGCTCAAAATGTTCGAGTCGATTTAAATCGTGATACTGGAACAATGCGTGTTTACGCAAGAAAAGATGTAGTCGATGATGTCTATGACCCAAGGTTGGAACTTTCAATTGAAGAAGCTCATAGAATTAACCCGAACTATTCTGTAAACGATGTGGTAGAAATTGAAGTAACACCCAAAGACTTCGGTCGTATTGCTGCACAAACTGCAAAACAAGTTGTCACTCAACGAGTTCGTGAAGCTGAGCGCGGTGTTATTTACAGTGAATTCATCGATCGTGAAGAAGATATAATGACCGGAATTGTTCAGCGTATTGATTCTAAATTTATATACGTAAGCTTAGGGAAAATTGAGGCTCTACTTCCAGTTAGTGAGCAAATGCCTAACGAGCAGTACAAACCTCATGATCGTATCAAAGTTTTCATTACAAAAGTAGAGAAAACAACAAAGGGTCCACAAATATTCGTTTCTAGAACACATCCAGGTCTTTTAAAACGATTATTCGAAATTGAAGTACCTGAAATTTACGATGGTACGGTAGAAATTAAATCTGTATCCCGAGAAGCAGGGGATCGTTCGAAAATCTCAGTTCATTCAGACAACACTGAAGTTGATCCGATAGGTTCATGTGTTGGTCCAAAAGGTCAACGTGTCCAAGCTATTGTCAATGAATTAAAAGGTGAAAAAATTGACATTGTTCGTTGGTCTCAGGATCCTGTTGAGTTTGTAGCAAATGCCCTTAGCCCTTCTAAAGTAGTCGATGTTTTAGTAAATGAAGCAGACAAGGCAACGACTGTTATTGTTCCAGACTATCAGCTTTCACTAGCGATTGGAAAAAGAGGTCAAAATGCTCGTCTCGCCGCAAAATTAACAGGTTGGAAAATAGATATTAAAAGTGAATCTGATGCTGAAAAGGCAGGGATTTATCCGCTTGCTGCATCAATAAGTGAAGATGATGAAGTAGATGAACCGCTTTTAAAAATTGATTCACATTTTAGTGAGTAAGAGGTGAATTCAATTGATTAATCGCAAAAAGATACCATTAAGAAAGTGCATTGCAACAGGTGAAATGAAGCCAAAAAAGGAACTTGTTCGAATTGTGCGTAGCAATGAAGGAGAAGTTTCAATTGATTTAACTGGCAAGCTAAATGGACGCGGTGCTTATATCACGTTAGAAAAAGAATGTATTCTACAAGCAAAAAAGAAAAACATTCTTGCCAATCACTTAAAAGTAAAAATTCAAGATCCAATTTATGAAGAATTGCTTTTATTGGCTGAGAAGGAGAAATAATAATACGTATGGATCAGCAAAAGCAATGGATGTCATTATTAGGCTTAGCAAATCGAGCACGAAAAATAGTTTCTGGTGAAGAACTCGTCATAAAGGAAGTACGACAGGTTCGCGCTAAACTCGTTCTTCTATCTCAAGATGCATCCGCAAATACAACTAAAAAGGTTCAAGATAAGTGCCGAACTTATAAAGTGCCAGTTGTAACTGTGCAAGACCGCTTCTTACTTGGTCATGCAATAGGGAAGGATGCAAGAGTGGTTGTAGCTATTACAGATTCAGGTTTTGCTGCAAAGCTAAAAACCATGCTCGATTAATTTTCTTGGGGGTGAATGCATGACAAAAATGAGAGTATATGAATACGCAAAACAATATAATGTATCAAGCAAAGCGGTAATAACTACTTTACAGGAAATGAATGTTGAAGTGAGTAATCACATGTCAACAATTGAAGATTCTGTAATCGTAAAATTAAACGGTAAATTTAAAACACAAAATAACCAAGAGAAAAAAGAGAATACTACAAAAGAGCAGCCAAGAACTGTTCAAAAGCAAACAAGTATTCAAAGTAAGCCCCAAACCGGAGAGAGAAAAGATGAGGTTACTGTGACTAAACAAACAACTAATCAAGCAACTAACCAAGCAACAACTACAACAAATAACTCGAATAAAAAACAATCTTCACCATCTCAACAAAAACCCTTTAACCAAAATAGGGGTAACAACAAAAATAATAACACTCAAAATAAAAAGAATAATAAAAGAAACAAAGGCGGGCAGCAAAATCAACAATTTACTCCACCACCGCAACCCAAAAAGGAACTTCCAAGCAAAATTACTTTCACAGATAGTCTGTCCGTTGGAGAACTAGCTGGCAAGCTTGGTAAAGAACCTTCTGAGATCATAAAAAAGCTTCTTTTATTAGGCGTCATGGCGACAATTAATCAAGATCTTGATAAAGATACAATTGAATTAATTGCTGGGGAATATGGCGTAGAAGTTGAAGAAGAAATTGTCTTTGAGGTAACTGAATTTGAAAAGTATGAAGAAGAAGTGAATGAGAGTGATTTAGAAATCCGTCCTGCTATAGTGACAATTATGGGTCACGTTGACCATGGTAAAACAACACTTCTTGATTCAATTCGTCATACGAAAGTAACTGCAGGAGAAGCTGGAGGCATTACACAGCATATTGGTGCATACCAAATTGTATCCAAAGACAAGAAAATAACATTCCTGGATACACCTGGACATGCTGCATTTACAACAATGCGTGCTCGTGGTGCACAAGTAACCGATATCACTATCTTAGTGGTTGCAGCAGATGACGGTGTTATGCCACAAACAGTTGAAGCGATTAACCACGCGAAAGCTGCTGAGGTTCCGATTATCGTTGCTGTGAATAAAATGGATAAGCCAAGTGCGAACCCTGATCGTGTGATGCAAGAGCTAACAGATCATGGACTTGTCTCTGAAGCATGGGGTGGAGATACAATTTTTGTCCCTGTGTCAGCACTAAAAGGAGAAGGCATTGATGAATTATTAGAAATGATTGTACTTGTCAGTGAAGTAGAAGAATGGAAGGCAAATCCAAAAAGTCGTGCAACTGGTACAGTGATTGAAGCACAGCTTGATAAAGGACGCGGATCTGTCGCTACACTTCTAGTTCAAAATGGAACATTACGCGTAGGCGATCCAATCGTTGTCGGAAACACATATGGCCGTGTCCGTGCAATGGTAAATGATTTAGGTCGACGTGTGAAAGAAGCTGGTCCATCCACACCTGTTGAAGTCACTGGATTAAGTGACGTACCTCAAGCTGGTGATCAGTTTATGGTATTTGAAGATGAGAAAAAAGCCCGTCAAGTTGGTGAAGCAAGAGCGAGCAAGCAAATTGATGCGCAAAGAAGTCAAGGATCAAAATTAAGCTTGGATGATTTGTTTGAGCAAATTAAACAAGGTGAAATTAAAGACATCAATATCATTGTAAAAGCTGATGTTCAAGGTTCAGCTGAAGCTCTTTCTTCCTCTCTTCAAAAGATTGAGGTCGAAGGTGTCCGCGTTAAAATTATTCATTCAGGAGTAGGCGCAATTACTGATTATGATATTATGTTAGCTGCGGCTTCGAATGCAATTGTAATTGGTTTTAACGTACGCCCAGATAACAATGCAAAGAGCACGGCAGATGCTGAAAAAGTAGATATTCGTTTACACCGCATCATCTACAAAGTGATTGAAGAAATAGAATCAGCGATGAAGGGTATGCTTGATCCTGAGTTTGAAGAAAAAGTTATTGGTCAAGCTGAAGTTCGTCAAACAATTAAAGTTTCAAAAGTCGGCACTATTGCTGGTAGCTATATAACAGAAGGTAAAATTACTCGCGATAGTGGCGTTCGTGTCATCCGTGATGGAATTGTTATTTTTGAAGGCGAAGTTGACGCACTTAGACGATTTAAAGATGATGTCAAGGAAGTTGCAAAAAACTACGAATGTGTTATCACGATCAAAAACTTCAATGATATTAAAGAAGGAGATATTATTGAAGCTTACGTAATGGTGGAAATTGAGCGAAAATGATTGGGCTTGTTGAATGCGAATGTATCATATATGATGCAGGGTCCTTGAAAGAAAAAAGAGCGGTTTTACAAAGAGTTTTAACACGCATCAAACAAAAGTTCAACGTATCTATTTCAGAAATCGATTATCATGATACATGGCAACATACGAAATTCGCTATTGTTGCAGTTACCTCTGCTAAGCTTTATACAGAAAGAGAACTACAAAATGTATTGAAATTTATTGATTCCTTTCCCGAAATAGAACGAACTGTAACTGAGTTTGAATGGTTTTAATAGTGAGGTGAGGACATGAGCTTAAGAGCTAACCGTGTCGGTGAACAAATGAAGAAAGAATTAAGCGAAATTATTGGTCGGAAAATTAAGGATCCTCGCATCGGCTTCGTAACAGTTACGGATGTAAGTGTATCTGGTGATTTGCAAATTGCAAAGGTATTTATTTCTGTTCTAGGAGATGACGAACAGAGAGAAAATACACTTAAAGGCTTGGCAAAAGCAAAAGGCTTTATTCGCTCAGAAATTGGTAGACGAATTCGCTTAAGAAAAACGCCTGAAATTCAATTCGAATTTGATGATTCCATTATTTATGGCAATCGAATTCAAACATTAATTCATGAGATCAATCAAGAAACGAAAAATGAAGAAGAGTAATATCATCTTAGTGAGGGGTAGACACCATGTCTATCCTTTTTTTATTTCCAAAAGTTTTAATGATAACTATGGACTTTTTAAAAAAATAGGAATATAATACAATTAACAATTAACATATTGTTAATTTATATGAACGCTCATTCTTTCCTAAAGGAGGAAAACCCAATGTCAAATAAAGAAGCATTAAAACAATACGATAGTAAAAAATTTCGTACACCTGATGGGTATACTGCTGACATTGCTGTTTTCACGATTGTATCTGAGCGAGTAGCTGAGTACAAACCACCAAAGATGAAACTGATGATTATGCTCATTAAACGCTCTGAGCTAAATGCTGAGAATCAACTTAATATAGAAGCCGGAAAATGGGCGCTACCTGGTGGTTTCGTACAAGAAGATGAAGCTGCTTTTGAAGCCGCTAAACGTGAACTTGAAGAAGAAACTGGAGTAAATGGCATTCATATTAAACAATTCGGGGTATATGACAAACCAGGTAGAGATCCACGAGGATGGATTATAACCAATGGACATTATGCAATTGTTCCTGAACACACATTAACGATGAGAAAAGCTAACGATGATGCCGCCGAAGTTAGACTATTTTCACTCAATGAAGCACTTCAACTAGACTTAGCCTTTGATCACTTCGAGATTATCACCGATGCAATTCATGTGATTACTAACGACTTATTACAAACAACTGTAGCAAAAAACTTCCTGCCAGAGCAATTTACGTATTCTGAGCTTCAAGCCGTATTGTTGACCATCACAGATAACCCATCCATTGCTAGCGACCAAGCATTTTCAAGAAAAATAAAGACACTTCCATTTATTAAAATGGTCGAAGGATCCAAAACACAAAGAACATCAAAGACTCCTACACAGCTCTATCAGTTCATTGATGTGAATGTTATTAAACCGATATATACCGGAAGCTATTAGCTTTTATCTGAAAAACTCACAAAATTAAGGAGGTAGGAAGATGAAAAAAGCTTTAATCAATATCGATTACACAAATGATTTTGTTGCTGAGAAAGGTGTTCTCACCTGTGGAAAGCCAGGTCAAGACATACAACCTGAAATTGTTTCACTTACAAAGGAATTTATCACAAACGGTGATTTTGTCGTATTTGCAATTGATTTTCATGAAACAGGAGATGACCGTCACCCCGAAACTACCCTATATCCCCCACATAATATTGAAGGCACGATTGGAAGAAAGCTTTATGGTGAATTAGATGATGTTTATGAGAATAACAAAGAATCGGATCATGTGTATTGGTTAGATAAAACAAGGTATTCTGCTTTCGCCGGCACGAATTTAGAGATAAAACTGAGGGAGCGAGAGATTACAGAGCTGCACATTGTCGGGGTTGCAACAGATATTTGCTGCCTTCATACTTGTGTTGATGCATATAATAAAGGCTTTAAAATTGTCGTACACAAAGCTGCGGTTGCAAGTTTTAATCAAGAAGGCCATCAATGGGCACTTAAGCATTTTAAAAACTCTCTTGGGGCAGATGTCGTTTAAATGAAGATCTAACAATAGTAAAAATAAATAATAAAAAGCACAAAAATAGTCTAGCTTCAAACACTGGAGGTAACAATCATGCAGCTAAAATATAATGATGACAGTTTAGTTCTTCATACAGATTTTTATCAACTAAATATGGCAGAAACGTACTGGGAAGATGGAATTCATAACAGAAAAGCTGTTTTTGAAGTTTTTTTTCGCAAACTCCCTTTTGGAAATGGCTATGGGGTATTTGCGGGTTTAGAAAAAGTGATAGAATATCTTCAAAACTATACGTTTACTGAAAGTGATATTGCCTATTTGCGTGATGAGCTTAAATTTAAAGAAGATTTTTTAGACTATCTTAAGGATGTTAAGTTCACTGGTACAGTTCGTTCGATGAAAGAAGGAGAATTAGTTTTTTCTAATGAGCCGATTCTACGAATTGAAGCACCTCTTTTAGAAGCTCAATTAATTGAAACAGCTATTTTGAACATTGTAAATTATCAAACTCTGATTGCAACTAAAGCTACTCGTATAAAACAAATAATCGGAGATCAAGTGGCGTTGGAGATGGGAACTCGTCGAGCTCAAGAAATGGACGCTGCAATTTGGGGAACGAGATCAGCTTATATTGGCGGTTTCGATGCCACTTCTAATGTCAGAGCAGGGAAGATGTTCGGTATCCCAGTTGCAGGCACACATGCCCATGCAATGATACAAGCATATCGTGACGAATATATTGCATTCCATAAATATGCCAAAAGACATAAAGACTGTGTATTCCTTGTTGATACTTACGATACACTAAAATCAGGAGTTCCCAACGCAATTAAAGTAGCAAAAGAACTAGGAGATAAAATTAATTTCAAAGGAATTCGTCTAGATAGTGGAGATCTAGCTTATTTGTCTAAAGAAGCTAGGAAATTGTTAGATCAAGCCGGTTTTAAAGATACAAAAATTATTGCGTCCAATGATTTGGATGAGGATACAATTATCAATTTAAAATCTCAAGGAGCAAAAATAGATACTTGGGGCATTGGGACTAAGCTCATTACAGCTTTTGATCAACCAGCATTAGGTGCTGTATATAAGCTGGTTTCTATAGAAGATGAAAAGGGTAATATGGTAGATACAATAAAAATCAGTGGTAATCCTGAAAAAGTATCGACTCCAGGACTAAAAAGAGTCTATCGAATTATTAACAAAATGAACAATAAATCAGAAGGCGATTATATTGCTCTTGATAATGAAAATCCACAAGCCGAAGAACGGTTAAAGATGTTCCATCCTGTTCATGTTTTTATAAGCAAATTTATAACAAACTTTGAAGCAAGAGAGCTTCATCATCCCATATTTGAAGATGGAGTCCTTGTTTATAAATCTCCATCTCTTCAAGAAATTCAAGGCTACGTAAAGGAGAATTTAGAATTGCTTTGGGAAGAATACAAACGCTCTTTGATGCCAGAAGAATACCCAGTAGACCTAAGCCAAGCTTGTTGGGACAACAAAATGAAAAATATTTCAGAAGTTCAAAAAAAGTTGTCAAAGTGAATAACAAAGGGGGTCTACTCAGTGGCTAAAATCGGAATCTATGGATCTTCTTTTGATCCTATTACAAATGTACATTTATGGACTGCAAGTACGGTCGCACATCGAAGTAATTTAGATAAAGTCATCTTCTTACCTTGCTCAAACAAACGGAAAGATAAACGAATGAAAACAGAAGATGAACATCGTTGGAATATGGTTCAGCTTGCAATACATGGTAATGATAAATTTATTGCTGATAATTATGAAATGAACCAAGAAGCGTGGCAGATTACGACATATGAAACATTAAAACATTTTAAGAAGAAATATAAGGACGATGAAATTTATTTTATTATGGGTGCAGATCTTTTAGTAGACATCGGCGAGGGGAAGTGGGGACATGCTGACCTTCTCGTTCAGGAAAATAAATTTATTGTAATGGCTCGTGATGGGATTGATATGCTGAAAGCAATTAGCAAATCACCCGTTCTTCGTAATAACGATGATGGTCTGACGTTTCATTTACTCGACAAAGGGTTGGCAATGGAGATTAGTTCATCTTATATAAGGGAAGAATTCGCACTAGGTGGGGAACCAAGGTACCTTCTTCCGGGAAATTGTTATCAGTATATTAAAAAACACTCATTATATATTTAGGAGGGAAATTCAATGTCTTTACAACAGCAAATTATCCGCGAACTACAAGTAAAACCTACGATCAATTCTGAAGAAGAAATTCGTTATAGAATTGATTTTCTAAAAGAGTACTTGATTAAATCGAAAGCAAAAGGTTACGTTTTAGGAATTAGTGGTGGGCAAGATTCAACACTAGCAGGTAAATTAGCACAATTAGCTGTAGAAGAATTAAGGCAAGATGGATTTGATGCGTCGTTTACATCCATTCGTTTACCTTATAACACGCAAGCCGATGAAAAGGATGCCAGGTTAGCACTTGAATTTATTAACCCTGATGATTCGCTAATTTTTGATATTGCATCAACAGTAGATGAGTTTACGAATGCCTATAAACTTACAACTCAAAATACTTTAAGTGACTTTAACAAAGGGAATGTAAAAGCCAGAACACGTATGATTGCTCAATATGCTGTAAGTGGGGAAAGAAATTCATTAGTCATTGGAACTGACCATGCTGCCGAGGCAGTAACCGGGTTCTTCACTAAATATGGAGACGGCGGTGCAGATATACTCCCTTTAAGTGGTTTATCTAAACGCCAAGGTCGACAATTATTGATCGCACTTAGTGCGCCTGAACAGCTTTATAAAAAAATTCCTACTGCCGACCTTCTTGACAATAAACCACTCCAAGCAGATGAAACAGAGTTAGGAATTTCTTATGATGAACTAGATGATTATTTAGAAGGAAAACAAGTATCAAAAGAAGTAGCTCTTAAAATCGATGCACGTTACGCAGCAACACAGCACAAGCGAAACCTGCCAAGTACTATGTATGATAATTGGTGGAAATAATACAATACCAAAAACGCGACGTCCTGTCGCATATAACAGTGGAGGTTTTTTTGGATGGAAGGTGTTCTTTTATTAAATAAACCAGTTGGCATGACTTCACATGATTGTGTTGCGAAACTACGAAGACTCGCTAAAACTAAAAAGGTAGGTCACACTGGAACTTTAGACCCCGATGTAACAGGAGTGTTACCAATTTGCCTCGGGAGAGCAACAAAGATTGTTGAATATTTAACTGCTGAAACAAAAACGTATGAAGCAGAGGTGACGATCGGCTTTTCAACAACAACCGAAGATGCTTCTGGAGACATCGTTGAGAAAAAAGCTGTGGACAGAATAATCACACTCGATGAAATTGAATCTGTCTTCGATTCATTAAGAGGAGAAATAGAACAAGTCCCTCCGATGTATTCGGCAGTGAAAATTAACGGAAAAAAACTATATGAATATGCTCGAGCTGGAATTGTAATGGAGAGGCCGTCTAGGAAAATAAGCATTCACGAACTTACCTTATTATCTGATGTAACAACTTCAGATGAAACGGTAAAATTTAAATTTAGAACAACCTGCTCTAAAGGGACGTACATCCGAACTCTAGCTGTCATGATTGGTGAAAAATTAGGGTTTCCCGCTCATATGTCTTATCTAATTCGAACTAAATCTGGATCCTTCCACCTTGATCAATGCTTAACGTTTGAAGAAATTGAACAGCATCTTGAACATGGTACATTAGAAGGGCAACTCATTTCAATTGGGAGTGCTTTAAAAGATTTGCCGAAACTAATTATCCATGATACGCTAGCAGAGAAAGTCGAGAATGGTTCAGTTCTTCCTTTACCGAGTGAGTTTGAACACCTTGAGGTAGGCGCTCCAATTGTTTTATACAATGAAGATTCTGTATGTTTAGCTATTTACACAAAACATCCAGTAAAACAGCATGTAATGAAGCCTACCAAGGTATTAATAAATAAACAAAATTAACAATCGTTCTGTTTATAAGGAAAAGAGATTAAGAACGAGTCACCAGAGAAGACTTGTATGAAGAAAAAGGTGAAGTTGCCCGTGAAAATCATTAAGCTTTCTCATCCACATACTTATACGAGTGAGAAAACCCAAGAAATCGTTTTAGCGTTAGGATACTTTGATGGTGTGCACAAAGGTCACCAGCATGTTATCAACAAGGCGAAGGAAATAGCAATTGACAAAGGATCGAAAAGTGCAGTGATGACATTTGATCCACACCCATCTGTTGTATTGAGAAAAGATATTCAGCATGTCGAATACATCACACCACTCGAAGAGAAAATACGCATCATAGAACAGATGGAAATCGATATTCTGTTTGTCGTCGAATTCACTGAAGAATTTGCTGCTTTACTACCTCAGCAGTTTGTTGACTCTTACATAATTGGACTGCATGCAAAACATGTTGTTGCGGGATTTGATTTCTCATATGGTCGTTTAGGCAAAGGAACGATGGAGACCTTACCTTTTCATTCAAGAGGTGAGTTTACTCAATCAACCGTTGAGAAACAAACAGATCATGACCGGAAAATTAGTTCAACTCTTATTAGGGAAGTGTTAAGAAGTGGGGATGTTCATTATGCACAAACCTTGCTAGGTAGACCACATAATGTAACTGGAACAGTGATACACGGAGATAAACGTGGTCGGACAATTGGCTTTCCTACTGCAAATATTGACTTAACAGATTCATATATTCTACCCCCAACAGGTGTTTATGCTGTGAAAATTGCACTGGATGAAAAGGAATTCGAAGGTGTGTGCAATATCGGATATAAGCCAACCTTTAAGGATATAAAGGCAGATAGACCGTCTATTGAGGTACATATTTTTAATTTTGATGAACAAGTTTATGAGCAAAATGTAAGAATTTCTTGGTATAAAAGAATTCGAAGCGAGCAAAAGTTTACTAGCGTTGAAGAACTTGTGAAGCAAATAGGTCTGGATAAAGCTGCAGCAATAGAATTCTTTTTAACCAACAGCTGATAATTACTTGCTTTTAAAGAAAAAAAATAGTATTCTAATACATGTAACTTTATAACCATTGCTTGGCAATGCGATTCACCAACGCTTGCTCGGTAATTGGGGCTGTTAACACGAAGGAGGTGAACAGGATGGCAATCACTCAAGAACGTAAAAACGAACTAATCGCTAGCTACAAAACGCATGAAGCGGATACTGGATCTCCAGAAGTTCAAGTCGCTATCCTTACAGAGGACATTAATAGTTTAAACGAACATTTACGCGTTCACAAAAAAGATCACCACTCACGTAGAGGTCTTTTGAAAATGGTAGGTAGACGTCGTAACTTATTAACTTACCTACGTAATAAAGACGTAACACGTTATCGCGATCTAATCAACAAGCTTGGTTTACGTCGATAATCTTAAGAAAGCGGGAGAATTCCCGCTTTTTTAGTGTATTTAAAAATGTACATATCTATTGATATTAATTAGTTCATACTAGTTCATACTAATACATAACATCCATTTTACATATTAGATAAGAGAGGAGTTTTACGTATATGGGACAAAATAAACAAACCTTCTCCATAGACTGGGCTGGAAGACAGCTAACAGTTGAAGTTGGACAGCTTGCAAAACAAGCAAACGGCTCCGTTATGGTTCGTTATGGAGATACTGCTGTATTAAGTGCTGCTACAGCTTCAAAGGAAGCAAAACCATTAGACTTTTTCCCGTTAACAGTTAATTATGAAGAGCGACTTTACGCTGTGGGTAAAATCCCTGGAGGCTTTATTAAAAGAGAGGGTAGACCAAGTGAGAAGGCCATTCTTGCTAGTCGTCTAATTGATCGACCAATAAGACCGTTATTTGCTGATGGATTTCGTAATGAAGTTCAAGTAATCAGTATTGTAATGAGCGTAGATCAAAACTGTTCTTCTGAGATGGCTGCTATGTTCGGTTCATCATTAGCTCTATGTGTTTCAGATATCCCTTTCGAAGGTCCTATTGCAGGTGTCACTGTAGGACGTATTAATAATGAATTTGTTATAAATCCAACAGTTAGTCAACAAGACGAAAGTGATATCCATCTTGTCGTAGCGGGAACTAAAGATGCAATTAACATGGTTGAGGCTGGCGCTGATGAAGTACCTGAAGAAACAATGTTAGAAGCAATTATGTTTGGTCACAATGAAATTAAGCGATTAATTTCATTCCAAGAAGAAATTATTAGTCAAGTAGGTAAAGAAAAGCGTACGATTGAACTGTTTGAGCTTGATGTTGAACTAGTACAAGAAATTCGTGAATTTGCTGAGAAAGACTTGCTTCAAGCAATTCAAGTTCAAGAGAAGCATGCAAGAGAAGCTGCAATTACAGAAGTAAAAAAAGCAGTTATTGCGAAATATGAAGAGCAAGAAGCGGACGATAAAAAGTTAAAGCAAGTAAAACAGATCCTCTCGAAACTTGTTAAAGCGGAAGTTCGCCGTTTAATTACTGAAGAGAAAATTCGTCCAGATGGACGCAAACCAGATGAAATTCGTCCATTGTCTTCGGAAGTAGACTTTTTACCGCGTACACATGGATCAGGTTTATTTACACGAGGACAAACTCAAGCGCTTAGTATTTGTACTCTAGGTGCATTAGGGGATGTTCAAATCTTAGATGGCATAGGTATTGAAGAATCGAAGCGTTTTATGCATCATTATAACTTCCCACAATTCAGTGTTGGGGAGACTGGCCCCATTAGAGGACCAGGACGTCGTGAAATTGGACATGGAGCATTAGGTGAGAGAGCGCTTGAACCCGTTCTTCCTTCTGAAAAAGATTTTCCATATACAGTTCGATTGGTATCAGAAGTACTTGAATCAAACGGATCCACCTCACAAGCAAGTATTTGTGCAAGTACGCTCGCGATGATGGATGCGGGTGTTCCGATTAAGGCTCCTGTAGCTGGAATTGCAATGGGTCTTGTAAAATCTGGAGAACATTATTCTGTTTTAACTGATATTCAGGGAATGGAAGATGCACTCGGGGATATGGACTTTAAAGTTGCAGGTACTGCAAATGGTGTAACAGCATTGCAAATGGATATTAAGATTGATGGTCTTTCACGTGAAATTTTAGAAGAAGCTCTTCTTCAAGCGAAAAAAGGTCGTATGGAAATCTTAAAATCAATGTTAGCTACGCTATCAGAACCGAAAACTGAATTATCTCAGTATGCACCAAAGATCTTAACTATGAGTATCAATCCTGATAAAATTCGTGATGTCATTGGACCTAGCGGAAAACAAATTAATAAGATTATTGAAGAAACAGGCGTTAAAATCGATATTGAACAAGATGGAACAGTCTTTATTTCTTCGATTCATTCCGATATGAACCAAAAAGCGAAGAAAATTATTGAAGATTTAGTACGTGAGGTGCAAGTAGGCCAATTGTACTTAGGAAAAGTAAAACGCATTGAAAAATTTGGTGCTTTCGTAGAAGTCTTCAGTGGCAAAGATGGACTAGTCCACATTTCAGAGCTTGCAGAGGAACGTGTTGGTAAAGTAGAAGATGTTTTATCATTAGGTGATGAAATTCTCGTTAAAGTTACTGAAATAGATAAACAAGGTCGAGTGAATTTATCTAGAAAAGCTGTTTTAAAAGAGCAGAAAGAAAAAGAAGAGCAAAATTCATAAAAAACGGAGCCTGGGGAACCTGGCTTCTTTTTTAGTAACATCATAATTTATATAAATTTCAGACTTAGTGCCTAAGGCTGTTCAATGCGCTTGCGCTTTTGTCTAATTACATACTAACTGAATCTTAACTCTCGCATTAGTTCTACCTTGTCCCTTTTTTACATATTTTTTAGTAAAAAGGGGGAATTATATATGCAAAGGAAAATTCTACATCTTGCAGGTTTTCTCGTTGTTTTAACGATTAGTATAGGGTCGATTCAAAACCCGTTTACATCTTCATATGTTGATCAAGTTAAACAATCGGCTGTTACGGTTGCGAATTACCAGGATACCCTATATCAAGAGATTATCGAAAAATCGACTGAGTTCACAATTCCTGCTCAAGATGCTCATGTAGATAAAGTGTGGAAGGCCATACCTGGATATAATGGTCTTGAAGTCGATGTGGATGAATCATATAAAAACATGCAAAAAAAGGGAGAGTTTGCTGAAAACCTCCTTGTTTTCAGACAAGTGAAGCCTAAAGTTCATTTAGCTGACTTACCTGCTGAGCCAATTTATCGGGGCCACCCAGACAAGCCGATGGTTTCTTTTATCATCAATGTTGCATGGGGGAATGAATACATACCAGATATGCTTAATACCTTGAAAAAGCATCACGTAAAAGCAACTTTTTTCTTAGAAGGTAGATGGGTAAAGGAAAATTCTGAAATCGCAAAAATGATTGTAGATGCTGGACACGAAGTTGGAAATCACTCCTATACCCATCCTGATATGAGCAAACTCCCAACTGCTAGCATTCGAGAGCAACTAGTAAAAACAAATGAAGTAATTAAGGCAACAACAGACCAAACATCTACTTGGTTTGCCCCACCTAGTGGCAGCTATAGAGAAGAAGTGGTTGATATTGCAGATGAGATGGAAATGGGCACAATTATGTGGAGTGTTGATACGATTGATTGGCAAAAACCAGAACCACATGTCTTGGTTGAACGTGTTATGAAAAAAGTCCATAATGGTGCTATGATTTTGATGCATCCTACATCGTCAACAGCAGATAGCCTAGAAACGTTAATTTTGTCCATAAAAAAAAGTGGTTATTCATTTGGATCTGTAACAATGATGCTAGATGAAGAAAGAGTCATAGTAAATCGTAAGGTAAAAGTGAAGTGAATGGAATGATAGCATCAGATAGGAGGAACAGAATTGATCAAAAAGTATACGTGTCAAAATGGGGTAAGAATTGTACTAGAAAATATATCAACGGTAAGATCGGTTGCGATAGGGGTATGGATTGGTACTGGCTCTCGTAACGAGGATCAACAAAATAATGGCGTTTCTCACTTTTTAGAACATATGTTCTTCAAAGGGACAAAAACAAGATCTGCAAGAGAGATTGCAGAATCATTTGATAGTATTGGTGGGCAAGTTAACGCATTCACTTCTAAAGAATACACATGTTATTATGCAAAAGTACTTGATGACCATGCAAGTTACGCTTTGGATGTATTATCGGACATGTTTTTTCATTCGACGTTTGATGAAGACGAACTAAAAAAAGAGAAAAATGTTGTGTATGAAGAAATTAAGATGTACGAAGATACACCAGATGATATTGTTCATGATTTATTGAGTAAGGCTACATACGGAGATCATCCACTTGGTTACCCAATATTAGGTACAGAGGAAACGCTAAATTCGTTTAATGGTAATACATTACGCGAATATATGGAAAGAAACTATACACCAAGCAATGTTGTTATTTCTGTGGCTGGTAATGTATCAGAAAGCTTTATATCAGAGGTAGAGAAGCTTTTCGGCTCCTATGAAACAGCATATAAACAAGAAAAATATGAAAAACCTTCATTCTATGATAAAAAACTGTCTCGAAAAAAGGATACTGAACAAGCCCATCTCTGCATTGGTTTCAATGGATTAGAAGTTGGTCATAAAGATATCTATAGTTTAATTGTGTTGAACAATGTACTCGGAGGTAGTATGAGCAGCAGGTTGTTCCAGGATGTTAGAGAGCAAAAAGGGCTCGCTTATTCTGTTTTTTCATACCATTCCTCTTATGAAGATAATGGAATGTTAACCGTTTATGGTGGAACAGGTAGTAAGCAGTTAAATGTTTTATTTGAGACGATTCAAGAAACATTAGCTAAACTAAAAGGTGAGGGAATTACTACAAAAGAATTGACCAATAGTAAGGAACAAATTAAAGGGAACTTAATGCTTAGCTTAGAAAGCACCAATAGTCGAATGAGTCGTAACGGCAAAAATGAGCTAT
Organism: Metabacillus herbersteinensis; assembly: GCF_042433335.1. Classification (NCBI taxonomy): domain Bacteria; kingdom Bacillati; phylum Bacillota; class Bacilli; order Caryophanales; family Bacillaceae; genus Metabacillus; species Metabacillus herbersteinensis. Next base: position 186,163 of record NZ_JBHLVO010000004.1, read on the forward strand.
TACTAGGACGACACCGAACGCTTGATTCGATTATTGAAAAGGTAAATGAAGTAAGTGAGGTAAGTGTAAACACACTTGCAAAAGAAATATTTACAGATAACTATGCAGTTGCAGTAATTAGTCCAGACGAAAATCTTCCAGAGAAATTAGTATAACAAAAGCACTGGGTTCTGGATGCAAAAACGCCATCTCGGATAAAAAGGTTATTCTCTATTACCCACTATAAAAAGTAAGAATGCCTACAATTGTAGGCATTTTTTTGTACACCTAAACGATAAGATAGAAGATAGGTGCAAAAGGAGGAATGAACATGAGATTAAGCGAACTTAGTGGAAAAGAAATTGTTGATGTAAAAAGAGCAGAACGACTAGGAGTTCTGGGACAAACAGACTTAGAAATTAATGAGCAAACTGGCCAAATTACCTCCCTTATCATTCCCTCACTAAAATGGTTTGGTCTAAGAAAACAGGGCGAAGAAATTCGAGTTCCATGGCAACACATTAAAAAAATAGGAACAGAGATGATCATTTTAGACATACCTGATAAACAAATTGAGAAAATTGAATCTTAAGTTTACTTTTTTCAGAACAGTACTACTTGGGCAGATGAGGAGAACAAGTACCTCTTCTGCTTTTTTAAATTAACTCTTTTTATTAAGCGGCTTACCTCCATTTAAAAACCACTTTTCCCAACTGCCTTATCTTCCATTCACCCATATATTCATTTCTACATAGTATGTTGAAGTAAGTTATTTAAAGAAAACGAACTTTAGTCGACCACATGTCAAAAAAGAAGGTGAAAAACAGCATGTTAACAGGATTAAACATAGCTGTCATTGGAGGAGATGCTCGGCAGCTAGAAGTTATCCGAAAGCTAACGGAACTTGATGCTAAGCTTTCTCTCGTCGGTTTTGATCAATTAGACCATGGGTTTACAGGTGTAAATAAAACAAAATTAGTTGACGTTAAATTTAGTAGTTTAGATGCGATTATCTTACCTGTGCCAGGAACGAACCTTGAGGGCCTTGTTGATACAGTATTTTCAAATGAAGAGGTTGTGTTAACAGAAGAAATGGTGGCAAGTACCCCTCCCCATTGTGTGATATATTCTGGTATTACAAATTCATACTTAAACAAACTTGTTGATACAACAGGACGCAAATTAGTGCAACTGTTTGAACGAGATGATGTTGCCATCTATAATTCGATTCCTACTGTTGAAGGAACGATCATGATGGTTATTCAGCACACTGATATGACAATCCACGGTTCAAACGTAGCAGTCCTCGGTTTTGGTAGAGTTGGGATGAGTGTTGCAAGGACGTTCTCTGCATTGGGAGCTAAAGTAAAGGTTGGGGCAAGAAAGACTTCCCACCTTGCTCGAATTACAGAAATGGGTCTAGAGCCTTTTCTGCTAGATAATCTAGAAAATGAAGTTTCTGCTGTCGATGTGTGTATTAATACAATTCCATTTGAGATTGTAACAGCTAAGGTAATCTCTAAAATGCCAGCACACACGCTAATTGTAGATTTGGCATCTAAGCCGGGTGGAACAGATTTTCGTTATGCAGAAAAAAGAGGGATAAAAGCATTATTAGCACCTGGCTTGCCAGGTATTGTTGCCCCTAAGACAGCGGGTCAGATCGTCGCGAATGTACTCACGCAACTACTTTCAGAATTGCGTTCGAATCGAAAGGAGTCGTCTTCATGAGTGTTAAAGGAAAACGAATAGGGTTTGGTTTAACAGGATCACATTGCACATATGACGCAGTTTATCCACAAATCAAAAAGCTTGTTGACTTTGGAGCGGATGTAATGCCAGTCGTTACACACACTGTTAAAACGACAAATACTCGTTTTGGCAAAGGAGAGGATTGGATTGAAAGAATAGAAGAACTAACAGGTCATAAAGCAATTGATTCGATGGTTGGAGCAGAACCATTAGGGCCGAAAATCCCATTAGATTGTATGGTAATTGCTCCGTTAACAGGTAACTCAATGAGCAAATTTGCGAACGCTATGACTGATTCCCCCGTTTTAATGGCGGCAAAGGCTACTTTGAGAAACCAAAATCCTGTTGTATTGGGGATTTCTACAAACGATGCTTTGGGGTTAAATGGGATCAATTTAATGAGACTAATGGCAACAAAGAATATTTATTTCATTCCATTTGGTCAAGATGCACCAACTAATAAACCGAATTCAATGGTTGCTCGAATGGAGAATCTAATCGAGACAGTTGAAGCTGCACTAGAACACAAACAATTCCAACCTGTTATCATTGAAAAATTCTTAGATGAAAAATAAGATTATCTAGAGTCCTAAATGTCATCATAGATTCTTAAAAGCCCCTTTTTGTGCAGAAGTATTCTTAAAAATAGATGAAAAGATAGATGAAATTTTTTAAATCTTACGCCACATATGTGATAGAATATACGTATATGATGAAAGTTGGAAGGGGCCTAAAATTTATGGAGTCAAAAGGTTATCACGTAGCAGTCGTTGGAGCAACAGGGGCAGTAGGTCAACAAATGCTCCAAACTTTAGAAAGTCGTAATTTTCCTATTTCAAAACTAACTTTGCTTTCTTCTGAACGTTCAGCGGGAACAAAGATCTTCTATAAAAACGAAGAATATATAGTTAAAGCTGCAAAACCAGAAAGCTTTGAAGGTGTTCAAATTGCTTTGTTTAGTGCTGGTGGAAGTGTATCCAGGGAATTAGCTCCTGAAGCTGTTAAGCGTGGAGCCATTGTCATTGATAACACAAGTGCTTTTCGAATGGATGAAAATGTACCATTAGTTGTACCAGAGGTAAATGAAGAAGATCTTAAATTAAACAAAGGAATTATTGCTAATCCAAACTGTTCAACAATTCAAATGGTCGTTGCATTAGAACCACTTCGAAAAAATTATGGTTTACAAAAAGTAATTGTTTCGACATACCAAGCAGTCTCTGGAGCAGGAGTAGCTGCAATTAAAGAGCTGGAGCAACAATCTCAAGCAATCTTAAATGGAGAAGAATTCACTCCAAGTTTGCTACCTGTCAAAAATGATGAAAAGCATTATCAAATTGCATTTAATGTTATTCCTCAAATTGATACTTTCCAGGAAAATGGGTTTACATTTGAAGAAATGAAAATGATCAATGAAACAAAAAAAATAATGCATATGCCCGAATTGCAAGTCTCAGCAACATGTGTTCGTTTGCCAGTAGTAACAGGACATTCTGAATCAGTTTATATTGAAGTTGATAAACTGAATGTGACAGCTGATCAAGTGAAGCAGTTGCTACTTGAAGCTGATGGAGTAACTCTTCAGGATGACCCTGCCCAACAAATTTATCCAATGCCAGCGTATTGTGTAGGAAAGAATGATGTGTTTGTTGGACGTATTCGTAAGGACCTGGATCAAAGCAACGGATTTCATATGTGGATTGTATCTGATAATCTGTTAAAAGGTGCTGCATGGAATTCAGTACAAATTGCAGAAAGCTTAGTAAAACTAAAACTCGTCTAAAATTTAGATGAAAATCATAAATTAAATTGAATTAGTTATTGGTGCTGACAAGGCATGTCCACCATAAAGGTTTTAAGAAGAGAGTATGGTGCTATAGCCCATCTCTCTTCTCTTACGTCTATAGTAGAGGTGTTAGAATGAAGATTATTGTTCAGAAATTCGGTGGAACATCTGTAAGAGACGACCATGGCCGAAGCATGGCATATAACCATATAACTGAAGCACTACAAGATGGATATAAAGTCGTAGTCGTTGTGTCAGCTATGGGAAGAAAAGGTGAACCATACGCTACTGATACGTTATTAGGTTTGGTATATAAAAATTTAGATATGATTTCTATGAGAGAACAAGATATGCTTTTATCTTGTGGAGAAATTATCTCATCAGTTGTGTTTACAAGTATGTTAAATCAAAAAGGATTAAAAGCTGTTGCAATGAATGGTCGACAAGCAGGATTTATTACGAACGATGATCATACCAACGCGAAGATTCTTGAGATGAAATGTGATCGCTTAGTTGAAATGCTAACACAACAAGATGTCGTGGTAGTGGCTGGATTTCAAGGAGCATCAAGTGTGACTGGGGATATTACGACGATAGGCCGAGGAGGAAGCGACACCTCAGCGGCTGCTTTAGGTGCAGCTCTCGATGCAGAATATATTGATATTTTTACAGATGTAGAGGGAGTGATGACAGCAGACCCTCGGATCGTTGAAAATGCACGCCCACTCACAAACGTTACGTATACGGAGATTTGTAACCTTGCCTATCAAGGTGCAAAGGTCATTCATCCTCGTGCAGTCGAAATAGCGATGCAAGCAGAGATACCTATTAGGATAAGATCTACTTATTCTGATTCAAAGGGTACTTTGGTAAGTTCACACCATGATACAAACAAAGGCAGTGACGTCCACGAACGTCTCATAACTGGTATTGCCCATGTTCCAAATGTTACCCAAATTAAAGTAACAGCTAAAGAAGGTCAATACACTGTCCAGCAAGAGGTATTTAAGGCAATGGCCAAAAATGGAATAAGTGTCGATTTTTTTAATATTACGCCGAAAAGTGTTATTTACACCGTAACGGAAACTGTCACAGATTTAGCTGTTGATATTCTAGGTGAGTTAGGCTACAACCCAATTGTCACCAGACACTGTGCAAAAGTTTCCACAGTGGGTGCTGGAATAATGGGCGTTCCAGGTGTAACAGCGAAGATTGTTACAGCGCTTTCTGAACAAAATATTCAGATTTTACAATCAGCAGACAGTCATACAACAATATGGGTGTTAGTAAAAGAAAATGATATGATAAAAGCAGTAAATGCTTTACATGAAGCATTTGATCTATCAAAATAATAATGAATGAAATAACAAGGGGGGGATCACTCAGAAATGTTTTGCCCCTCTAACCTATAAAGGTCTAGTACAAGCCCCTAAAGGAGTGTAATTGAATGAGTTACTTTGGAAAAGTTTCAACAGCAATGGTTACACCGTTTGATAAAAATGGCAATATTGATTTTCATAAAACATCAATGCTGATCGACTACTTACTGAATCATGGCACAGATTCATTAGTTGTAGCGGGCACAACTGGTGAATCTCCAACATTATCATCAGAAGAAAAAATTGCACTTTTTAAATATGTTGTTACAGTAGTAAAGGGCAGAGTTCCTGTAATTGCTGGGACAGGGTCAAATAATACAAAAGCATCCATTGCTTTAACGAAAAAGGCTGAAGAAGCTGGTGTAGACGCAATTATGTTAGTCGCTCCGTATTACAATAAGCCGAGTCAAGAAGGCATGTATCAACACTTCAAAGCAATCGCAGAATCAACAAAACTCCCAGTCATGTTATATAATGTACCCGGAAGAAGTGCGGTGAATATGTCTGTAGACACTACAGTAAGGTTGGCTGGGATACCGAACATTGTTGCCATTAAAGAAGCGAGCGGTGACTTGGATGCTATGTCATTAATCATTAGCAAAACGCCTCTAGAATTCGAATTATATTCGGGTGATGACGGTTTGACAATACCTGCAATGTCAGTTGGAGCAGTTGGTGTTGTATCCGTAGCATCACATATTATTGGATCAGAGATGCAGGAAATGATCTCTGCGTTTGAAAATGGTCAATTCCAAGCTGCAGCAGAATATCACCGTTCATTGCTACCAATTATGAGGCAATTATTTGAAGCGCCAAACCCGGCACCTGTCAAAACAGCGTTGCAAGTAAAAGGTCTCGATGTAGGACCAGTTCGCTTACCCATACTTCCCTTAACCGAGCAGGAACGTACCAATTTAGTGAGTGTAATGAACACGCTAACGTAAGGTCTAAATTAATTAACCGTTTGATGAAAAGGAGAGAAGAAGGCTACTCAAATTCTGGTAGCCTTCTTTTTTATCGTTTGCAGCAATTATATAATTTTTGAACTGTGAATAGTTAGCATTTAAGGAAAATTATCTTGTATTATATTTCCTTAATCATGTATAATATATCTAAGTGACGTTGAACGGGTACATAATTAGGGAGGATTTTTACGTGAGTATGAATAAGACAGAAAATATTAAGATAATTGCCTTAGGGGGCGTTGGAGAAATCGGCAAAAATATGGTAGTAGTTGAAATCAATACCGATATTTTTGTCGTGGATGCAGGACTTATGTATCCAGAAAACGAAATGCTAGGCATCGATGCAGTAATACCTGATATTACATATTTAAAAGACAATGCAGATCGAGTTAGAGGGGTTATTTTAACACACGGCCATGATGAGAATATAGGAAGTCTCTATTATCTCTTAAACAGTTTACACATTCCGATTTACGGTACTAGGTTTACCCTTGCTTTAGTAAGCGAGAAGTTAAAAGAATATGGAATGAGAGATCACGTATTAGTAAAAGAAGTAGATAGCTCAACCGTTTTATCATTTGAAAGTACCGAAATTTCATTCTTCCGTACAAACCATAGTGTACCTGACTCTGTAGGTGTTAGTTTTGCTACATCGATGGGGGCGATTGTACATACAGGCGATTTTAAATTTGATCAAACGCCAATAGGTAATTCCTTTGCTGACATAGGAAAGATGGCAAGTATAGGTGGCGAAGGTGTTTTGTGCTTGCTTTCAGACAGTATTAACGCTGAAAAACCTGGATATTCAGGATCTGAAGCACTTGTTGGAGAGGAAATTTCGGACTGTTTATACAATGCAGATGGACGAGTAATCGTTGCTGTATTTGCTTCAAATATTAACAGAATCCAACAAGTTATCAACGCTGTAGAGAAGAATAATCGCAAACTCGCTATTGTTGGAAAAAACATCAAAAGTATAATAGATTTAGCAATCCAACTAGGATATATCTCAGTAACGAAAGACTTATTTATATCCGTAAATGAAATAGACAAGCATCCGAATCACGAGATTACTATATTAACCACTAGTAACCATGGTGAACCATTGTCCATTCTAACAAAAATGGCAAAGCAAGCCCACAAACAAGTAAATGTACATAAAGAAGATACTGTAATGATTGCAGCGACTCCTGTCCCTGGCCATGAATTAGTATTTTCAAGAACCATAGATATGTTGTTAAGAGCAGGAGCAAATGTGGTCTTTGGTCAAAAACAAATTCATGTCTCCGGTCATGGTAACCAGGAAGAATTAAAACTAATGTTGAATTTAATGAGGCCTAAACATTTCATTCCAATTCAAGGTGAGTTTAAAATGCAAAACGCACATGCAAAACTTGCTAAATCGATTGGAATTAGCAGTGAAAACATTCACCTTGTTGAAAAAGGGGAAGTTGTTGAATTCAAACAAAACGAAGTACGAAAAGGAGCAAAAGTTCCTGCAGGAAATATTTTGATTGATGGATTAGGTGTGGGTGATATTGGTAATATCGTCCTTCGTGATCGACGCTTGCTTTCAAGAGATGGAATTTTAATTGTCGTTGTATCTTTAGATAAACGTAATAAAAAGTTGGTCTCAGGACCTGAGATTATTTCACGGGGATTTGTCTACGTTCGTGAATCAGAAGCACTAATCGAAAAATCATCTGAGATTGTAAAAGATGTAGTCGAAAGGTGTATGACTAATCACGTGATTGAATGGTCTTCCTTAAAGCTGACAATTCGTGAATCTCTAAATCAATATCTATATGAACAAACAAAACGTCGTCCGATGATCCTGCCAATTATCATGGAAATCTAAAGAGCCCTTGTGGCTCTTTTTTCGAATGAAAAAATTTGTGTTGTAAATACTACAAACAGAATCATTCGAAAGGAAGGATACGATGAAAAAAAATGAACAATACATACAAGAGGAATCATCTCACAATGAGGGTTCGGATAAGCAAGAGAATAAAGAGAGTTCATTAGTTGAGAAAATTCAACAACTCGGACAAACGAATGTGCCTCAAATGACTCCTGATACAAAGATCCACTGTTTAACGATTGTTGGCCAAATTGAAGGGCATATTCAATTACCACCGCAAAATAAAACAACAAAATATGAACACGTGATACCGCAAATTGTAGCTATTGAACAAAATCCCAATATCGAAGGTCTTCTCGTTATTTTAAACACAGTTGGTGGGGATGTTGAAGCTGGTCTAGCGATTGCTGAAATGCTTGCCTCTCTATCTAAGCCAACTGTTTCAATTGTATTAGGTGGCGGCCATTCAATTGGCGTACCAATCGCTGTTTCATGTAATCATTCTATTATTGCTGAAACTGCAACAATGACCATCCATCCTGTTCGGTTAACAGGCTTAGTTATCGGTGTTCCTCAGACGTTTGAATACCTTGATAAAATGCAGGATCGAGTTATAAATTTTGTTACAAAGCATTCGAACATAAGTGAAGAAAAGTTTAAGGAATTAATGTTCTCAATGGGCAATTTAACAAGAGACATTGGAACAAATGTAGTGGGTGGAGATGCAGTAGAATACGGACTAATTGATGAAGTTGGCGGAGTGGGTCAAGCAATCAAAAAGTTGAATCAGATGATTGAACACTCATCAGAAAAAGCAAAGAAGCAGATGCTACAATGATTCTATATACCATGATGCCTAATGAGTTAATTTATCCAACTGCCGATAATATATTTGAAAAACAATCAATCGTTTCTCACAATGGAGTAGAATTACTTGTCCAACAAACAGAAAATAGCCAATATGAAATCATTCGGGTCTTAAGTAGCGATCCGAATCATTACCTAAATCAACAATATTGTCCCGGTCAAAAACTTTCGGGCGACTTATGTCAATTCTACCAATGAACTAAAAGAGTGTGCTATAATTAATCATACGAACATCTATTTGGCAGCCTGCATTCGGCTGCTTTATTTGTTTTAATACTATCTTACATAGGTGATATGATGGCAAAACGGAAACGGAAACAAAAAAGGAATACGGACTGGAAAAGAACATTAACATATGAGCTGACGGGTTTAGTTTTGCTTGCAATCACTTTCATTGCAATTGCGAATTTAGGATTTGTTGGGAGTACCTTTGTACACCTGTTTCGTTTTTTTAGCGGTGAATGGTATATGCTATTTTTGATTGGTATGGTCATTTTTTCGATCTATTTGATATGGAAACGTTCAATACCTTCACTGTTCTCAAGACAATTGGTCGGTGTTTATTGTATAACCTCAAGCATTTTATTATTAAGCCATGTGACGTTATTCAACATGCTTTCAAACGATGGTGCTTTTGCATCTCCGAGTGTGATTTCAAATACAATGGAGTTATTTTGGCTTGACGTTAATGGAGAAACTAGAACACCTGATTTAGGAGGAGGAATGATCGGAGCACTTTTATTTGCGGCTTCCTATTATTTATTCGCAGAAGCAGGTTCTAGAATGATTTCAATTGTCTTAATTGTGATAGGTATTCTTCTTATCACAGGTCGTTCGCTTCAAGCGACTTTAGCAAAAGTGTTAATTCCGATTGGTAGCTTCACAAAAAATCAAACGTTAGCATTTATAGAAGATATGAAGAATCTCCCTGCAACAATAAAAAATGCACAAAAGAATAAGCAAGTTAAGAAAGATCGAGAGAAGAAAACGAAGAAAAAAACAGATCAGCAGCATGAGAATGATGAAGAGGAAGAGACAATTGGTGTTGAGCCAATCATCTCAAACTTCTCTGATCGAAATGACGCACCTTTACAAGAGATGATCATTAATACGATGGATTCACCAAAGGTAGACAAGTCAGAAGATAGAATGGCGACTAAAGATCAACCTATAGCGCAAGAACTAGTGCAACCAATGGCATTCGTAGAAGTGGAGAACAAAGCCTATCAGCTACCACCCATTGAAATATTATCTAGTCCCAAGCATAATAGTCAGCAAACAGATAAGAAAAACATTTATGAAAATGCACGTAAGTTAGAAAAAACATTTCAAAGTTTTGGTGTAAAAGCAAAGGTAACACAAGTTCATTTAGGACCTGCTGTAACAAAATATGAAGTGTATCCAGATGTCGGTGTAAAAGTGAGTAAAATTGTTAATTTAAGTGACGACTTGGCACTTGCACTCGCCGCAAAGGATATTCGGATAGAAGCACCTATTCCAGGTAAATCAGCGATTGGGATCGAAGTCCCCAATGCAGAAATAGCAGTGGTTTCTTTACGTGAAGTTCTTGAATCAAAAGCAAATGATCGTCCGGATGCAAAGCTATTAATCGGGTTAGGAAGAGATATAAGTGGAGATGCAGTTCTAGGAGAACTGAATAAAATGCCACATTTATTAGTTGCTGGGGCAACTGGCAGTGGGAAAAGTGTTTGTATCAATGGAATTATTACCAGTATCTTAATGCGTGCAAAACCACACGAAGTAAAAATGATGATGATTGATCCTAAGATGGTCGAGCTTAACGTTTATAATGGTATTCCACATTTACTGGCACCTGTTGTTACAGATCCTAAGAAAGCTTCTCAAGCTTTGAAAAAGGTAATTAATGAAATGGAACGTAGATATGAGCTTTTCTCACATAGTGGTACAAGAAACATAGAAGGTTATAATGACACTATTAAGCGTATTAATCGTGAAGAAGGAGAGAAACAACCAGAATTACCTTATATTGTTGTCATAGTCGATGAATTAGCTGATTTGATGATGGTTGCTTCTTCTGATGTAGAGGATTCGATCACAAGATTATCTCAAATGGCGCGTGCTGCTGGAATTCATCTCATTATCGCGACTCAACGGCCTTCTGTCGACGTCATTACAGGGGTAATCAAAGCGAATATACCATCTAGAATTGCGTTTAGTGTTTCATCTCAAATCGACTCGAGAACGATTCTTGATATGGGCGGAGCAGAAAAATTGTTAGGTCGCGGAGATATGTTGTACCTTCCAGCAGGTGCCTCCAAACCGGTTCGTGTTCAAGGTGCTTTTTTAACTGACGAAGAAGTCGAAAAAACAGTCAATTACGTAATCTCACAACAGAAAGCTCAGTATCAAGCAGAAATGATTCCGACCGAAATGCCTGAAGTGACTGAAGTGGTGGAAGATACTCTCTATGGTGATGCTGTTCAGCTAGTTATTGAAATGCAAACAGCATCTGTGTCCATGTTGCAACGTCGTTTCCGAGTGGGTTATACGAGAGCAGCAAGGTTAATTGACGCGATGGAACAAAGAGGTGTTGTTGGGCCATATGAAGGTAGTAAACCTCGTGAAGTTTTACTTACAAAAGATCAGCATGAAGAATTAACCTCATGAAATAGTTGACTTATTACTTCTATATTCGATTCATTCGCTAAAATTCCTTAGGCTTTAAAAGGGATTTTAGCGATTGGTCGTTCTATTGATTATTTTAGTTTACATAACATAATTATGATAATAATATATCGTCTATTTCGACAAAATTAAATTTTTCTATTTATTTATACAATAAAACATGGTATAGTATTTTCGATTAGAGATAGGGGTAGAACATCAGATGTCTGATCTCTTTTACATAACAGATTAGGCGGAGGTTGAATATGACAATTAAATCAGACAATCGTCACTTATATTTACAAGTGATAGAACGAATAAAAAAAGACATTGAAAACTCTGTATACCGTGAAAAAGAAAAGCTTCCTTCTGAATTTGAACTCTCAAAGAAACTAGGTGTGAGTCGAGCAACTCTACGTGAGGCCCTTCGTATTCTAGAAGAAGAAAACGTTATCATCCGGCGGCATGGAGTTGGAACGTTTGTAAATTCAAAGCCACTTTTTACATCTGGTATTGAACAACTTAATAGTGTGACAGCTATGATTGAACAAGCAAGTCTCTCTCCAGGAACAATTTTTCTTTCTTCCTCTATGACTGTAGCAACTGATGAAGATATTAAGAGATTTAACTGTAATAAAGAAGAAGAAATTTTTCTCTTAGAACGGGTTAGAACCGCAAATGGTGAACCCGTCGTTTATTGTGTGGATAAAATCCCCCGCTATGTACTACCTGAAGCCTTTGATCATGAGCAAGAATCGTTATTTAAATTATTACAAGATGAAGCAAATTCATATATTAGCTATGCAGTTACAAATATAGAACCCATTGGTTATCACGACAAAATCTCCCCTATTTTAGAATGTGAACCGGAAACAGCTCTTCTTTTATTAAAGCAAACACACTTTGATGAAAACGATAAACCTGTACTGTATTCTTTGAATTACTTTCGTGCAGATAAGTTCAGCTTTCATGTTGTTAGAAAGCGCTTATAGAAAACACTATTTTGTATAGATTAAGAGTAAGAATCGCTTACTTTAAGGAGGTGATCCTGCAAGTTTCAACAGGTTTAAATCGTTTGATTTACACAGGAAATAACTACTAATAGGGGGTTTTTTACTTGAAAAAGAAACATGGTTTGGCTTTATCACTCGTTTTAGCTGCAGGTACACTTTTAGGAGCATGTGGTGGCGCAACGGAAGAAAAAGACGGAGCTGCTGATGAGGGTACAAAAGAAGAGAATTTCACTGTTGCGATGGTAACAGATGTAGGTGGGGTTGATGATAAATCATTTAACCAATCTGCATGGGAAGGTCTTAAAGCATTTGGAGAAGAGCATGGCCTAGAAAAGGGACAAGAGGGGTATAATTACCTTCAATCTCAATCAGATGCGGACTATGCAACAAACCTTAATAATCTAACTCGCCAAGATTTTGATTTAGTATTTGGTATTGGCTTTCTTATGCTTGATTCTATAAATGAAATTGCGCAACAACAAAAAGAAGCGAATTTTGGGATTGTTGATGCAGTTGTTGAGCAGCCAAATGTAGCTAGCATTTTATTTAAAGAGCAAGAAGCAGGATTCCTAGCAGGTATTGCAGCAGCTAATGCAACAAAAACAAATAAAATTGGTTTCATTGGTGGTATGGAAATTCCTGTTATAGAACGTTTTGAAGTTGGTTTTCTTGCAGGTGTGCAATCTGTTAATCCAGATCTTAAAGTAGAAGTTCAGTATGCAGGTGCATTTGATAAAGCAGAACTAGGCCAAACAATTGCTTCAAAAATGTATTCTTCTGGTGCTGATGTAATTTTCCACGCAGCTGGAGGAACTGGTAACGGATTATTTAAAGAAGCTCGTGACCTTAAAAAGAAAGATCCTTCTAAAGAAATTTGGGCAATCGGAGTTGACTCTGACCAAACAGCAGAAGGTGTAGTTGAAATTGAAGGTAAAGAACATAACGTAATTATTACTTCTGCTTTAAAACGTGTTGATAATGCTGTATTAGATCTATCAAACAAAGCAAAAGAAGGTAATTTCCCCGGTGGAGAAATAACAACTTATGGGTTAGCTGAAGACGGTGTAGGACTTGCGCCAATCAATGAAGAGCTTACTAATAAAGCTGACATCGAAGCTTCAGTTGAAGAGTATAAAGAGAAAATCAAGAGTGGGGATTTAGTTGTTCCTGCTTCAAAAGACGAACTAGCAGCATTCAAAGCAAAATAATTATGTAATTTAAAAAGTGGAATAAGTGGTTATACTGGCCGCTTATTCTTTCTTAATGAATAAAGGTAGAACTTTAATTGAAGTGTAGAAAAAAATTCTACCTTTCACTTAAGGTTTTAACCTGAGGGCATTCTCCCTTGCATAAAAACTTAGTCAGTTAGAATAAACTTGGTCAAAAGATCAGGTTTTTATAATCGACCATAAGGTCTGACATCTAACTACTGTAATTATCATCTTAATCATCTTGAGCAAGGAGTGAAAAAAATGGATTATGTTATTGAGATGCTCAACATTCGGAAAGAATTCCCTGGAATCGTAGCGAATGATAATATTACTCTCCAATTAAAAAAGGGGGAGATTCATGCTCTATTAGGTGAAAATGGAGCAGGAAAATCAACGTTAATGAATGTTCTCTTTGGTTTGTATCAGCCAGAAAAAGGTGAGATCCGAGTAAATGGACAATCAGTTAAAATAACCAATCCTACTATCGCAAGTGAATTGGGTATTGGAATGGTTCACCAACACTTTATGTTAGTTGATACTTTTACGGTTACTGAAAATATAATTTTAGGTAAAGAAACGACTAGTGGTGGAAAAATTGATTTAAAAAAAGCAGAGAATGAAGTAAAAGAAATATCTGAGAAATACGGTTTGTTTGTTGATCCACAAGCAAAAATATCTGATATTTCAGTAGGTATGCAACAACGAGTAGAAATCCTTAAAACCTTATACCGTGGTGCTGAAATTCTTATTTTTGATGAGCCAACAGCCGTACTGACACCGCAAGAAATCAAAGAGCTTATCCAAATTATGAAAACGCTTATTAAAGAAGGTAAGTCTATCGTTCTAATTACCCACAAGTTAAAAGAAATAATGGAAGTTTGTGATAGAGTAACGGTAATTAGAAAAGGTGTTGGCATTGGAACAGTTAATGTAAGTGAAACAGATCCAAACCATTTAGCGAGCTTAATGGTCGGACGTGAGGTCACATTTAAAACCGATAAAAGCCCCGGAGTTCCGAAAAAAGAGGTTCTCGAAATTAAAGATCTAGTTGTCAAGGACTCACGAGGATTCGGCGTGGTAAATGATCTCGATCTCATTGTTAGAGCAGGAGAAATTGTTGGGGTTGCTGGTGTCGATGGAAATGGACAAACAGAATTAATTGAAAGTATTACAGGTCTAAGAAAATCAGAAAGTGGTTCAATTAAGTTGAATGGTAAAGAAATTCGAAATCTTTCACCAAGAAAAATTACAGAAACCGGAGTAAGTCATATTCCTCAAGATCGTCATAAACATGGACTTGTTCTTGATTTTCCAATTGGTGAAAACATCGTTCTTCAGACCTACTATAAAGCTCCATTTTCAAAAAGTGGCGTATTGAATTTTAAAGAAGTTTATAATAAAGCTCGAGCATTAATTAAAGAGTTTGATGTTCGAACTCCTAGTGAATATACACTAGCTCGTTCTCTTTCAGGCGGAAATCAGCAAAAGGCAATCATCGGAAGAGAAATTGATCGTAATCCAGATTTGCTTATTGCAGCACAACCGACAAGAGGACTAGATGTTGGAGCAATTGAGTTCATTCATAAGCGTTTAATCGAACAGCGTGATAATGGAAAGGCAGTTCTTCTTATATCATTTGAATTAGATGAAATCATTAACGTAAGTGATCGTATTGCGGTTATTTACGAAGGGGAAATTGTTGCAATCGTAGATCCTAAGCAAACAACTGAACAAGAGCTTGGTTTATTGATGGCAGGGTCTATACGTAAGAAAGCGGGTGAAGAAAGCAATGTCTAGTCGCTTGAAAAATATTCTAGTACCTATTATTGCAGTGTTACTAGGTATTATCTTGGGAACAATCATTATGTTCCTAACAGGATATGATGCATTTGCTGCATATCGTGCACTTTGGAATGGTGCGTTTGGAGATATTTATTATACAGGGGAAGTTATTAGACAAGTAACTCCATACATCCTGGCAGGACTAGCAGTAGCCTTTGCATTTAGAACCGGTCTTTTTAATATTGGCGTTGAAGGACAACTAATTGTTGGTTGGCTAGCAGCAGTATGGGTTGGAGTTGCTTTTGAATTGCCAAAAATCATTCATTTGCCTTTAGCTGTTTTAGCAGCTGCTTTGGCAGGAGCATTTTGGGCATTTATTCCTGGTTATCTAAAAGCTCGTTTTCGAGTTCATGAGGTAATTGTCACGATCATGATGAACTATGTGGCCTTACATGTTGCAAACTATGTTGTACGAAGCGTTCTTTCTGAAAATAGTGATCGTACTGAAAAGATTTTTGATTCAGCAACACTCCGCTCTCCATTTCTTGAAGGCTTGACCGACTATTCTCGTCTACATTGGGGAATTGTGATTGCACTTATCTGTGTGTTTATTATGTGGTTCATATTAGAAAAAACATCTAAGGGCTATGAATTAAGAGCGGTGGGATTTAACCAACATGCTTCGCAATATGCTGGCATGAACGTTAACTCAAATATCATTTTATCGATGGTCATTTCAGGTGCATTTGCTGGTTTAGCTGGTGCTATGGAAGGATTAGGTACATTTGGTTACGCAGCAATTAAAGGTGGCTTTACAGGTGTTGGCTTTGATGGAATTGCTGTAGCGTTATTAGGAGGAAATGGTCCAATTGGTATCATTTTCGCGGCACTACTATTTGGAGCATTAAAGGTAGGGTCCCTTAATATGCCATTAGAATCAGGTGTTCCAAATGAGTTAGTCGATATTATTATTGCGTTAATTGTTTTCTTTGTAGCAACCAGCTACATGATTCGCTGGGTAATTGATCGTATTAGTAATAAGGGGGCGAAGTAAGTGGGATTAATGGATATCTTATTAATTGTTATTCCTTCCACACTATTATGGGCTGCTCCACTTATTTTCACTGCATTGGGTGGAAACTTCTCTGAGCGTTCAGGTGTTGTAAATATTGGGCTTGAAGGTTTGATGGTCATAGGAGCTTTTTCAGCGATTGTCTTTAACTTAACTTTTGATAATACATTTGGAAATGCAACACCATGGATATCATTATTAATTGCAATGGTTATAGGGGCTTTATTTTCTGTTCTACACGCTTTAGCATCGATAACCTTTAGAGCCGATCAAGTTGTATCAGGTGTTGCGATTAACTTATTAGCTGTTGGAGCTGCTTTGTTCCTAGTAAAATTCATATATGGAAAAGGACAAACGGATATTATTCAAAAAGGGTTTAGTAAAATTGATGTACCGTTATTAAGTGATATTCCCCTAATTGGTCCTTTGTTTTTCTCTAACACATACTACACATCTTATGTAGCGATCATCGTTGCATTTATTGCTTGGTTTGTGATGTTTAAAACTCCTTTTGGCTTACGTCTACGTGCGGTTGGTGAACATCCGATGGCTGCAGATACAATGGGAGTCAATGTTACGAAAATGCGTTATATTGGAGTGATTATCTCAGGAGCACTAGCGGGAATTGGTGGCGGAGTTTATGCACAGTCAATTTCTTCTGACTTTAGTCATGCAACCATTAGTGGACAAGGCTTTATGGCACTCGCTGCCCTAATCTTTGGAAAATGGCATCCACTAGGTGCAATGGGAGCAGCATTGTTCTTCGGATTTGCTCAAAGTTTAAGTATTATCGGGTCAAGTTTACCGTTTTTAGAGAATATACCAAACGTATATCTCCTAATAGCACCGTATGTGTTAACAATCTTAGCGCTAACTGGATTTATCGGTCGTGCTGATGCTCCTAAAGCATTAGGTACACCATATGTAAAAGGTGAAAGATAATAAGGTGAAAAGGACTGTCCAATTGGGCAGTCCTTTTTTTTACAGTATAGTTTTTATGGAAAGATGGCAAAATTTAAACGTTAACTAAAATATTTTTTGGATAAGGTGAGGGAAATGGCAGTAGAAAAGAAACTTGACTTATTAGCGTTATCCTCAGTGCCACTTGTGATGACCTTAGGAAATTCAATGCTAATTCCTGTTCTACCTCTTATTTCGAAAAAGTTAAAGATAAGTTCATTTCAAGTCTCATTACTTATAACGGTTTATTCAATTGTGGCTATTTTCCTAATTCCAGTAGCTGGCTACTTATCCGATCGATACGGAAGAAAAGTTGTGATGATTCCATGTCTAATTATTGCAGGCATCGGTGGAGCAGTTTCAGGATGGGCATCGTGGAAGATAGACGATCCCTATGTGATGATTTTAGTTGGAAGAGTTCTTCAAGGAATTGGTTCTGCAGGAGCTGCACCTGTTGTCATTCCTTTAATAGGAGATCTCTTCAAAAAAAATGATCAAATTAGTGCTGGTCTCGGTCTTATCGAAACAGCAAATACTGCTGGTAAAGTATTAAGTCCTATTATCGGGGCAACACTAGCATCTTTTATCTGGTTTTTACCTTTTTGGTTTATTCCTTTTTTTAGTTTAATCAGTGTGTTTTTGGTGTTTTTTCTTGTGAAAATCCCAAAACAGGCCCCAAAAAAACAATCTCTAAAAGAGTTTGCATTGTGCGTAAAAGGCATCTTTAAAAGGAACGGACGATGGCTATACGCTATTTTTGCTATAGGTTGTATTATCATGTTTGTTTTGTTTGGTGTCCTGTTTTATTTATCGGATATGTTAGAAAAGCAATACAACATTAATGGAGTCCACAAGGGTTTCTTACTTGCCATCCCGCTTCTCGCCCTTTCAATTAGTTCGTTTCTTTCAGGTAAAATCATTGGACAAGATAAAGTGCGAATGAAAATGATCATCGCCGCTGGCATGGCTGTGCTGTCTCTTTCATTCTTAGCGCTGCGGTTACAACATTCGTTTCTATTTTTGCTCACATTTTTAGTATTTAGTGGAATTGGAATTGGCGTTGCACTGCCAGCTTTAGACGCGTTAATCACAGAAGGAATTGAAAAAGATGAAAGAGGTACGATTACATCAATTTATAGTTCGATGAGATTCATTGGTGTTGCTGTAGGCCCACCAGCATATGCTTACTTCACGTCTGTTGCGGAGCATTTAATCTATTATGTTTCAGGAGGAATAAGTATTGTTGCAATGCTTCTCGTGCTTTATTTTATAAATCCTCATGATGAAAAAAAACGCCCAACTCCAAAGTTAGCATAAACTAATGCTAGCCATCAAATAGGAAATTGAAACTCCTATTGATAGCTTAAGCATCGTTTCATTTCCTTTATTATCCTCTTGTTGATATAATTACTAGCATGTATTCATACGTTTAACTGTAAAAAAGGAAAAACTAATAATGAATTTAAAGTTAATTGTTTAAGAGGAGGGTTTAAATGTCATATCTCAACGAACAGATCGACACTGTAAATGGATTAACTCTGCATACAATCCCAGAAGCTAAATTTAAAACAAACACCCTAGTTTTAAAGATTTTAGCACCATTAAAGAAAGAAGATGTTACATTGCGTGCCCTACTTCCTTATGTGCTGCAACGAGGAACGACGTCTTTTCCAACAAGTACAGCGTTGCGTAAACATTTAGATGACTTATATGGAGCCACGCTTCATGTTGATTTATCTAAAAAAGGGGAAAATCATATTATTTCGTTTCGGATGGAGATTGCCAATGAGAAGTTTTTATCCGATCAAACTCCATTGCTCGAAAAAGCAATTAAGCTGTTATCAGAAATTATCTTGTCACCTGTTACTAACGGAGACGAATTCTCTGAAGAAGTAGTTACCCAAGAAAAAAGAACGTTAAAACAACGAATTCAATCGGTTTATGACGACAAAATGAGATACTCTAATTTGCGTCTGGTACAAGAAATGTGTAAAAACGAGCCCTACGCACTTCATGTAAACGGGGAAATTGATGAAGTGGATACCATCACGCACTCTTCTCTCTATTCTTACTACAAAAAAGCACTATCAGAAGATAAAATTGATTTGTATGTTGTCGGAGATGTAACAGGGCAAACAGTACAAAAATATGTTAACAACTATTTTTCATTCACTGACAATTCATTTAAGTCAAGTGAGAGTAGCTCAACTACTATTCAGGTTAAAGAAGCAAAGGAAGTCATTGAGGAGCAAGATGTTAAGCAAGGTAAATTAAACGTCGGTTATCGCACAAACACAACCTACAAAGACTCAGAGTACTATGCTCTACAAGTATTTAATGGTATCTTTGGAGGTTTCTCACATTCGAAACTTTTCATAAATGTTCGTGAAAAAGCAAGTCTTGCCTATTATGCAGCATCACGAGTAGAGAGCCATAAAGGATTATTGATGGTCATGTCAGGTATCGAAGAGCAGAATTTTGATCAAGCTGTAACGATAATTCGTGAACAAATGGAAGCAATGAAAAGTGGAGATTTTACAGATCAGGAGCTTCAACAAACAAAAGCTGTCATCCGCAATCAACTCCTAGAAACGATTGATACATCTTATGGCTTAGTTGAAGTGCTATACCATAATGTAATTGCAAACATACAAAGACCTTTTGACGACTATTTGCAAGGAATAGAAGAGGTAACTCCAGAAGACGTGAAAAAAGTAGCGGGAAGTATAGATCTTGATACCATTTATTTTTTAAAAGGAAAGGGGGAGAAAGCATGACAAATCCAATTCGTTTTGAACAACTACAGGAAGAAATGTATTATGAAAAGATGTCCAATGGATTAGATGTATATGTTTTGCCAAAGAAAGGCTTTAATAAAACCTATGCAACCTTTACAACCAAGTATGGCTCGATTGATAACCATTTTGCCACACTTGGCAGTGAAGAAATAATTACAGTTCCAGATGGAATTGCTCATTTTTTAGAGCACAAGCTTTTTGAAAAAGAAGATGGCGATGTCTTTCAACTGTTTAGTAAGCAAGGTGCCTCCGCAAACGCATTTACATCGTTTACAAGGACGGCATATTTATTTTCAAGTACATCGAATGTAGATAAAAATTTAGAAACGTTAATTGACTTTGTTCAAGAACCTTACTTTGCTGAAAAAACAGTTGAAAAAGAAAAGGGAATTATTGGTCAAGAAATTAACATGTATGATGATAACCCAGATTGGCGTTTATACTTTGGCCTTATTCAAAATCTTTATCACAATCATCCTGTACGTATCGATATCGCTGGTACAATTGAGTCGATTGCAAAAATCACCAAAGATTCATTATACGAGTGCTATAACACGTTTTATCATCCGAGCAACATGCTACTGTTTATAGTCGGACCAGTAGACCCGGAAGAAATTCTTACACAAGTGAGAGAAAACCAAGCAAAAAAAGACTATAAGGATCAGCCTGAAATTAAACGAGACGTTCCAGATGAGCCAAAAGAAGTGTTTAAACCACTTGAAAAGCTTCAAATGAATGTACAGTCATCGAAATGTCTTGTTGGCTTGAAGGCAAGTAACGCAAATCGTACTGGAAAAGAATTGCTAAAATACGAGCTATCAATGAATGTCTTATTGGATATGATATTCGGCAAAAGCTCTGAAAATTATAATGAGCTCTATCGTTCAGGCCTTATTGATGACACCTTCAGTTTTGATTACACAGAAGAAGGTGGTTTTGGATTTGCGATGATTGGTGGCGACACAGATCGACCAGATGAGCTAGCAGATGAAATTAAGAAAATCCTTTTAAATGCTAAAAATAATGGTATTCAGGGCGAATTATTAGCATCGGCTAAGAAGAAAAAGATTGGTGCGTTTTTAAGAGCAATTAATTCCCCGGAGTATATCGCTAACCAATTTACAAGATATGCTTTTAATGAAATGAATTTATTTGAGGTAGTACCTGTGTTAGAGTCACTCACAAAAGAGGACATTGCAGCTACAATCAACGAAGCTGTGGATGAATCTCTATTCTCGGTTTGCCAGGTTGTTCCGAAACAATGAGTACCCTAGGAGGGTGACTTCTAAGTGTCTAACACTTAGGCTAAAAAGTCACCCTCTTTTTTGATAGTATCAGAAAGTATAAAATTTGATACTAAGTCTGCGTCTCGCAAATCCAGCTGCAGCGCCTAGTCCGAAGCACAGGACGTGCTAGTGCAGTCAGTGCGACAGGAGTCACGTTTTTTGACTGCTCGAGGTCATAAGGCTGAACAAGGCGCCCCGCGCTTTTATTTCACTTAAAATTGGAGAATTAATTATGGTTAAACATGCACTTATTACCGGAGCAAGCGGTGGAATCGGTTCTGCCATTGCAAAAAAGTTAGCAGTACAGGGCTATAATCTTTACTTACATTTTAATCAAAATGAAAACGCATTGACCAATTTAACTGAATTACTAGCTCCCCACGACATCGAAATTTATTGTGTACAAGCAGATCTTTCGTCAAAGGATGGTGTACAAAAACTCTTAAGCCAAATCAACCATACCATTGATTTACTAGTCTTAAACAGTGGGAATAGCTTTCATGGATTAGTAACAGATATGGAAGACGTAATGGTAGATGAGATGGTCAACCTACATATAACAAGTCCTTTTCAACTAACTAAAAATCTAATTCCAAAAATGGTGACGCAAAAACAAGGGAATATAATTGTCATATCCTCTATTTGGGGTTTGGTTGGCGCGTCCTGTGAAGTGCTTTACTCCATGGTTAAAGGTGGACAAAATGCTTTTGTAAAAGCGTTAGCGAAAGAATTAGCCCCTAGCAAAATCAGGGTCAATGCAATTGCACCAGGTGTGATTCAAACACCGATGATGGCACAATTTTCGGAGGAGGAACTAGAGAATCTGCAAGAAGAAATCCCAATGGGGAGACTCGGAACGCCAGAGGAAATAGCCAGCACAGTATCCTTCTTAGCATCAGAAGATTCATCTTACATAACGGGACAAATAATTTCTGTAAATGGCGGTTGGCTTTCGTGAATTTCAATTATCACTGCATAAAAAAATAAAAGCAGTGACAAACTATCCTTGTATCATACAAAAAGGAGGGGCACCTATGTCAGTATTAGAAAATTGGGACGAGTGGAAAAATTTCCTTGGTGACCGTTTAAATCATGCTGAAAATGAAGGAATGAACGGAGGAGTAATCTCCAACTTAGCTTTCGAAATTGGTGACTACTTAGCAAAACAAGTAGAATCAAAAAACCCGCAAGAGAAAGTTCTTGCTGATTTATGGAGTGTTGCTTCCCAAGAAGAGCAGCATGCAATCGCTAACATGATGGTTAAGCTTGTTCAAAATAACGGTTCACATTAAAAGAGAGGAGTTCATCCTCTCTTTTTCACCTTTTTTCTTTCGTTACAGCTAGAAGTATGTGAATAGGAACGCAGGCCTAATTTATCATATATATTCCTTATTTAATTGCTGTCCAAGGTTTATCCTTCCTTCTTTTCACTAAATGATTTATTATAGGTTTATAGTGTCGACCTAAAGGGAGGTCTTAATTTGGCTAAGCAAGAGTGGTATCTAGAATATGAAATTCAAAAAAATCGTCCTGGTCTTTTAGGCGATATTTCCTCATTACTTGGAATGTTATCGATTAATATCATCACAATTAATGGTGTTGATGATTCAAGGCGCGGTCTTTTGCTTAAATGTGAGCATCACGATCAGGTGAAACGACTTGAATCTATCCTCAATACAATGGATAATATAACAGTTACAAAGTTAAGAATGCCTAAACTACGTGACACATTAGCCGTACGACATGGCCGATACATCCAAAGAGATGCAGATGATAAAAAAACATTTCGTTTTGTTCGTGATGAACTTGGACTTTTAGTTGACTTTTTAGCTGAGCTATTTAAACAAGATGGTCATAAGCTAATTGGAATTCGCGGAATGCCAAGGGTAGGGAAAACGGAATCGATCGTTGCATCAAGTGTTTGTGCTAATAAACGTTGGCTCTTTGTTTCTTCAACTTTACTGAAGCAAACGATTAGAAGTCAGTTGATTGCGGATGAATATAGGGAAGACAATGTTTTTATTATTGATGGAATTGTTTCAACAAGAAGAGGGTCAGAACGGCATTTACAACTTGTAAGAGAAATCATGAGGATTTCTGCGACGAAAGTAGTTGAACATCCAGATATTTTCGTGCAAAATACAGAATATACGCTTGATGACTTTGATTACATTATCGAACTTCGCAATGATCCTGATGAAGAGATTACATACAATGATGTTGAAGGACCACAAATGTTTGATCAAACCAACTTTTCAGGCTTTGACTTTTAATTATGATGGTAGGTGTTACCAATGAGTGAACTAGGAAATCGACTAAAGCAAGCAAGAGAAGAGAGAAACTTAAGTCTTGAAGATCTACAAGACTTAACAAAGATCCAAAAAAGATATCTCGTTGGCATAGAAGAAGGCAACTATGAAATGATGCCTGGAAAGTTTTACGTAAGGGCCTTTATAAAGCAGTATGCTGAGGCAGTGGGCCTAGATTCAGAGCTTCTATTTGAAGAATACAAGAATGACGTTCCTTCTACATATAACGACGATTTGCCAGAAAGGCTCTCAAGAGTAAAAACACAGAAAGAACTGCCCAAATCAGCCTCAAAAGCTCTAGAATTACTGCCCAAATTATTGATCATCGCATGTATTATTGCGATCGCTGTGATTGTTTGGATATGGCGTCAAAATGGTGCTGAAACAGATGGTGCACTTCACACAGAAAGCACTGTAGAGGATACTGGTAATGTTTATGAAACGGCTGAGGGTGCCACTAAGAGTGAAAATGGCCAGGATGAAGAAGAGAACTCTTTAGTAGAAAGTGAAGAGAACACTACTGAAACAGAAGAAGAAACTGCCCTAGAGGAAGTTCCAGCACAAACAATTTCTGTGAAAGAAACGCAGGCAAAAACAACGACATATGAACTTACTGGAACTGACAAATTTGAGTTAGAAGTGGTTGCAAAGGGAAACACTTGGGTAAGTATAAAGAATGGAACAGGCAAAGCCTTTTTTGGAGCTGAAATTAAAGAAGGTGAGTCTGAAATAAATGACTTTACAGCCGAATCTGAAATTCAATTACGAATTGGCAATGTCCCTGGTACAGAAATTAAAATAAATGGGGAAGTCCTAAAGTATGAGATTAACCCAAGTGACGAAACCATTCAAAATATCAACATCCTTAATACACAAGAATAAAGTCATCTTCCTTGATGACTTTTTCTTACTTTTTTTACAAAAACCTTATAATACATAATAACAAAATTAAGTGAATACCTATTCTTTTTAAGATAGAACCTTGGAGGAAGACAAAAAATGAATTTACCTAATAAAATCACCATTTCACGAATTTTTCTTATTCCCGTTTTCATGATCATTATGCTAGCCCCTTTTGAATGGGGAGAATTGGCATTCGGTTCAGAAACGATTCCTGTTACACACTTCGTAGGTGCCCTGTTATTTATTATTGCTTCAACAACTGACTGGATAGATGGATATTACGCAAGAAAACTTAATCAAGTGACAGATTTAGGAAAATTCCTCGATCCGCTAGCAGACAAGCTTCTTGTTTCTGCCGCGTTGGTTATTTTAGTTGAGCTTGGTTTTGCGCCATCATGGATGGTTATTTTAATTATTAGCCGTGAGTTTGCAGTGACAGGTTTAAGACTTGTGCTAGCAGGAACCGGGGAAGTTGTTGCAGCAAATATGCTAGGGAAAATTAAGACCTGGGCGCAAATTATTGCAGTCTCAGCGTTATTATTACACAACCTTCCTTTTGAATTTGTAAACTTCCCTTTTGCAATGATTTCATTATGGGTTGCTACGTTCTTTACGGTCTATTCTGGCTGGGATTATTTCGCTAAAAACATGCAAGCATTTAAAAACTCGAAATAAGCGACTGAGAGGGATGAGGGAATGAAAGTCAAAACAGAGATTATTGCAGTTGGCTCAGAGCTTTTATTAGGCCAAATTGTGAATAGCAACGCTCAATTCTTATCAAAGCAACTAGCAGAGCTAGGCATGAATGTCTATTACCATACAGTCGTAGGTGACAACCCGGAGAGACTAGAGCAGGCAATAAAAACTGCACAAACTCGTTCTAATGTACTGATCTTCACGGGGGGGCTAGGACCGACGAAAGACGACTTAACTAAGGAAACGATTGCAAAAGCTTTAGGTAGGCGCTTGGTGACGAATGAAGAAGCGCTAACCTTTATTGAAGATTATTTTAAGAAAACAAAAAGATCCATGTCTGAAAATAATAAAAAGCAAGCTCTTGTTCTTGAAAACTCGTGTATTCTAAGAAATGACTTTGGAATGGCACCAGGCATGGCACTTCAATACGAAGACAAGTTTTACATGTTGCTCCCTGGCCCTCCAAGTGAAATGAAGCCAATGTTCACGAATCACGGTCGAGAGTACTTCACAACTCAATTGGGCTTTCAAGAGAAAATCATTTCTCGGGTGCTCCGTTTTTTTGGAATTGGTGAATCACAACTTGAAACAGACCTTCAAGACTTAATCGACGGACAAAGCAACCCATCGATAGCACCATTAGCTTCAGACGGAGAAGTAACAATTCGCTTAACTGCTAAACATGAACAAGAGACGGTGGCTATTCAACTACTCAATGGGTTAGAAAAAACGATCCAAACCCGAGTTGGTCAATATTTTTACGGCTATGATGAAACAACACTTGTTACAGAATTAATGAAAAAGATGATTGACTATAAAATAACACTGTCGGCTGCTGAAAGCCTAACTGGTGGGCTTTTCTCAGAACAATTAACTTCGATTAAAGGAACATCACTTGTTTTAAAGGGCAGTCTTGTTTGCTACACAAATGAAGTAAAACAAAACATCCTAAAGGTTTCAAAAGAAACACTTAAAGCACACGGTGCAGTAAGTGAACAATGTGCGAGAGAAATGGCAGACAATATCAGAAATTTAACTGGCAGTGATATAGGGATTAGTTTTACGGGAGTTGCAGGTCCTGAACCTTTAGAAAATACACCAGTTGGAACAGTGTTTATAGGTATATCAATGAGTAAAAAACCAACAAAGGTTTTCCCTCTTAATCTAGCTGGCGACAGAAATGGGATTCGAAAAAGAACCGCTAAGTATGGATGCTATTACATTATGAAAGTCATTGAAGGAGAATACAGCTAATTAGCTGTATTTTTTTCTTGACATATAAGAAAGCATAAAATTTGATACTAAGTCTGCGTTTCGCAAGTCCAGCTCCGACGCACAGGACGTGCAAGTGCAGTCAAATGCGACAGGACGTCGCGTTTTTGACTGCCCAGCGCCTAGCCTCGACGCACAGGACGTGCTAGTGCAGTCATGGCGATTGACGTCGCGGTTGTAACTGCCTCGAGGTCATAAGTTAATTTTAAATTGAAGGCCAAAAAACGCCTTCTATTTAGAATAGCCTTATGCTATGCCTAAGGCTGACCAAGGCCTTGCGCTTTTTTAAAAAGATTTATAGTCGAAACTTAAAATTAATTTTTTACTACCTATTTAGACTACAAAACTACTTTTTCTTCTAGGAGATTATTAAATTTTCATAAACTTTTCCTGTTAAAAAAACGAATAAACGTTCGATTTTTACTTGGCAAAAGCTGAAAAAAGCGTTATATTAGTTATAGTTAGAAATTAAAGGAGGAAACACACTTGAGTGATCGTAAAGCAGCCTTAGATATGGCGTTAAAACAAATAGAGAAACAGTTCGGTAAAGGTTCTATTATGAAACTAGGAGAACAAACAGATCGTAGAATTTCAACATTCCCAAGTGGTTCTCTCGCATTAGATGCAGCATTAGGTGTTGGTGGGTATCCACGTGGTAGAATAATAGAAATCTACGGACCAGAAAGCTCTGGTAAAACGACTGTTGCATTGCACGCAATTGCAGAAGTGCAACAAAGAGGTGGACAAGCAGCATTTATTGATGCAGAGCATGCTTTGGACCCTGATTATGCGCAAAAGCTAGGCGTCAATATTGATGAACTTCTTCTGTCTCAACCAGATACGGGTGAGCAAGCACTTGAAATTGCTGAAGCGCTTGTACGAAGTGGCGCAGTTGATATTTTAGTTATTGACTCAGTAGCAGCTCTTGTACCAAAAGCTGAAATTGAAGGTGAGATGGGAGATGCACACGTAGGTCTTCAAGCACGTTTAATGTCTCAAGCATTACGTAAATTATCTGGTGCAATCAGTAAATCTAATATCATTGCAATCTTTATTAACCAAATTCGTGAAAAGGTTGGCGTAATGTTTGGTAATCCAGAAGTTACTCCTGGAGGCCGTGCATTAAAATTCTATTCTTCTGTACGTTTAGAAGTTCGTCGCGCAGAAACGTTAAAACAGGGTAACGATATGGTCGGTAACAAGACTAAAATTAAAGTGGTAAAAAATAAAGTTGCACCACCATTTAAAGTTGCAGAAGTAGACATTATGTATGGTGAAGGAATTTCAAAAGAAGGTGAAATTGTCGATTTAGGAACGGATCTCGACATCGTTTTAAAAAGTGGGTCATGGTATTCCTATAATGAAGAACGTTTAGGGCAAGGTCGAGAAAATGCAAAAATCTTCCTTAAAGAAAATCCTGCAATTCGACAAGAAATTCACGAGAAAATTCGTAAACATTACGGATTAGATAAAGACCACCTAGCTAGTGAAGATGAGGAAAAAGAATTGAGTTTATTAGAGGATTAAGAGGCGTATTTACGCCTCTTTTCTATTTTATTAAACACCGTGTTTGAGATAAATTTTGGAATAGCTGAGAATCCTTTACCTACCGGGCTTGACAAGAAATTTTCACAGATTTACAATTAGGATGTATATTTTACTTTTTTGTAGAATGATATTGAAGCACTTTGAAAGCAAGATGTTGGTATTTTTAAGCTAGGTCGTTTTTAAAACGTATTTTGAATCGACAAGTATCAACATAAAAACCTAAGCTCCTGAGCTTGTATGTTGA
This sequence comes from Metabacillus herbersteinensis, assembly GCF_042433335.1. Taxonomy (NCBI): domain Bacteria; kingdom Bacillati; phylum Bacillota; class Bacilli; order Caryophanales; family Bacillaceae; genus Metabacillus; species Metabacillus herbersteinensis. The sequence goes on from NZ_JBHLVO010000004.1 coordinate 214,492, forward strand.
AAACTTAATTGAACAATGTACATGCCGACACTTTAATCTAGCAAGAAACAAGTTCATAGCAAGAGGAGGTGTAATGATGGAACCTATTACTATCATCTCCATTTTGCTTGGCCTAATCGTCGGTGCAGTTGTTGGCTATTTTGTTCGTAAATCCATTGCAGAAGCGAAAATTGCAGGTGCAAAAAGTGCAGCTGAACAAATTCTTGAAGATGCAAGGCGCGATGCTGAAGCAACGAAAAAAGAAGCGCTTCTCGAAGCGAAGGATGAAATTCATAAGCTTCGAACGGAAGCTGAGCAGGAAATCCGTGAACGACGAAATGAGCTTCAAAAACAAGAAAATCGTTTATTACAAAAGGAAGAGAATCTTGATCGCAAAGATGAATCGCTAAACAAACGCGAAATTGTCCTAGAGAAAAAAGAAGATTCTCTGAATGAAAGACAACAGCATATTGAAGACATGGAAAGCAAAGTGGACGAGATTGTACGTAGACAGCAAACAGAACTTGAACGCATTTCTAGCTTAACTCGAGATGAAGCGAAACATATTATTCTTGATAAAGTTGAAAATGAACTTTCACATGATATCGCTATCATGGTAAAAGAAAGCGAGAACCGTGCAAAGGAAGAATCGGACAAGAAGGCTAAAGAAATTCTTTCGCTTGCGATTCAACGTTGTGCAGCAGATCACGTTGCAGAAACAACCGTTTCAGTTGTAAACCTTCCGAACGATGAGATGAAAGGCCGTATTATTGGTCGTGAAGGACGTAACATTCGAACTTTAGAAACATTAACTGGTATTGATCTCATCATTGATGATACGCCTGAAGCTGTTATCTTATCCGGTTTTGATCCAATTCGTAGAGAAACGGCAAGAATCGCGTTAGAAAAGCTAGTTCAGGACGGTCGTATCCATCCTGCACGTATCGAAGAGATGGTAGAGAAATCTCGTCGTGAAGTGGATGAATACATCAGAGAAGTAGGTGAGCAAACTACATTCGAAGTAGGAGCTCATGGTTTACATCCTGATTTAATAAAAATCTTGGGACGATTAAAATTCAGAACAAGTTATGGTCAAAACGTTTTAAAACACTCTACAGAAGTTGCATACTTAGCTGGTCTAATGGCAGCAGAACTTGGTGAAGATATAACGTTAGCAAAACGCGCAGGACTATTGCATGATATCGGTAAAGCTATTGATCATGAAGTCGAGGGTAGCCACGTTGAAATTGGCGTTGAGCTAGCAACAAAATACAAAGAGCATCCAGTTGTTATTAATAGTATTGCCTCACATCATGGAGATACAGAGCCGACATCAGTCATTGCAGTAATTGTTGCAGCAGCGGATGCATTATCAGCAGCTAGACCGGGTGCGCGAAGTGAAACACTTGAAAACTACATCCGAAGACTTGAGAAGCTTGAAGAAATTTCAGAGTCTTATGAGGGTGTTGAAAAATCATTTGCGATCCAAGCAGGACGTGAAGTTCGTATTATGGTGAAGCCAGATGCGATTGACGACTTAGAAGCACACAGATTAGCGCGTGATATCCGAAAACGAATCGAAGAAGAACTTGATTATCCAGGACACATAAAAGTAACTGTTATACGTGAAACACGTGCAGTTGAATATGCGAAGTAAAGTGGTGCAGCCTTTTGCACCACTTTCTTTTTTTAACATATAAGAAAGCATAAAACTTGATACTGATTCCGCGTTTCTGAATCCAGCGCCAGCGCCTAGCCCCGACGAACAGGACGTGCTAGTGCAGTCAATGCGACAGGACGTCGCGCTTTTGACTGCCTCGAGGTCATAAGTCTGACCAAGACGCTTGCGCTTTTTTACGTAAAACAAAAAGTAAGCTACAATGTTACTGTAAAAGGTTGAATATAGAGAGGACTATAAAAATGAAAATATTGTTTGTCGGAGATGTGTATGGTTCCCCAGGGCGAGACATGGTGAAAGAATACTTGCCAAAGCTTAAAACAAAATATAAGCCGAATCTAATCATTATCAATGGTGAAAATTCCACAAATGGCAAAGGAATTAGTGAAAAGGTTTATCACCAATTTATTGAGTCAGGTGCACACGTGATTACAATGGGTAATCATACCTGGGATAATAAGGAGATTTTTGATTTTATCGATCGTGCCAACAAGCTGATTCGACCTGCTAATTTTCCTGAAAACAATCCAGGGAAGGGAATTGTTTATGTCCGAGTAGCAGGGAAAGAAGTAGCCGTGATTAACCTACAGGGTCGTGTCTTCTTACAACCATCAGACTGTCCTTTCGGGAAGGCTGATGAGCTAATTGAGGAAGCAAGAAAGCGAACATCGCTGATTTTTGTCGATTTTCATGCAGAAGCAACTAGTGAAAAGCAAGCAATGGGCTGGTACTTAGATGGTAGAGTTTCAGCAGTCGTTGGAACTCATACACATACACAGACAGCTGACAATCGGATTTTAGAGCAGGGTACTGCATACATAACAGATGTTGGCATGACTGGGCCGTATGATGGCATACTAGGCGTTGATCGTGATCTTATTATAAAGAGGTTTAAAACGAACTTACCAATCCGATTTGAAGTGGCAAATGGTCGAACACAATTAAATGGAGTAGTTGTTGAAATAGATGAGAAAACAGGCAATGCTAAAAAAATTGAAAGAGTGTTAATTAACGACGATCATATGTTTTTTGAGTAAGTGTATTATAGTTAGAATTTTTAGGAAAAACATGTGCGCAAGCAGGAATACTACGACCCCCTAGTGAATATAGTATCAATGGAATGATTAGCTAACCAAGTTCAAAAAAGAAGAAAAAGGGGAGCTTTTTTGAATAAAATCTACTAATGATTGTTCTAATGAACTCTCAAGTATTCATTGTAAAAACAAGGGGGAAGTAGAAATGGATATATTAAAAGTCTCAGCAAAGTCTAGTCCGAATTCTGTTGCGGGTGCATTAGCTGGAGTGCTCAGAGAACGTGGACATGCCGAAATACAAGCGATAGGAGCAGGGGCGTTAAATCAAGCTGTTAAAGCAGTAGCGATTGCGCGTGGTTTTGTCGCACCAAGTGGGGTAGATTTAATTTGCATCCCTGCTTTTACAGATATCCTAATTGATGGTGAAGAGCGAACGGCAATTAAACTAATTGTCGAACCTCGTTAAATAAAGGCTTCGACCTGTTTGCCAAATGTGCAAACAGGTTATTTTTTTAAAACCTCGAAATCTATAATGATCGAAACAAACATAAGAAGAGAAACTCGAATGAAGGAGGGGGAGTCCCTGAGAATTTTCGATGCGCATTGTGATTTGCTTTATAAATTGTGGGGAGATCCTACCATTCATGCATTCAATGATTCTACCTTGCAAATTTCAATACAACAACTAATAAACACTCATGCCAAAGTACAGTGTTTTGCACTATTCGTTCCAGAGGAGGTTCCTTTTTCTAGACGCAAGGATGTAGCATTGGCCCAGATTAACATCTTCTATAAAAAAGTTCTAGAAGAATATGACCAAATTAAACTGATTTTAACAGGTGCTGATTTACTTTCGTTAAAAGAAGGGGAGATAGGAGCTATCCTTACCCTCGAAGGTTGTGACGCAATTGGAGATGACCTAGAAACATTGGAGATCTTTCACCGCTTAGGTGTTCGTTCAGTGGGACTTACTTGGAACTATGCAAATCTAGTTGCAGATGGTGCAAAAGAAGAGCGAAATGGAGGAATCACCAACTTCGGTCGAAATGTTATTCACTGGTTAAATGGAAAGCGATTATGGATAGACCTATCACATGCAAGCGAAAGAAGTTTTTGGGAGGCGATTGAGATTGCTAACTTTCCGATTGCCTCTCATTCTAACGCGTATAAGCTTTGTCCTCATGTTCGTAATTTAAGAGACGAACAAATAAAAGCTCTCATACACAAGAATGGAATGATTGGAATCACATTTGTACCTTTTTTTACTAGTCAAGCTAGTAGTTGCTCAATAAAAGACGTGATAAACCATTTAGATTATGTTTGCTCACTTGGTGGTGTAAATAGTGTTGGTTTTGGATCAGATTTTGATGGAATTGATGAGACAATTACTGGACTATCTAATTATTCATCTTACATGACCTTAATTAACACAATGCACCAATATTATCCAAAAGATTTAGTAGATAAGTTCACGTTTAGAAACTTTGCTGAACACATTTCTTATTAGTAAAAGATAATTTAGTTGAAAATTTTAAATAAATAGAAATATTATCAATAAATCACTAAAAGTTACCTTAAAACTCTTGTTTTTTTCTTCTTATAGGTCTAAAATTATAAACGTTTAGTACAATTCCAACTTAGCCACTTTGATTTATTAAATTCATCGTGGATTACTTGTGAATGTGTAACATATTCGTATTTATCCTAAAAATATATAAACAAATGTACATATCTAAAGGGGTGTAAGGAACATGATTAATCAGCTTTCTTGGAAAGTTGGCGGCCAACAAGGAGAAGGTATTGAAAGTACCGGTGAAGTATTCTCCATCGCACTAAACAGATTAGGTTATTATTTATACGGTTATCGCCATTTTTCGTCTCGAATCAAAGGTGGGCACACCAATAACAAAATTCGGGTAAGTACTACACAAGTACGTTCAATTTCAGATGATCTTGATATTTTAGTAGCTTTTGACCAAGAAACTATCGATGTAAACTTTGCTGAATTGCGAGATGGCGGAATCGTTATCGCAGATTCTAAATTTAAGCCAACAATTCCCAATGATACGAATGTAACACTATACTCTGTTCCATTTACTGAACTTGCAGCAGAGCTCGGAACATCGTTGATGAAAAATATGGTTGCAATTGGAACAACGAGTGCGATCCTTGATTTAGATCCGAGCCAATACCATGAAGTAGTAAATGAAATTTATGGTCGTAAGGGACAGCAAATTGTTGAAAAGAATATGGAAGCGATTAAAAAGGGTGCAGAATACATAAAAGAAGAACTCGGATTTAATCGCGAAGACTTATTTTTAGAAAAAGCAGATGAACAAAAACGTATGTTTATGATTGGGAATGACGCCATTGCACTTGGTGCACTAGCAGGCGGACTTCGATTTATGGCAGCATATCCAATAACGCCTGCATCTGAGATCATGGAATACTTAATTGACAAACTTCCTGAGTTTGGTGGAGCTGTTATTCAAACAGAAGATGAGATTGCTGCTTGTACAATGGCGATTGGAGCGAACTATGCAGGGACGCGAACGTTTACTGCATCCGCTGGACCTGGATTATCGTTAATGATGGAAGCAATCGGGCTTTCCGGGATTACAGAAACTCCTCTTGTTATTGTTGATACTCAACGTGGAGGCCCAAGTACTGGCTTACCAACAAAGCAGGAACAATCTGATTTAATGGCAATGATCTATGGAACACATGGTGAAATTCCAAAGGTTGTAATGGCCCCTAGTACAGTTCAAGAAGCATTCTACGATACGATTGAAGCATTCAATATTGCTGAGGAATATCAGTGTCCTGTTATCATATTAACAGATTTGCAGCTTTCTCTCGGGAAGCAAACAGTTGAACCGCTTGACTATAGTAAAATTGAAATTCGCCGTGGTAAATTAATGGAAGAGTCTAACTTAGCTGAGTTGGAAAATAAAGAGTACTTTAAGCGTTATGAGATTACAGAGGATGGAGTATCCCCTCGAGTTGTACCTGGTATGAAAAATGGAATACACCATATGACGGGTGTTGAACATGATGAATCAGGGAAACCTTCGGAAGCCGCTGGAAACCGTAAAGCACAAATGGACAAACGTTTAAGAAAGTTAATGAACATTAAGTTTAAAACACCTGTTCATACCGATACAAAACATGAAAATCCTGATCTGCTTTTAGTTGGTTTTAATTCAACAAGAGGTACGATTGAAGAAGCGATGGATCGACTTGAAAATGATGGTATCTCTGTTAATCATGCGCATATACGTCTTCTTCATCCGTTCCCGTCGCAAGAGATGTTACCACTCGTTCAAGCAGCCAAAAAGGTTGTAGTTGTAGAAAACAATGCAACTGGACAACTTGCCAATATTCTAAAAATGAACGTAGGGCACGCAGACAAGGTATCTTCCCTTCTAAAATATGACGGAAACCCTTTCTTGCCTCATGAAATTCATACGAAATGCAAGGAGTTGTTATAAATGTCGACGTTTAAAGATTTTCGTAATAACGTAAAACCTAACTGGTGTCCTGGTTGTGGAGACTTTTCTGTACAAGCTGCCATCCAGCGTGCAGCTGCAAATGTTGGCTTGCAACCAGATAATCTTGCAGTCGTTTCTGGAATTGGGTGTTCTGGACGAATTTCAGGCTATATTAACTCTTACGGATTCCACGGTATCCATGGGCGCTCTCTACCAATTGCACAAGGTGTGAAGATGTCGAATAGAGACTTAACTGTAATTGCTTCTGGTGGAGATGGAGACGGTTTTGCAATAGGATTGGGTCACACCATTCATGCAATTCGTCGAAACATCGATATTACTTATATCGTAATGGACAACCAAATCTATGGATTAACAAAAGGTCAAACATCACCGCGAAGTGATGCTGGCTTTAAAACAAAAAGTACTCCATTGGGCTCGATTGAATCGGCACTATCTGTAATGGAAATGGCTTTAACTGCAGGTGGAACATTTGTTGCACAAAGTTTTTCAACAGATTTAAAGGATTTGACTTCAATAATTGAAGCGGGGATTAACCATAAAGGGTTCTCGTTCATAAACGTATTTAGTCCTTGTGTAACATACAATAAAGTCAATACGTATGATTGGTTTAAAGAAAACCTAACGAAATTAAGTGACATTGAAGGGTATGATCCTTCTAATAAAGCAGTGGCTATGCAAACACTAATGGAAAACAAAGGCCTAGTCACAGGTCTGATCTATCAAAACAAAGAGCAAAAATCCTATCAAGAAAGTATTCAAACCTACAGTGAAGAACCATTATCAAAAGCCGAGTTAACAATGGATGAGGATAAGTTTAAACAATTAGTAGCAGAGTTTATGTAATTTACACGAGACTTGTCGTTTATCGACAGTCTCTTTTTTTATAAAAATTTTACGTTTTTCTCCCTCTATGTTCAATTGTCCATTGTGTGTGGACTGTGATCTTTACTAAAGTATTATTGAGTGATAATATCATTATAGAACATGGATTTATTACTAAAGGGAGTGTTCATCTTGAACGGAAAAATGAAAGCGATAGTCAAGCATCACAAAGGCTTTGGTGCTGAACTTCAAATGGTAAATATTCCTCAGATTAAAGAAAATGAGGCTTTAATAAAAGTAAAAGCAACATCAATATGCGGCACAGATGTTCATATCTATACGTGGGATGAATGGTCACAAAGTCGAGTTAATCCTCCGTATGTATTTGGTCATGAATTTGCAGGAGAAGTTGTGCAAATCGGCTCTAAGGTCACAAATGTTGAAATAGGTGATTTTGTATCTGCTGAAACACATTTAGTTTGCGGTGAATGTCCACAATGTTTAACAGGGCAGTTTCATATTTGTAAAAACACAAAAATTATTGGTGTCGACACAGATGGTTGTTTTGCAGAATATGTAGCTCTACCCGCTACAAATCTATGGAAAAACCCTAAGGATATGCCATTTGATGTGGCATCCATTCAAGAACCAATGGGAAATGCTGTTCACACTGTACTATCTGGAGACGTGGCTGGTAAAATTGTAGCAGTTATCGGCTGTGGACCGATCGGCATTATGGCAGTTGGGGTTGCTAAAGCTGCTGGAGCATCTCAAGTACTTGCTTTTGATTTAAATGATTACCGTCTTGACCTGGCAAAACAAATGGGTGCAACCACTGTTGTAAATTCTAAAAATGAGGACCCGTTGCAAGTTGCACTAGAATTAACGGAAGGCAATGGCGTAGATGTGGTATGTGAAATGTCCGGTCATCCAATCGCAATGAATCAAGGCTTTAAAATGGTAACAAACGGGGGGCGGGTATCTATTTTGAGCTTGCCCGTTAGACCTGTTGAACTTGATGTAACAAATGATATCGTGTTTAAAGGAATTACGGTTCAAGGGATTACAGGTAGAAAAATGTATGAAACATGGCAACAGGTATCAAGATTATTAAAGTCTGGTCAAGTGGATGTAAAACCATTGATCACTCACCATTTTACTTTAGAAGAGTTTGAAAAGGGATTTGATCTTATGATAAAAGGTACATGTGGTAAAGTAGTATTACATCCATAAATGATTAGGAGGCACATAAATGAAGGGTTTTGACTATCTACAAACAGAATTAGATGAAATGAAAGAACAAGGTACGTTTCGTAAGTTAATACCAATTGAATCAGAACAAGGCTCAAAAGTAGTCATTAACGGAAAAGAAGTCATTCAATTGTCATCAAACAACTACTTAGGCTTAACCTCACACCCCAGATTACGAAAGGCAGCTCTTGAAGCAGTTGAAAAATTTGGTGCTGGTACAGGTTCAGTACGAACGATTGCAGGAACATTCAGCATGCACAATGAGCTAGAGCAAAAGCTTGCAACATTTAAGCATACTGAAGCAGCTCTTGTATTTCAATCAGGTTTCACAACGAACCAAGGTGTACTTTCTTCAATATTAACAAAAGAAGATGTGGTAATCTCTGATGCGTTAAATCATGCATCAATTATTGATGGAATTCGTCTAACAAAAGCTGCCAGAAAAGTTTATAATCACGTTGATATGAAAGATTTAGAAAGAGCCTTAAAAGAGTCTCAAGAATTCCGAGTTAGAATTATTGTCACGGATGGTGTGTTCTCGATGGATGGAAACATTGCACCACTTCCTGAAATCGTAGAGCTTGCTGAAGAATACGATGCTCTCATAATGGTTGACGATGCCCATGCTTCAGGTGTTCTAGGCGAAAACGGCCGAGGAACTGTCAATCATTTCGGTTTAGACGGACGAGTTCATATTCAAGTAGGTACTTTAAGTAAAGCAATTGGAGTACTAGGCGGATATGTAGCGAGTACTCGTACACTCATTGATTATCTAATCCATAAAGGTAGACCATTTCTTTTTAGTACTTCACATCCACCAGCAGTTACAGCTGCATGCATTGAAGCGATTGATGTATTACTAGAAGAACCTGAATTAATTGATACACTGTGGGATAATGCTAAATTCTTTAAAAAAGGGTTAGCTGAGCTTGGATTTAATACAGGAGTAAGTGAGACGCCTATAACGCCTGTTATTGTGAGTGATGACGCTCTTGCACATCAGTTTTCAGATAAGCTCTTACAGTATGGTGTATTTGCTCAAGGAATTGCATTCCCAACTGTAGCAAAAGGCCAAGCACGTGTGCGTACAATCGTTACAGCTCAACATACGAAGGAAGAACTTCAAGAGGCATTAGATATTTTTGAAAAAGCCGGAAAAGAATTGTCAATTATCTAATTTACATTGAGAACACTGTTAAATAACAGTGTTCTTTTTTTACGTCCTTTTTAATGACTATTAATAGGAAAATCCAAAGTAGTAGGAATAATCTTCAATAAGTGGTAAACATTATAAATACTCATCCTGTTTAATAAATGAGGTGTATTGGTTGATTTTTAAAAAAAGTGAACAGGAGTCTAAATTGATTATCGGGGCAATTCTTATCATAATCATATATCTCTCACCTCTATTTCTTTTAGGTGACAATGCCCACATTCGGGTACATGATAATTTAGACTCGAATTTAACGTGGTACAAAGTTCTAGCTGAAAGCGGCGAAATCTTCGGGGATGTTGATTCTACGATACCTCAAATTATAAACGGGTTACCGCGAAACGCACTTGGAACAGAATACAGTGTGATTGTTTGGTTATATGCTTTGTTTCCCACTATGATTGCATATGGTTTGAGTCAAACAATTGCGAGGTTTGTTGCCTTTATTGGCATGTATCTCCTGTTAAACGGACACTTTATCCAAGATAGAAAATACGCAATTATTAGGGTTGGTGTATCCTTAGCATTTGCACTTACTCCTTTTTGGCCCTCTGGTATGCTTAGCACTTTGGGGATGCCTTTGGCTCTATGGGCATTTCTAAATATAAGAAATGGAAAAAAATCGTGGAAGAATTACTTGGTTCTTACTTTGCTACCTCTCTATTCAAGTTTTGTTTTAGGGTTTTTCTTTTTTATCGTGGCTGTCGGTGTTTTTTGGTTAGTGGATCTTATTAAATATAAAAGTCTAAACATCCGATTTCTTTTGTCAATTATTTATATGACACTTCTTTTTATGCTTGTCGAATATAGACTTGTCCATTCCTTTCTTTTCTCCAATATAGCGAATAGTCGGGATGATTATTTTCACGCAAGATTATCATTATGGAGGGTTATTCGATTAACATTTAAGAATTTTATCTTGGGACATACACATGTTATGACAGTTCATGGGTTATTTATTTTACCGGTTTTGCTATTTGCAGTCTATTTAATTATAAGTAAACGATTATGGTTTCGAGAGAAACTCTTCATTACAGTGCTTGCTTTAAACTTCTCTCTTTCACTATGGTATGCATTTTGGTTTTATAAAGGATGGGTACCACTTACAGAGAGATTCCATTTTCTAGATACGTTTAATTTTGCTCGTTTTCATTTTCTTAGGCCCCTACTAATTTATCTAGGTTTTGCGCTTGGATTAAAAATAATATGGGATCAATACGAAAAGTTCAAATCGCTCGTCCTTATATTTATTATTGCACAGCTTCTTCTGCTTGGAGCATTTAATGACGAGTTCGTTTATCAAAATAAACCTTCTGTAAAAGAATTTTATGCGGAAGAATTGTTTAAAGAAATTAAGGAATACATAAATTTACCTCTAAAAGATTATCGGGTTGCAAGTATCGGAATTCATCCTGCTGTTGCCCAGTACAATGGGTTTTATACTCTGGATACATACAATAACTTTTATCCTCTTCACTACAAATACGCATTTCGTAAAATTATCGAGAAGGAACTTGCTAAAAATAAGACAATTAAAACCTATTTTGATGAGTGGGGTGGACGGTGTTACATTTTTTCGAGTGAGATTGGCAAACATTATATGTTTAAGAAAACTTCAAAAAAACATTTGGAAAACCTTCAACTTAATATTGAACCATTTAAAGAGCTGGGTGGTCAGTATATCTTTTCTGCTGTGCCTATCGATAACGCCAGTGAAAATCGATTAGTTCTAGAAGGGATTTTTGAATCAAACGAAGCAGCATGGGAAATTTATTTATACAAGGCAATGTGAAAGTGGAGGGATCTTTGATGAATGAACCTGTTTTAACAATCGTAGTACCCTGTTATAACGAAGAAGAAGTCATAAAAGAAACAATTTCACAACTTCATAAATTAACAATCGAACTGATTTCCGAACGCTTAATTTCGAATGCTAGTAAAATTCTTTATGTTGACGATGGAAGCAAAGATCAAACATGGAAAATAATCTATAAAGAAAGTTTAACAAAGGAAACGACGAAAGGTTTAAGACTCTCTAAAAATGTTGGACATCAGAACGCTCTTTTAGCTGGACTTTTAGCTGCAAAGGATGCTTCTGACTGTGTGGTGTCGATTGATGCTGACCTACAAGACGACATTGCTGTGATCCGCAACCTTATCGAAAAATTCCGAACTGGGTATGATGTTGTTTATGGAGTGAGGAAAAAACGTGAAACAGATACTGTTTTTAAAAGATGCACGGCACAAGGTTTTTATAAGTTAATGAGAAAAATGGGTGTTAATCTTGTTTTTAATCATGCTGATTTCAGGTTAATGAGTAAACGGGCAATTCAAGAACTTGAGAGGTTTGAAGAAGTGAATCTGTTTCTACGAGGAATTGTTCCCCTAATAGGCTTCCATTCAACTTTTGTGTATTACGACCGGAAGGAAAGATTAGCAGGTGAAACAAAGTATCCACTAAAAAAAATGCTAGCCTTTGCTTTTGACGGGATTACTTCTTTTTCGATTACTCCAATCCGTTTTGTTTTATTAATAGGATCTTTATTTTTTTTCGTAAGTGGGTTATTTGGAATTTATTTTCTTTCACTCAAATTTTTAGGTACAACTGAGTTAGGTTGGACATCTCTTATTACGTCAATTTGGTTAATAGGTGGATTACAGTTAATGGCAATAGGCTTAATTGGTGAATACATAGGAAAGACCTATTTAGAGTCGAAGCATCGACCCAAATTTATCGTTGATATTGACATGTTTAATTTATCACATACATTAGAAAAGGACTTCATAGGGAAAAATGATGATTATTATGACTTGGATATTCGTAAACTACCTGAAACCAACTAAAACGTTTCTTATGTTTTTAGTAGTAGGTATCGTAAACACATTGATTGGACTATTTACTGTTTTTCTCTTAATGAATGTCTTTGGGTGCTCGTATTGGATTTCGACTTTAGTTGGAATAGTGGTCGGTGGTTTAGTAAGTTTTTTTCTAAATCGGTTGGTTACGTTTCATAGCAAAGCCGCAATTCATAAAGTGTTTTTCAGCTTTATCCTTTTAATTTGTTTTTGTTATATTTGTTCATTTTCTAGTGGTGAATTAATTGCTAGTTTGATCTACTCTCATATCTATTATATAGGCTTAGATGAAAAGAATTTGGCTGTAATTGTGGGTTCAGGGATCTACACAATCTTAAACTATCTAGGTCAAAAATATATTATTTTTCCTAGATGAAGAGCTCCCGCCTATTTTATGATTTTTGAGGATAGGATGTGAGAAAAGAGGGAAAATAAATGTGAATAAGAGAAACGTTGAAGGGAAGGATCTCATATGTCTATGCTGTGGTTTGATAGAATTAGTGCCGAGCTTCAAGACCATCTTACATCAATTTGTGAGAAATATGACCAATCTGGTAATATGTCGATTGACAGAGCGTCAAAACACCCTAGAATTGATTTTTTCCTTGAAATGGAGAACATGGAAGAGCGGGAATATTTCAGTACACTTTCATTTGATCCAAAGAATGAGGAATTCTATGTTGAAACTTTTGATTATGAAGTAGGGCAACTCTCAAGGCTTATGCTTCCCGATATAGAAGAAATCATCGACACTATACATGATCATTTACATGACTATTTAAATGAAGAAGAAATGGACGTTACAGCAGAAGAATTTTTTGAGGAAATTGAAGTGGAATGGGAAACACCAGAAGTAACGGCAGTCGCTTATAAAGATGAAGTTGAAATCACCTATCAGTTTGGAATATTAAAGGATACAGGTGATGGTGTATTAAGAAGAATTAGCCGACTTACAACCGAAGAAAATGAAATTATTAAGGACGAAAATAGCCTCATCTTCTCAAGAGAAGAAGCGAGCACGATCATTGCGATGATTGCTAGTCATATGGAATCTTTGACAGACTTAGCTAGCTATGAATAAGAGTGTTTAAAAAGGGTGTTGATTTTAATAAATCAACACCCTTTTTTTAGATTATCACCAGAATTTATATAATTTTAGACTTACTATGCGTTTCTGAATCCAGCACCAGCGCCTAGGAGTCTGTCCGGTGAAACGATTTTTGTTAATATTTATCCAACACAACTCATAATTCGGTTGTAATAGCGTATAAAATTGAGAGTTTTGAATAAAAATTCATCTATTTCATTCCGTCGGACAGACTCCTAGCCCCACTATGTCATCAGTTAATTATAGATCTTAGGCTAAACCCGATTGACTTTTATCGTTCTTTTTCTTTTTAAATTTACTCATGATAACAGCGACAAATCCAATAATCCCTACGAACAACAAGCTTACATAGAAACCAGGACGTATGGATTTCTCTAATAAAGTTCCACTAACTGCACTAAAAATTAATAATAAACCTACACATGCAAAAAATTTCCCCATGAACTTTAATTTTAAAATTTTAAACGAGGAAATGATGATAAAGAACCAGTTGTATAGAAGCAAAATACCTGCTGCTGTTGTGATATACTCATACGTTTTGTCTGGTAAAAGTAGTGCTGTAATAATTGAAACTAACAAGCCAACTGCTCCTAGTCCAAGAGATGGTAATGGTAAGCTTTTTAGTTTTTTTATCTTTTTTGCGAACAAAGAAGGAGCATCTCCGTCTTCTGCTAAAGTAACCAGCAAATTGGTCACTCCAAACAATGAAGCTGTCATTGTTGAAAAACCAGCGATTATTATTGCCCCATTAAACACATGAGGGAAAAAAGCGAGCTTGTAGTCTGCTAAAGCGGTAACAAAGGGACTTTCTTTTTCATGAAAAGAATCAATTGAAACCATCGTTACGGCTAGTCCGAGTGAAACGACATAAACAATAGCTAATGCAAGCAACATTATACTCCCAGCCTTAGGCGCATCTTCTTTTTTCTTAAGTTGCATCGCCATAAGCCCAATTACTTCAATTCCTCCATAAGCATAAAAAGCATAAATAAGGGATGACCAAAATCCTTTAAATCCCTCAGGGAAAAGTTCAGTTGTTTTATTAGGAAATGACAATTGCTTAGCATCAACGTGAAACAAACCAAAAATGGCGGCTATAGCAAGAATAATAAACATCACAATCGCTGCAAATTTTATAACAGCAAGAATATCTTCAATTTTGTCAAACCCGTTCGTACCTGTTAAAACCACTAATATAGAAACAATTGCGTATCCAGCAGCAAAAAGCCATAAAGGCACATTTTGAAACCAAAACCGTGAAAGAATGGATAGTGCTGTTAGCTGACTACCCATAATCAATATATTTGAACACCAATAATTCCAGCCGCAACTAAAACCAGCCCAATTTCCATAAGCTTTTTTAGCATAATAGTAAAACGAGCCTTTTTGTGGATACTCAGCCGTCATTTTTGCTAAAACATTAAAGACAATATATGTACCGATAGCTGCTAAGATAAATGAAAAGACGATTGAAGGACCTGTGATTGCTACTCCAATACTGGATCCTAAAAAATACCCCGTTCCAATGGTACAGCCGATACCCATCAAGGATAGCTGCCACCACTTTAAATTCCCTTCACTTGAACTACTGTTCGATTCTTGACCAGAACCACCAGGACTACAGTTCACTTTACTCATAGAAGTTTCACCTCTTAGAACCTATTGTGTGAAAAAGTTGAACTGATTATGTATTTATGGACAGGATTAAAAGACGTATAAACGCTGGTGAAATAAAAGAAAGAAGACGGAATGTCTTCTTTCTAACCTACCTTAGACTAACCTTACCATCTATGAGCCTTAGCGTTACTTTGTAATTTAATGGTCATTTGGGAAATTTGAGTATGTCCATTAACTTGAGACTTTGAACGTTTAGGTCTTGTCCAATTATGGTGAAACAGTTGAGAATGTGGATCTAAATGATCTTTATAGCTCATTCGTCATCACCTCATAGTTAGGATAGGTAATACTAAAATATTTTGATACTCTCAGGAAAGAATATCATTTATAAGTATTTGATTTGATCAACAAAAAGATGCATCCATAAAATATTCCAAAATGCAAACTCAGTACATGTTTGTATGTTTTTTTTTAAAAGGGGTAAAGTAATTACAAAATGTGAAGGAGGGGTTTAAATGGATAGCACAAATAAATTTGTAGAAAAACTACACGTCAAACAAGATAAAGCAGAAAAAAATAAAAGAACGCAAGGTAATGGAAATCCTGGTAAGAAGTTGCCCAATAAAGTGCACAAATAGCAGATAACTAACAAAGTAATTGATAAGAGAGTGAATCTGAGGATTTGACTTTACTGGGAGAATCAAAAAAACCTGAAAATCTATTTGATTTTCAGGTTTTTTTAAATTAAAAATCAAAAAGAGAACAGCCATCTGAATTAATTGTCTTTTTTATCCTCATCTTGGATATCTTCTGCATCTTCTATTGGATCTTCTGGATCTTTATCCTTATCCTTTTCATCATCTTGATTAATCGTATCGTTTTCATCAACGCCAGGCATTTCATTTTCAGGATCTGTATCGCCATTGAGATCATTTGTATCATTCAAATCTTCATCTACCTGATTTTGATCTTCTTCAGGGGGTGCAGGATCCTGATCAGCGTTACAGCCCACTAACATCATAGCAGATAAAAATGTACCTGTTAGCATGAGAAACCACTTTTTATTCATGGTAAGTCCCCTTTCTTAATTCTAATAATGACCATCTGGTCTTTGCTTATCATTCCTCGTATGAAAGAAAGTATACGTTATTTATACCATCTCACACTAAAAATTATATTCCAAGAACCAAAAATAAAAGATACCTCCCAATTAAGATCAGAAGGTATCTCCGAAAGGAGCATGAAATTTTGGTCTCATGCTGTGTCTAGTTTGTTCACTCTCTATTAAATATATTCCTATTTTTTGTGTGTATTTAACGGTTATTTTCAAAGAATGTATACGCTTCCTTCCTGTAATTCCTTGTGCATAAGGTAATCCCCTTAATTTTCCATTCTCATTTTACATAAATACCATGAAAAAAGAAACAATACATTTGTAAGTATATAAAAGAAAGAAGGAATCTAAATGACAGTCGGAAATCAAGTAAAGACAACTCTAGCAAGTTTAAAAAGTGCGCAAGCTAGTTTCGAAACCTTTTCACTTGGCACTGATAATGAACAAGCGAAACAGCTTTACCAACAAGCAGCTCAACAAACTCAAGCCATTGTTGACAGTATCTCTCCACGTCTTCAACAAATCGAACAAGAAGAACCTCAATACAAAGAATAATAAAGTTATAAAAAAGGGTGGTTGATTCAATCAACCTTTTTTATACTTCAATTTATGGATAGAAACGGAGGTGCGATCCCATGAATAAGAGAGTAAACATCGGTCTTTTTTTAATAGTGATTATCGGACTTGTATCAGGATGTGCCGGAAATCAGAATCAGTTTGCCACTACCAATGATGCAAATATCGTAAAGGTACATACAAGCAAGCCTATCGATCAATCTGTTGCAAATCAAGCAAAAGAAAAGGTAATAAAAGAAGAAGAGATTTCAGGTGTAAAGGCTGTGAATACAGATAAGGAGCTGTTATTGGCAGTAAAAGTTAACCAATTTGATCGGTTTCGATTAAAGAAAATCGAAAAGAAAGTGAAATCAGACTTAGAAAAAGCATACCCCGATCATAAAATTGAAGTTTCAACTGATTCAAAAATGTATTTGGAACTAGAACAATTAGAACAAAAATTACAAAAAGATAAGACAAATATGAAAACATTAAAAAAAGAATTCGACAAAATCAAAAGCCTAATGAAGGAAAAAGCGTGATGGAAGTAGGGTGGAGACATGTCAAACGAGCAAAAGAAACTATTAACACCTGTACAACAGGAGTATCAAACCCTTGAAAATCAACTAGAAACAAAAAGACCGGTATTTAAGAATTGTATAAAAGCTTTTTTAACGGGTGGACTCATTTGTTTTATCGGACAGGCCATTCAAATGTTTTATATCTATTATTTTGATTTTACAGACCAAACAGCTGGGAATCCAACGGTTGGAACCTTAATTTTCATTTCAATGCTTCTTACAGGCTTTGGAGTCTATGATCGAATCGCACAATTTGGAGGGGCAGGTTCTGCTGTTCCGGTTACCGGATTTGGAAATGCTGTTATATCAGCTGCGATTGAACATCGAACCGAAGGGTTTGTGTTAGGTGTGGGTGGAAATATGTTTAAATTAGCTGGCTCCGTGATTTTGTTTGGTGTCTTTTCTGCGTTTGTGATAGCTACGATTAAAACGATTCTTATTCAGTGGGGTGGATTGTAATGCTAATGGGTCATCGCACTTGGATCTTTGATCAAAAACCCGTCATTATCTCTACCGGAACGGTGGGCGGACCGTTTGAGGCAGACGGACTACTTGCAGATGATTTTGATCTCCTTCATTCCGATTTATGGTTAGAACAAGATTCTTATGAGAAAGCCCATAAAGTTCTTATTGAGGAAGCCTGTCAAAGAGCAATTGAAAAAGCAGGTCTTCAAAAGGAGCAAATTCAGTTTTTCCTTGGAGGAGACCTTATTAATCAGATTACTCCGACAAGTTTTGCTTGCCGGACACTCGGGACACCTTATCTTGGATTGTTTGGTGCCTGTTCGACCTCAATGGAAGGACTGGCTCTGGGTGCCTATCTTGTTAATACAAAAGGAGCCAATTATTTGTTAACGGGTGCTTCCAGTCATAATACTGCGGTTGAAAAACAGTTTCGTTATCCGACTGAATACGGTGGACAAAAACCGCCTACTGCACAATGGACGGTGACAGGTGCAGGAGTTGCTTTGTTAAGTCAGACGGGAGAAGGACCACGTGTTACCTCGGCTACGATTGGCCGTGTCATTGATATGGGCATGACAGATCCTTTTAATATGGGAGGGGCGATGGCTCCGGCAGCTGTCGATACGATTGAGGCTCATTTAAACGAGAGAAATCTTGATCCATCTTATTATGATTTGATTGTAACCGGGGACCTTGGTCAAATTGGACACGAAGTTTCCCTAGATTTATTTAAAAAACATGGAACACCAATACGTAAAGAAAACTTTCAGGACTGTGGGATGATGATTTACCGGGAAGGGCAGCCAGTACTAGCAGGAGCTAGTGGGGCGGGTTGTTCAGCAACGGTTGTTTATGGTCATTTGTTAAACCGTATGAAGAAAGGTGAATTTAAACGAATATTAGTTGTAGCGACAGGGGCTTTATTGTCTCCGTTAAGCTTTCAGCAAAGTGAAACGATTCCTTGTATCGCTCATGCGGTGTCGATTGAATACGGAGGTGAATAACGATCATGATTTTCTTTTGGGCTTTTGTTGTTGGTGGGTTGATTTGTGTCGTCGGACAAATTATGTTTGATGTGTTTAAACTTACACCTGCACATACATTAAGTACGTTCGTTGTCATTGGTGCCATTCTTGACGGGTTTGGTCTATACGAACCATTTATCGATTTTGCAGGAGCAGGAGCTACGGTTCCAATTACAAGTTTCGGAAATTCCCTCGTACATGGGGCGATGGCTGAAGCAGAAAAACATGGGTTAATCGGAGTCATTTCGGGGATGTTTGAAGTAACAAGTGCCGGTATATCAGCTGCGATTATTTTTGGTATGATTGGGGCTTTGATATTTAAACCAAAAGGATAAGGATGATACAAGATGACAGTCGCATCACAAGTTAAGCAATCTCTAGCCAGTCTTAAAGGCATTGAATCTGATTTATCAAGTTTGGCACTACGGACGCAAGACACAGAATCGAAGCGAACTTTACACGAGACCATGATGGTCGTCCATGAAGTCATAACGGATTTAAAAAAAAGAGTTGGAGAATTGGAACGAGAAGAACCCCAATACGAAGGCTTTTAAATAAACAATTCTTTTACAGGAGGTGTTAGCAATGCCTGATTGGTTGGATGTAGTCGTGCGGTCACTATTGTTTGTTGTTGTGCTCTTTTTCATCACAAAATGGTTAGGTAAAAAGCAACTTTCCGAACTTTCTTTCTTTGAATATGTTACTGGTATTACAATTGGAAGTATAGGAGCAGAAGTTGTCATGGGACTTGAACGGAACATGTTTCACGGGGTAATCGGAATTGTGATCTTCGCGGCAATGCCCTTTTTAGCCGGTCTACTTTCCTTAAAAAGCAAAGGCGTTCGTGAATTTATAGAAGGAAAAGCAACTGTTTTTATTAAAGATGGGAAAATCATGGAGGATAATTTAAAAAAGGAAAAATACACAACCGATGAGTTGTTGGAATTGCTTCGAAAGAAGGATGTCTTTAAAGTAGCCGATGTGGAATTTGCGTTATTAGAGCCAACTGGGGATTTAAGCGTATTGCTAAAGAAAGAAAACCAACCTTTGACCGCTAAGGATATGAATTTGACTGTTGCTCCGATTAAGGAACCTCAGACCGTAATTATGGATGGGGAAATATTGGACGAACCGCTATCCACGAGTGGAAGAAACAGAGGTTGGTTAAAAACCGAAATGGAAAAACTAGGTGTCACCATTGAAAATGTCTTTCTTGGACAGGTGGATTCTTACGGGCAATTAACCATTGACCTTTTTGATGATAAACTTAAAGTTCCATCTCCTCAAGAAAAACCTTTAGTTTTCGCTACAATGAAAAAATGCCAGGCGGACTTAGAGCTGTTTGCTCTTGGAACAGAAGCAGAGGAAGCCAAGCATATGTATAGTAAAAACAGTAAAAAATTACAAGAAGCCATTGATAAAATGACCCCCATTTTAAGAGGATAATTATTGTTTATTTTCATTGTGATGCAGATCAAAAACGAGGTGAAAGATAGAGGCCGTTTCCAGCAAGCTTATGATCAGCATCAGAGTGGAAACAAATGTAAATGAAATTATTAAAGAAAACGAAAACAATAATTCAAATCAAGAAAAAATTGTAGCTGTACTATGGTTTAGTTTTGCTTTACTTTGGAGGAAACATAACTTTTATAACTTTATCTAGTTTATAAATATATTACATAATAGGAAGAATAATCCATTATAGATGTAGGCCCAATTTGTACAGTTTCCATGTGTAGAGATTACGACGAACCTCAAAAAAGTATAGGAAATCTACATGAAAATTGTTTTATATAATAAAGAGGTAGGGAAAAGAATATGCATAACATTCGTGATGTAGATGTAGTTATTGTGGGAGCAGGATTAGCGGGATTAGCTGCAGCATTAGAATTGAAAAAGAAAAACTATTCTTTTATGGTAATTGAAGCTCGAAATCGTTATGGCGGTAGACTTCATAGTATTAAAACAGATGAAGGTGTTACCATTGACTTAGGTGCCCAATGGGTTGGCACCAATCATAAGAGATTAAAACGCTTAATTGCTGATTTTGGTCTGCATACAACACCTACATACACGAAAGGTAAAACAATATTTCAAGTTTGTGGGAAGAAAAGAAATGGGAAAGGTGAGATTCCACCACTTTCACCGATTGGACTTTTGGATATGTTAAACTTGAAGAGGAAAATAAACAATCTGATAAAGCAAATTCCGGCAGAAACACCATGGACATCCCCTGTCGCCCATGAGTTGGATAAACAAACGATAGATAGTTTTATTCAGACCAATATGTTTAGTCAAGAGGGGCGTTCCTTCTACGGGATGGTAGTAGAGGAAGCCCTTTGTGCAAAATTGTATGAGGTTTCTGCATTAAATTTATTATGGTCTATAAAAACAACAGGTTCAGGTAACTATTTGCTAGAAGCAGAGAATGAGTGGATTGTCGAAGGGGCACAGGTCCTTGCCGAACGGATTGCAGAATCACTAGGTAACAGTATTGTCTATCATTCACCTGTAGAACAAATCATTTATGATAAAGACTTTGGAATCGTACATACAGCAAATAACTGCTGGAAAGCTCAAAGAGTTATTATTGCAATTCCTCCAAATCTTTCAGCACGAATCAAATTTTCTCCACCACTACCAGCGCAACGTGTCCAGCTAAGTGATCGAGCAGGATTGGCCTCGGTTACAAAAATGATATTTGTTTATGAACAACCATTTTGGCGAAAAGATGGACTTAATGGAAAAGTTTATTCAGATCAGGCACCTGTTCAATTAATAATGGATAGTTCTCCACCACACGGACGTAAAGGTGTATTAACTGTACTCATTTCAGGTGAGTGCGCACGGTTAATGGGTACTTTGGAAGCGAGTAACAGACAACAAGAGGTAATAAAGGCTTTAGTTTATTTCTTTGGGTCGAAAGCAAGTCATCCTCAATCAGTATATGAAAAAAATTGGTCTGAAGATGAATGGACACGTGGTGGCTATGGTACCCATTTTGCAACAGGAGTACTAACTCAGTTTGGGACGGCACTATCTGAACCAGTCTCATCGCTTTATTGGGCTGGAACCGAAACAGCAACAGAATGGAGAACGTACATGGAGGGAGCGGTACAATCAGGTCAAAATATAGCCGTTGAGGTGATCAGCACGATACGTTAAAGTTGCTAGTTGTGTTGACGTAATTTAGTTAATTTCTATGAAGATAATCCAGAGTTATTTCCCTTTTTTTTAGAGAAGCGCTAGTTAAGGAAGGCATATTATCTATTTAAACTCATAAAACGATAACTTCATTATGTTAGATTTTTTATGAGTTTTGAAGTGATAATTGCCATGAGTATTGTATTACTTATCATTCCAATTAACATCTCTGATGCTGCTATAGAATTCGAGAATATACCTATTGAAGTGATATCTCCATATCCTGTCGTTGTAAAAGTTGTAATACTATAATATAGAAAGTCATTACCAGAAAGATGATCACCTGAAAAGCTAAAGGCTTTTTTGCCTTTAATTAAATAAATAAGGTAATATAAATTTGAATATGTAAGTAAGATTAAGCTTAAAAGTAGACTAGACCCTAGGCATATATTTATTAAACGTGCATCTGTAGTAGGTATTAAGATGATAAATTCAATTAACAGATACAAACAAATGATAAAAACAAGTAAAAGTAGTACACACAAAATGTAAATCCAAAATTCTCGATTAGATCCTAAAAATGAATTTGCTATAAGCAATCCCGCTACCATGAAATTTAGAAATAGATATATATATAATTTTTCTTTATTAAATTCCCTCATAAGAAATCGCTTCTGCATAATTACTCCTATATTTGTTATTAATCTTATCTTCTCCATTTAATAAAATTGAATTCAAATTTAAATTAGAAAGTGAAAAAACTATATTCCCTAATTTATAAAAATGTTCACTGGTGTGAAGTAGTTGATCTATATTTACAATTGTTATGGTGGGACCCATTCATCTGCACTTGCAGTTGCAACAAGTAATATTTTCAATTACATCACCCACTGTTCCCTTAGTGTGATTCAATAAACGCCTTCGTGTTTTTTGTTAGCGTGAAGAAACGGTTCGGCCGTTTGAATAACTCTGATATAACTAACGTACACTAGATCTCTTCGAAACAACAAAAAGGGAAACGACATTTTAACGATTCCCATATATAATAGTGGCTAATTCTAATTAGTTTTGTAGACATGAATTTCATTAAACCTATTCACTATAAGTTTTTTATTGATCTTAATCCTCGCTATTATTATTTAATTGGGAATTTGTCACTATTTTTAGTTCACCTGTTCCTCGAATGATTTTACTTATAAATATTTTTTCGGGTTCGAAAATTGTAAGTAAATAGTTTATTGCATCTTCCGGATCAATATTCTCTCCACATGTGTATCCATCGATTGCAGCAAACCCTTTCTCAGGATAGGTATGAATTGATAGATGACTTTCGGATAATAAAATGAAAACCGAGGCCCCGTACGGATCAAATGTTTTATACTCAATAGCTAATATAGTAGCTCCACTTTTTTTAGCCGCTTTGTACATATGCTCTTTCAAGAATTCAATATCATTAATTCTATTAAATTCGACACCCCAAACATCAGCAAGTACATGTCTTCCGAATGTTTTGTATTCCACAATAGTGTCCCCTTTCAATCTGTTTTAATAGAATATGTTATTTATGCTTTAAATGATATAAATCAACTAGCTATTATTAAAAATATCCATTTATTCACTATCGTGATATGTAACAATAAATGGCATTTGTCTATTAATAATAGATGCCTATATCTTATAAGGCTACACCATAAAAAGGGTCACATAGGTAGGTCATTCAATAAATGGTTGAACTGGTATTCATACAAACTTACTTAAGAAAGTTACTGTAATGTTCCATTCTAAATAGTAGGGGGTGGAATGAGGGGGATTTCAATGATGAATATTTCGCTTTTGTAACGATGTTAGTGTGATCGCTTTTACGAGGTGGAAATCAAACGATAAATCAGGAAGTGATGACTTTCTAAAAGTAGTTGTTGATCATGATGGTATGTACTGGCTTCTTGATAACGAATCGATCAAAATAAAATTGTTAATGTCAATATGGAAAAGCCTCTTTCAGATGAAAGAGACTAATCTTGTATGGTTACGTAGTTTAAAAACCTATACATTGAATTTCTATTAGGATTTAAAGTCCGGATCTTCATAAAGATGTGCAACCCAGCCTGAAGCATCAATAAACAAACGAACGGCCACAACTTGACGGTTTTCCATTAAAGTAAAGAAATGAGGGATGTTAACCGGAACAGAAATCACATCTCCAGCAGACAATTCTACATCGAAATAACCGGAATCACCCTTGATGGTAAAAATCCCATTTCCTGCAGTGATGGCACGAACTTCATCTTCGGTATGAACATGTACCTGTTCAAACTTTTTAAGAAGTTCGTCTAAATTAGGCGTTGCATCGGATAATGCAACAATGTCCCATTCTTTGTAACCACGTCGCTTTGCAAGAGAGCTAACTTCGGAATCAAAGATGCTAAGAATTTCTTGTTTTTTCTCATCAGAAAGTAGAAAAATATCACGAAGATCATTGGGGAGCTTTTCCATATCCCAATGTTCGTAAAGAACTCCTTGTTCATCCAAAAAGCTTTGAACCTCTTGTTCTTGTGTTAATCTTTTATTTGTGTTACGCATCCGAATTGTTGCCATAATAATTTCTCCTTTTTAAAAGATTTATAAGTTTTGATTAAAATTTTTGTAGAAAAAACTTTTTAATTTGATATTCAAATAGAAATTCAAATGCCTCTAAATGGCGTTTAGCAGTAAAGTCACTATTCCCCCATACATAGATTCCGTGGTTGCGGATTAATACCCCTGGAACTCCAGGTTGAATAACTCTACCGATTTCTTCTGCTAATTTAGGAATACAAGAAAAATTCTCTATAATTGGTACTGATATAGAAGCATCTTCTTTCCATAAATCAAATGCTTTAATCATTTCTTGTTTCATGAAGGTAACTTTTCCTTGATCACCGTAAAGATCCGAAATGAGATTATTATAAATCGTATGGACATGAAAAACTGCTTGACAATTTGGGATTAATTTATAAATAGCAGTATGAACCAAAGTTTCTGCAGAAGGTTTTAAGGTGGAAGGGAATACAAGATTTCCATCCAAATTAACTAATAGAAAATCCTCTGGAGTATGAACCGATTTGTCTTTCCCACTAGAGGTTATTGCGATAATAGGCTGATTCTGCTCTATTGAGGAACATTTTATACGAACGGACATGTTCCCGCTCGTTGCTGGAAACCACCCTTTTTGCGATAGGGTTCCTTTAACAGTTTGCAATGTATTAAAGGTCTGTTGAATTGCTTCAATTGTAATTTTTTCAAAATTATTATTTGCTGCTATAGGTTATCACCACGCTTATTAGTCATTTCGTTTAATATTTTGATCACATCGAAAAACGAATCAAATTCTTTATGAGGAAGAGACTGCTCTTTGCATTTTTGTAAAAGAAAATCTCTTGCAATAACAAGTTCAGCCAATTTGGCAACTGCTAAATCTGTGATACTATCTCCAATTACAATTTTCATATAACCGTTACTTGGTTTACACATTCCGCAATCGTTGCTGCATTGTGCATCACAAGGAAAAGGCCATAGAATTCTGATTTGTTTGCTTCTAAAATCGCATGAATTGCAATAGATATCTTGTTTTGAAATAGGATAATGGGACAATATAGGGAAAACGAAAAAGTCAATTCCTCCACTAGTAATAAAAAGACGAATATTGTTATCTTGGCAATATTGAATAAATCTATTAAAACCTGGTCGAATTTCTGCTTGTTTTATAGCGTAATTAGTGAGTTCCTCTTGGTAAGATGTGGGTAATAGATAAAACATGCGTCCTACACCTTCTCGAACACTAATTCGACTAGTCATAATATCATTCTTAATCGTTTCCCAACCAGGAGGATTAAAATACTTCATAATATTGATGATGGTGTCACTTTTCGTGATAGTTCCATCAAAATCGCAAAAAATGGCAATCTTTTTAAGTGTGCCCACGTTCATAAGACACCCCATTTGTTAATAGCCGAATGGAGTTCCCCAGAATCTTCTGCTGCTTCCGCAAGCGTTCGACCTGAAACAACTGCTTGAACCGCATCAGAAAATGCTTTTCCTCCAGCTGAAGTTCCTTGAGGATGCCCGTGAATACCTCCCCCAGCATTAATAATGAAATTCTCTCTAAAATCGCGATATAGTGCTGGAACAAGACCTGGATGAATTCCTGCAGAAGGTGTTGGAAAAGCTGGACGATGAATATTGTTTGGGCATCTAAGTTGTTTTGCTATATTCAGAGCCTCATCTTGTGGCATCGCTACAGAACCATAAGGAGAGGGGTATAGAACAATGTCGGCACCTGACAAACGCATTAATTTACCTAGAAGCAACGGAGCAGATAGCCCATAGTAAGGTGATGGATAAAACGAACCGGTAAAGGCTGGATGTGCCACAATCGGAATATTGATATCAGGATCTGCGGCTATTCGGTGGAGGATATCAAAACCATATGGAGCCACATTCAATAACAAACAAGTTGCTCCCGAGTTTGATAAATGTTTTGCTTGTTCAACAAGTTGAGTAACTGGCCCGGTTAGATTTACTGCATAAAGTACTTTTTTTTCGGTTTTTTCTTTATGGTGTTGATTTCGTTTTTCAAAAGTACCTATTCGTTTCAACACGGGTGCATAATCATCCCGAAAGTAAATCTCATCATCTTTTATTAGGTCCACATGTCCATCGATTTGGTTTTGATATTCTTTTTCTAGTTCATGAATAGGAAGACCGATACATTGTTTAAAGATACTCATTAGTAATGGACGGCCGTGAACTCCTAACAACCTTCTGACTCCATCAATACCGAAACGTGGACCTGGAAATTGCGTTAGAAGAGAGTCTGGTATGTGCAAATCTATTAATTTAATCTGACCGTCCATTGATAATTTACCAAAGACTGTTGTAAGAATAGAGGGAATATCCGGATTCATATTAACAAGTGGGTAACCGATCATTAATAAAGCCTTAGGTATTTCATTTGAATTGTGATTTAGCACTTTTACATCGATTACTTTCCCTAAATGAGGTATCATCTGTTCTTTTTTTACTTTTGGAAGATCTGTCCAGCTGCCGACTGTAAGTCCTACAGCGATATCTTGTGCTTTCTTGTGAAAATTAAGATTACCATGAACTAAGTAGGATGCAACAACATAACCCTGATCGTTTGTCAAAATATTTCACCTCCTGAAAATAATGTGTTTAGAAAGTTTTAAAAGATAGATAATTTAGAAATTCGTTGCACAGCTTCCCGTATGCGTTTCTCATCAGTAAGTAATCCAATTCGAACATATCCCTCTCCACACTGACCAAATCCGACTCCTGGAGCAACAACAACTTTGGCTTTTTCTAATAAGGTGTCAGCAAAATGGCTTGATGTGTATCCTTTTGGAACAGGCAGCCAGGCAAAGAAGGATCCTTCAGGAAGTGGAGCATTCCAATTTAGTTTTTTTAGTTCTTCAAAAAAGGCATTGCGCCGTAATTCGTAAGTGTCAACAAGTAATTGGACACATTCTTGTGATGAGGTCAAGGCTGTTATAGCCGCATCTTGAATCCCTCCGAACAAGCTAACAAAATAGTGGTCTTGGAGTTCATTGATTAGGCGAATCAGCTTTTGGTTACCTAGAGCGAATCCAACCCGCCATCCTGCCATATTATAGGTTTTTGATAGCGTATAAAATTCGATACCAACATCCCTGGCACCCGGACGTGATAAATAACTAATAGGTTTGTACCCGTCGAAACCGATTGCCCCATATGCAAAATCATGGGCTATGATAATATTGTTTTTCTCCGCAAAGGAAATGGCTTTATCAAAGAAGGCACTAGTCGCACAAGCTCCTGTCGGATTTGAAGGGTAATTAAGAAACATTAATTTTGTATGTTGGCATTGTGAAGGTGTAACTTTTGAAAAATCGGGGAAAAATCCATTGGTAGAATGCAAAGACATAGGGACCATCTCAGCACCTGCAAGGGCAATTCCTGAACAATAATCGGGATATCCTGGGTCAGGAACGAGAGCCATATCACCTGGATTCAGCAAAATTTGTGATAGCTGTATGAGTCCGGTTTTTGTTCCAAATAATATGGCTACTTCCTTCTCCGGATCTAATGTAACTCCATGTTCGGTTCGATACCAATTACATATAGCTTCCTTCAGTTCTATTTTTCCTGAAAAAGGCGGATATTTATGATTAATTGGATTTTCCACAGCCTTCTGTAATGAGTAGACAATATGAGCGGGGGTAGGGAGGTCTGGATTGCCTTGTCCTAGATTAATAACATCATAACCCTCGTTGATAACCCTATTTACTTTTCCCACTAATGTCGAGAAAAATTGATTGGGCAGGCGATTCATTTGTTTAGAGGCTTTAATTTTAAAATTGTTATTTTGGATAATTAATCACCTCTCTCTTAAAAACAACATATGATGACAAGACCTTTTTGTGAGTAAACTTAAAAAAACAATTGTTTATCCATCTTTTATTGCCACCATCTAGTTGTTTTTACTCTGGAAAAGAATCTAAAAAAGGGAAGAGGAGATAAATGTTAAATTCAAATTATCGTGTCCTTAAAGAGTTAGAAACAATTCAATATGTAAGAAAGATTCCAGGTTTATTTTCGGAAAATGCTCAACTAATTTGCAGGGAAATAGGGGATGGGAATCTAAATCTAGTATTCCATATAGTAGAACAAGGCTCGTCAGGTAAAAGCGTAATTTTAAAACAAGCACTTCCTTATGCTCGGGTGGTTGGGGAGTCTTGGCCGTTAACATTGGACAGGGCCCGTATTGAGAGTGAGGCATTAATAATACAAAATACAATTTGTCCTGGCTCAGTTCCGAAAGTTTATCATTATGATAAAGAATTAGCATTAACTGTTATGGAGGATTTATCGACACATATCATTATGCGAAAAGGACTTATTTCACGAAAACGTTATCCTAATTTTGCAAAACACATTGGTGCTTTTCTTGCTCGAACATTGTTTTTAACTTCAGACTTAGCATTAGATCCTCAAGATAAAAAACAGAAAGTAGTCCAATTTATTAATCCTGAATTGTGTAAAATTACAGAAGATCTCGTGTTTACTGATCCATATTACGATGCAAAAACGAATAATTTTAACCCAATGCTAGAAGAAGTAATAAGAGGGATTTGGGGTCATGATGAGCTTAAACTTGAGATTATTAAGTTAAAGGAAAGATTCATTACTCATGCTCAGGCACTCATCCATGGAGATCTTCATACAAGCAGCATAATGGTCACAAATCAGGAAACGAAAGTGATTGATCCAGAGTTTGCTTTTTATGGACCAATGGGTTTTGACATTGGAGCTTTGTTTGCTAATCTATTACTCAATTATTGCTCACACGTGGGACATACTCTAGATCGAATAGAACGGCTACAATACCAAGATTATCTGCTAAATACTGTAGAAAAAATTTGGACAGTCTTTGAAAAAGAATTTAGGACTTTGTGGCAGGAAAAAGCTAGTGATCCTTCTACTTCCCTACAAGGGTATAAAGATGATTATTTACTACGTTTGCTTCAAGATTCCTTAGGATATGCGGGTTGTAAAATGATGCGCCGAGTGATCGGCTTAGCCCATGTCCCCGATTTAGAAAGCATAGACGATCCTATATTAAGAGCAACAGGAGAAAAATTAGCCCTCGCAATTGGACAACAATTGGTGTTGAAACGAGAAAAAGTACTGAGGATAAATGATCTTACTACTTTAGTAAGAAAAGTTAACAGTCGGGAGGTAGATAAGACTAGTAAGTTTATTCAATCTATTCAGTGGGAAAAAGATCAACTATTACTACTGGATCAAACCCTTCTTCCGGAAGAAACAGTGTTTCTGACACTGTCTAATATAGAAGAAGTTTGGAACGCGATTCGATTTCTTAAAGTACGTGGTGCACCTGCTATTGGGATGGCGGCTGCCTATGGCCTCTATTTGGGAGTTCAATATAGCCAAGAAGAAAGTGTAAATGCTTTCATTGTAGATTTAGAAAACAAATCGGAATATTTAGCAACAGCACGGCCGACAGCTGTTAACTTGTCCTGGGCATTAAAACGTTTAAAAGAGAAAGCTTATCAGGGACAGAAACAAGGAATGAATATAGAATTAATTAAAAAAATTCTTCTTGAAGAAGCTTTGAAAATTCAAGAAGAAGATGAAGAAATCTGTCGAAAGATTGGTGAACATGCACTTAGCTTATTTCAAGACAATATGGGTATTCTCACACACTGTAATGCTGGGAGTTTGGCTACTGCCTTGTATGGAACTGCAACAGCTCCTTTTTATATTGCTAAAGAACGAGGGTGGAATCTAAAGATATTTGCAAATGAAACTCGTCCTGTTCTGCAGGGTGCACGTCTTACTACTTGGGAATTGCAGAGGGCAGGCATTGATGTCACACTTATTTGTGATAATATGGCAGCGGTGGTAATGGCGAATCATTCAGTACAGGCTGTTATAGTTGGAACAGACCGTGTTGCTGCAAATGGGGATGTTGCTAATAAAATTGGAACCTATACTTTAGCTATCTTAGCAAAAGAGCATGGACTACCTTTTTATGTAGCAGCTCCACTATCATCTATTGATATAAGTACACTAACCGGAAAAGACATTCCGATAGAAGAACGTTCTGAAGATGAAATTACTGTTGGATTAGGAAAACGGATTGCACCGCAAGGAATTAAAGTGTATAACCCTGCATTTGATATTACGCCGTATTCACTTGTGACAGCATTTGTGACGGAAAAAGGTATTGTATATCCTGAAATAGCAGGTCAGTATGCGTGTAAACTTCAAAAATTAAAATAACAGTTAATTTTGAAAAGTTCTTTTAAGTAGGTGGTTTACTGGTAGATACAGTAGACCATTTTTTAATACCATTTATTAAATATATAGACGCAAGTACCAGTGAATAAAACATTGTATATAGGTTCTATATTTAATTTATTTTAAAATGGTGAACTGTACAAACCATTCTCATCTAGTTGCCGTATCATATTTTTAATACGTCGCATGCTAGAGAAGCCTCAGATCAAAGATAGAGTTATTCTTATCCAAAACTTTGATATAGATAGCTTTAAATATTGTTAGCTTGGGAGATGAGAAGAAATGTATAAGAAACAACGTCACCTTTTTACATCAGAATCGGTTACTGAGGGTCATCCCGATAAATTGTGTGATCAACTTTCTGATGCTGTATTAGATGCCATTTTTGAAAAAGACCCAAATGCTCGCGTTGCTTGTGAAAGCTCAGTTAGTTCAGACTTAGTTGTTTTATCTGGAGAGATTACAACGTACTGCAAAGTAGATTTCTTAAAAATAGTAAGAGATACAATCCGAAATATCGGGTATACAAACACTGAATATGGTTTTGATGCAGATACATGTAAGATTTTAATAGCGCTGAATAAGCAATCTCCTGATATTGCTATGGGAGTTAATCATGCTCTTGAAGCCCGTGAAGGGTTAATGAATGAGGATGAAATTGAAGCAATTGGTGCCGGAGACCAAGGAATGATGTTTGGATTTGCTTGTAATGAAACACAGGATTTAATGCCATTGCCAATCTCACTGTCAAATAAACTGGCTAGACGTTTAGCAGAAGTGCGAAAAAATGGGATGCTTCGTTATTTACGTCCTGATGGTAAAGTTCAGGTTACTGTCGAATACCAAGATTCAAAGCCAGATCGCATTGACACAATCGTTATTTCTGCACAACATAATCCAGAAGTAGAATTAGATCAGATAAAAAAAGATTTGCATGAACATGTAATTGCTTACGTGTTGCCACCTGAATTAATTGATCATCACACAAAATATTTTATTAATCCAACTGGTCGTTTCGTTATAGGTGGGCCAAAAGGAGACGCAGGCTTAACTGGACGTAAAATTATTGTTGATACGTATGGTGGTTATTCACGTCATGGAGGCGGTGCTTTCTCAGGAAAAGACCCAACTAAGGTTGATCGCTCGGCAGCATATGCTGCACGTTATGTAGCAAAAAATATTGTTGCAGCAGGGATAGCAGAAAAATGCGAAGTTCAACTGGCTTACTCGATCGGAGTAGCTACCCCTGTTTCAATAGCTGTTGAAACATTTGGTACTGGAAAAATAGGAGAGAGAAAGATCGTTGAACTAATACGTAAATCCTTTGACCTTCGCCCTGCAGGTATTATTCAAATGTTAAATTTAAGGCAACCAATTTATTTTCAAACTGCTTGCTATGGACACTTTGGAAGAACGGATATCAAATTGCCCTGGGAAAACACGGATAAGGCAGAAATGTTAAAAAAGGAGGCTGAGAAAATAACCAAAGAGGCATGAGGAAAAGGGACTTAGAACAAAAGCTACTTCGGATCATGATAGTTGCGGTTTTTCGAACTTTCACCATTTGCTTGGAATAGTAATAAAATCTAGAAACAAGGAGAGATATGTATGAGTCAACAGTTTGGGGATTGGAGAAACTCTGGTGACGATTCTATCAAGGATTATATCAGTATGGATGAAGAACCTGAAGGGGATTATCGGATTTTACGAAAATTTAAAACTTCCACCCAGCGGATCGCTCTCGTCAATCATAATGGTAATCTATTGATTTATAGCAATGGTTACGTCATGTTTAGCACAACAGCTGATGAGGATATATATGCAGAAGCAATGGTACACATCCCAATGGTTGCCGCAAACAAGCGGAAGAGTGTACTGATCATTGGCGGTGGAGGTGGAATAACGACTCGCGAGGCCCTTCTTTATTCCGATGTGGAGAAAATTACTACCCTCGACATTGACGAAGTGATGGTGGATTTCGGTAAAAAATTAAAGCCTTTGGTTCGATTTAATAAAGGCTCATTGAATCATCCTAAAGTTCAGACCATAATTGAAGACGGTAGAAAGTTTTTAGAGAAAACCCCGGCAAAATGGGATGTTATTATTATTGACCTTCCCGAGCCAAACGACAAATGTCCTGAGCTCTCCCGTCTCTTCAGCAGGGAGTTCTACAGCCTCATGAAAGGACGTTTAGAACCAGGGGGCGCAATCAGTGTAGCTTGTTCCAATTCAGACTCGACACCTGGGTACCTATGGAGTATCCAAGCAACTCTCAAAAAAGCTGGTTTCTATGTACTACCATACCACAATTTCGTCTCGGAAGAAGGAGAGGATTGGGGATTTTGTTTGGCTACAACTTCCCTTGTTAAAGCAAACGACTTACGGATGTTAGTTCCAGCACGGTACCTGTCATCTAAACGATTAAAAGACATGTTCCATCTGCCATTTTATTTTGCGATGGCCAATAATACAGGCAAAGTCCAAACAGACAGCAACACGGTGTTGCTTAATATTATAAAAAAAGCTTTTTGAGTTGAATAATTATAGTTTTCTGTTTCAGAAAGTAATGTGGCCAGTTTTTGAGAGGTAATCATAGTCCAATAGAAGTAACCTTTCTATCCCAGTCCATTGAATAGTTAGAAAGGGGTCCCACCACATAACCATCAAGCTTGGTTGAATTTGTATTTCATACCGATAATTTTGGTTATAGGGTATCGATATTGATTCATCTTAAAACCTCCTTGTAGATCAATTCATTGTATGTGTATTGAGCTTGTGTGAAATTAAAAAAGCTACCAAATTATTAACATGGTAGCTTTATCTTTTTATAATTTATATAGACTCTAGTACGGTTATACAATTTCCTTTTTATAGATTTTATGCAATTGTAGATTTCCTAATTTATTTTCAATAGCCCATCGTTTATAGGATAAAACATCACTTTGGAAATGAAATAAGCTGGATAAGTTTTTAGGAAGAGTTCGATGAGGAACAGCTATTTTTTTTATTTGAGCGGAGAAAGATTTTTTGGATGCTAATTGGAAACCCCAATCACCGAAAGAAGGTACGATCGTATGATAGCCTTCTGTGTAAAAACCGGCTTTTTCAATTGTTAACCCAATGCTCCAAAATACAGTCGGTGTATCTTCAGGAGAATTTGCTTGGCAGACAATCATACCGTCTTTTGTTAGATATTTGGACAACATTTGGAACATTTCTACCGAATACAGGCTTGCTAAAATAGCATCTGCAGGATCTGGAAAATCAATAATCATGATATCATATGTCTTATTATTCGTTTTTAGAAAATCACGAGCATCTTTTGCATGGACTTGAACACGTTTATCGAAAAAAGCTTTTTCATTAAGTTCCACAATTTCAGGTACATTACGCGCAATATCTAAGACTTTGGAGTCAATATCTACAAGGTCTACATGCAAAACATCAGAATACTTTAATACTTCTCTTAAAGCAAGCCCGTCACCGCCCCCTAATATTAGGATGCGATTATGAGTTTTAGTAAGTGCCATAGGTACGTGAACAAATGCCTCATGATAAATTCGCTCATCTAATGAACTAAATTGTAATTGTTCATTTAAATACATACGAATGTCATTAGCTTCTAAAACTTGGATATTTTGATACCTACTTTGACCCTGATATAACTTTTTGTTTTTACATGCCAACATCTCTTTTAGGCTAATTCTATCCCACTCATCCCCTTGAAATTTTTTTTCTTTATTAGTTGGATTCGATTTTTCTTCTTGTTTTTGTTTGTCATGTTTATTACTTTGTTGATTTCTTGTTACACGTTCTGTTAGCCAGAGTTTTGAGTCATACATATCCATTCCCCCAATCAATTTTAAAAAAATAATGCAAGTATCATGTTTTGATATTCTATTTAGCTTTCCTAAGGGAAGTTTGTACGAATACCCATTTAAACATTAATTTAATAAAACTACCTTTAAATTTATTGTTATGCTAAATGGTTTTTTTAGTAAAGATGACTATTTAGTGATGTCTTTTTATGGAAACCTTTATAAAAAATAGACATCTATTATTAATAGACAAATGCCACTTATTGTTACATATCACGATAGTAAATAATGGATTTTTTAATATTGAGTTAAATGGCGTATATCCAATAAAGGGTTATAAACATATTCTATTAAGGAGATTCATCGTTGGAGTACAAAACATTAGGTGGGCATGTACCTGCTCATGTATAGGGTGTTAAATTTGACAGTATTAAAAACAATGAATTCTTGAAAAGCATTTGTACAAAACGCTACAAAATAGTGATGCTACTATTTTAGCTATTGAAATAAAAACCATTACATGCTCGTTTTATTTTTATAGAGGAAGTATAAATCTATAGATCAGGAGGACTATCGTTGAATTTTCTGGAAGAAATTCAATCTCGTATTTTAATAGCTGACGGAGCGATGGGAACTTTGTTATATTCACACGGAATTGACCGTTGTTTTGAGGAATTAAACCTATCAAAACCGGAGCAAATAAAAAGTATCCACGAAGCGTATATCAAGGCCGGTGCAGATGTTATTCAAACGAATACGTATGGCGCGAATTACTTAAAGCTTTCCCGCTATGGTTTAGAAGATGACATTAAAAGGTTGAATGAGACCGCTGTTCACTTAGCAAAACAAGTTGCTATAGATAAAAACTTTGTTTTCGGAACTATTGGAGGAATAAGATCCTTCAAAAAGAGTGCCTATTCAATTGAAGATTTAAAACGAAATTTTAGAGAACAGCTTTATCTAATTTTAAATGCCAATGTAGATGGCCTCCTTTTAGAGACCTACTACGACTTTGAAGAAATAACAAATGTATTAAAGATTGCTAGAAAAGAAACAGACACCCCTATTATCGCTAATATGTCTTTACATGAAACAGGTGTGCTACAAGACGGAACGTCTCTTGAAAAAGGACTTCAGCATCTAGCCGATTTGGGGGCAGATGTTGTTGGAATTAACTGCAGACTTGGCCCTCATCACATGATTCAGTCCTTAGAAAAAGTACCTTTACTTGATAACGCGTATCTTTCTGCCTATCCTAACGGGAGTTTTCCTGGCCTAGATGAAGGGCAGATAACTTATGAAACAGATGAGTCTTATTTTACCCAAAGTGCACTGGAGTTCCGAAAGCAGGGGGTCAGATTGATCGGGGGATGCTGCGGCACAACACCTAAACACATTGAAGCCATTTCTAAAGCTATTTCTCAACTTCCTCCTATTACGGAAAAACAAGTGAAAGAAGAACGGGAAGTTATTTCCGTCTTGGATCGGGAGGGAAGAAAGTACGAACCGCTTCAGTCAATCGTAAAAAAAAAACACTCTATTATTGTAGAACTTGATCCCCCTAAAAAATTAGGCATTAAAAAATTCTTACAAGGTGCAAAAGCGTTAAAAAATACTGGAATTGATGCATTAACACTTGCAGATAATTCACTTGCCACCCCGCGTATCAGTAATATTGCGTGCGGATCATTAGTGAAAGATCAGGTAGATTTGAGAAGCTTAATTCATATTACGTGCCGAGATCGAAATTTAATTGGCCTGCAATCTCATTTAATGGGCTTGCATACGCTAGGATTAACAGATGTTTTGGCTGTTACTGGGGACCCTTCAAAAATTGGTGATTTTCCAGGAGCCACTTCAGTCTATGATTTGTCTTCCTATGATTTAATCAGTTTGATTAAGCAATTTAACGAAGGACTTTCTTATTCCGGTAAGTCTCTTGGAGAAAAGACTAATTTTTCAGTTGCTGCAGCTTTTAACCCAAATGTAAAGCACTTAGATAAAGCGGTGAAAAGGCTTGAGAAAAAAATAACCTGCGGAGCAGACTACTTTATGACGCAGCCTATTTATTCAGAAGAACAAATTTATAAGGTTTATGAGGAAACAAAAAATTTGGAGGCACCTTTATACATCGGCATCATGCCGCTAACGAGCAGCCGTAACGCTGAATTTATTCATAACGAAATCCCTGGCATCAAAATTTCAGACTCGATCAGGGAGGCTATGTTAAAAGCGGGTGAGAATAAAGAGCAGGCACGCAAAGAAGGGTTAGCCATCGCGAAAAGTCTGATTGATACTGCTTATGATTTATTTAATGGGATCTACTTAATCACACCTTTTCTACAGTATGAATTAACGGTTGAATTATCCACCTATATTCAGCAAAAAGAAAGGAATGTCACACATGAATAACATGCAAGAACAGCTTAAAAAAAAAATACTTGTTATCGATGGCGCAATGGGGACGATGATTCAGGATGCTAATTTATCAGCGGATGATTTTGGCGAAGAGAAATATGAAGGCTGCAATGAATATTTAAGCCTTATTTCTCCTCATACAATCGCACACATTCATGAAGCTTATTTGGAAGTTGGCGCCGATATTATCGAAACCAACACGTTCGGGGCAACAAGAGTTGTCTTGGATGAATATGAACTAGGACATTTAGCTCTCAAGATCAATATAGAATCAGCCAAATTAGCAAAAAAAGCAGCCGAAAAATATTCCACTTCACAATGGCCGCGTTATGTAGCAGGATCTATGGGTCCTACCACAAAGACATTATCTGTCACTGGCGGGATTAAGTTTGAGGAACTCATTCAAAATTATGAAGAACAAGCAAGAGGTCTAATGCTTGGTGGGGTTGATCTTTTATTACTAGAAACAAGCCAGGATATGCTCAATATAAAAGCAGGATTCCTTGGAATCTCTCAAGCTTTTGAAACGCTTGGCCAAAAGGTTCCGCTCATGGTGTCAGGAACAATTGAACCAATGGGGACAACACTTGCAGGACAGGATATTGAAGCATTTTATATATCCTTGCAACATATGAACCCGATTTCTGTTGGACTTAACTGTGCCACCGGACCAGAATTTATGACTGACCACATTCGTACACTATCAGGTTTAACCAACAGTGCTGTGAGCTGCTATCCAAATGCTGGTCTTCCAGATGAAGAAGGAAATTACCATGAAACCCCTCATTCTCTTGCTCAAAAAATTAAAGGATTCGCTGAACAGGGCTGGCTTAATATTGTGGGGGGATGTTGCGGTACGACACCTGCTCATATAAAAGCACTGGCAGATGCGGTTAAAGATGTAGCACCTCGCTCCTTAGAAGAAAAACAGCTGCCACACATGGTGTCGAGCATTGAATCCTTAATCTATGATGACAGCATGAGGCCATTGTTTGTTGGAGAACGAACAAATGTCATCGGTTCACGGAAATTCAAACGTCTTATCGCAGATCAAAAGTTTGAAGAGGCATCTGAAGTTGCGCGTGCTCAAGTTAAAAATGGAGCACATGTCATTGATATTTGTTTAGCAGATCCTGATCGGGATGAAATGGAAGATACGGAACTTTTTATTCAGGAAATTACGAAAAAAGTGAAGGCTCCCCTTGTTATTGATTCAACCGATGAAAATGTCATAGAAATTGCTCTAAAGTACTCACAAGGAAAAGCGATTATTAATTCGATTAACCTGGAAGACGGCGAAGAAAGGTTTGAAGCGGTTGTTCCCTTAATTAAAAAATATGGGGCTGCCATCGTGGTCGGAACCATTGATGAAATCGGAATGGCTTTAACCGCTGAGAAGAAACTGGAAGTAGCCAAACGCTCATATGATCTCTTAGTCAATAAATATGGAATAAAAGGCAGTGACCTAATTTTCGATCCACTCGTCTTCCTTGTTGGAACTGGGGATAAGCAATATATTGGGTCAGCTAATGAAACAGTTAAAGGAATTCAATTAATAAAAAAACATCTTCCTGAATGCTTAACTATATTAGGAATCAGCAACGTTTCATTCGGTCTTCCACCAGTTGGCCGTGAAATACTAAATGCTGTTTACTTATATCACTGCACACAAGCAGGGCTGGATTATGCCATTGTCAATACAGAAAAGCTCGAACGATTTGCATCCATTCCGCTGAATGAAGTAAAGCTTGCTGAAGAGCTTTTGTTCCAGACAAATGATCAAACACTTGCAAAGTTTGTCGAGTTTTACCGCGGGAAGAAAAAAGAAAATAAAAAACCTGTTCAATCCTTACCATTAGAGGAACGATTGGCTCAATATATTATTGAAGGTACAAAAGAAGGTTTATTGCCTGACCTTGAAAAAGCTTTGGTAAAATACCCTGATCCTCTTTCAATCATTAATGGACCATTAATGACAGGGATGGAAGAAGTAGGAAAACTCTTTAACGACAATAAATTAATTGTTGCAGAAGTGCTGCAAAGTGCTGAAGTAATGAAAGCTTCTGTATCCTTTTTAGAACAGTACATGGAGAAAAAAGATGACGGCGGCAAAGGAAAAGTCATTCTGGCTACAGTAAAAGGTGATGTCCATGATATTGGAAAGAACCTTGTCGACATTATCCTAAGTAACAATGGGTATAGAACTGTGGACTTGGGTATCAAAGTAACACCGCAAGATCTAATCACTGCCATTCGAAAAGAAAAGCCGGATATAGTCGGATTATCAGGATTACTTGTAAAGTCTGCACAGCAGATGGTCATTACCGCTCAAGACTTACAAAATGCTGGAATCTTAACACCTATCATGGTCGGTGGTGCCGCTCTATCCAGAAAATTTACAGAAATGAAAATCTCACCTAACTATAAAGGAACAGTATTATATGCAAAGGATGCCATGGACGGTCTCTCCCTTGCCAATAGGTTAACAACAGATCCTGCTCAATTTGTTAAAGAAGAACGAAAAGGTACGGAAGCTTTGCCAAGAATACAAACTACCCAAGAAGCCGATCAATTACTTAAAAAACGGGCAACTATAACTGAAGCCCCTATTTTCAAACCTGAGGATTGTAAAAAGCACTATTTAAAAAATATTGATATTGCTCAAATCTTCCCTTATGTGAATTTACAAATGCTACTAGGTCACCATCTAGGATTAAAAGGGAAAATAAAAAAAATGCTTGCTGAAAAAAATGAGAAAGCAGTTGAACTTAAAGAAATCATTGATTCCCTCGTAATAGAAGGAACAAAGAAAAAATGGTTTCAACCATCTGCGGTTTATCAATTTTTCCCTGCGTACAGCGAGGATGAAAAACTTCATATTTTAGATCCTGAAAATCAAAGTACTATCCTTGAAACGTTTGAATTTCCTAGACAAAGTACTTTTCCTTATCGATGTTTATCAGACTATGCCCGACCTAAAGGAACGGTTGATTATGTTGCATTCTTTGCCGTTACAGCCGGAAAACATGTGCGTAAAATTGCACAGGAATATAAAGCGCAAGGGGATTATTTAAAAAGTCATGCTGTCCAAGCGTTAGCACTTGAATTGGCAGAAGGAATTGCAGAAAGAACGCATCAATTAATCCGCGATCGCTGGGGATTCCCAGATCCAGCTAATTTTACGATGGAGCAGCGTTTTTCTGCAAAATACCAAGGACAGCGCTATTCATTCGGTTATCCGGCATGTCCAAACTTGGAGGATCAAGAACGATTGTTCAACCTTATTAAACCGGAATCTATAGGAATTCATTTAACAGATGGATTCATGATGGAGCCGGAAGCATCTGTCTCCGCAATAGTTGTGTCTCACCCTGAAGCAAGATATTTTAATGTGATGAACTAAAACTTTATGTTTTGGTTCTTTTTCGGGTAATTATTAACCGAATTATTCGTACTAAAAAAATGCAGGGATATAAATGGATTAAACAAAACCAACCAACAAAACCAACACTGGCAGTACAGTTTTATGCTAATTGCTATGTGATTTTTACTGAAATATGGTTGCTTAGAGGAGAAACAGCTGTAGGGAAAAAGGACTTTATGAACGTTCGCTCTTTTTTATACTTATTCTTAAACGGCTTTCGGGAGACTTTATTTAAAATATTGAATAAAAGGGGTACTTGAATAACGATAAGTAAAATTCCTATCCACCCGCGCCAAGTGAATATTGTATTTTCAATCCGTTGCCTGTAGAAATTGTTCATTACGATTCAATGTTTTTTGTAAAACTCAGAAAAATTTGTTGCTGATTGTATTGCCATTATTCCAACCTCTTAGTCCAAAATTGATATGTTTATTTATTGACGTTCGATTAGATTATATATTCATTAAATTGGATTATAAATGTTGAGCAAGTCATTATAAAGGTTAAGTGATTTGTTTTTTTACCTGATGAAATATTTAGAATATATCTCATTTAAAGTCAAAAGGATAGGGAGATTGTGATTCTTTTCCTATTTTATGTTTAACACACCAGTAGGGAATATATTTTGTTACATAAATCTTTCCATTTTACTTAATACTAAAAAAATAAATCACTTTTTTTGCAGAAACATTATTAAAAAATAATTTAGCTCCTGCTCCTCTTTGAGCTAACAAAATTAAAATAAAAATTAATTATGTAATAAAAGATAGATAACGTTCTTTTTTAAATATTGCCTTACAAAGAACTCGGTATAGACTTTATCGGAATTTATCTCAATCTAGAAATACTCGTTTATAAAATCAGCTAAGAAATTGGGGTTCAAGATGCAAACATTTTTTCAATTTGACTCAAAACTAGATCCGTTTCGTCTTTTTTCAGGGGAGCACCTAATGACGATCTCAATCATTTTAGTTCTCGGTATTCTTCTTTTTGTCTTTAGAGAGGAGATTCAGAAGCAGGAGAAAAAAAGTTTTGTTCGATTCTCTCTAGCATTTCTCTTATTGGCTTTTGATGCTAGTTATCATTTATGGCTAGTAAGTCAGAATGCTTGGTCGCTTAAAACGGCTTTGCCACTTCATCTTAGTGATCTTGCTGTCATTATTGCAATAGTAATGCTACTAACGGGTAGCTACAGACTTTTTCAATTTATGTATTTTGCCGGTTTAGGCAGTTCCATTCAAGCCGTCATGACACCTGATCTTGGTCGGTTTTCGTTTCCTCATTTTCGATATATTGAGTTTTTTATTTCGCATGGAGGCGTGGTGCTTGCCTGTTTGTTTATGGTGTTCGCCTGCAAATATCGGCCGACGATTCGTTCCATGTGGGTGAGCGTTCTCATTGTCAACCTTTATGCAGTTTGCGTATTTCTCCTTAATAAGTGGTTGAGGGCAAACTACCTCTACATCATGAAAAAGCCCGGAAACGCTTCTCTTTTAGATTTCCTCGGGCCATGGCCGTGGTATCTTATCTCTCTAGAGATAATGATGATTTTGAGCTTTTACCTTCTGTACAGTCCGTTTTGGCTAAAAAGGAAAATGGAAAGAAAGTAAGCTACGGTACTCTTTCCGGCTCACCTAGAAAATTAAGGTTTTGAGACAGCAGGTGTTCTTTTATCGTTCTATTATTTGTATTGAGTTTAGACTAAATGGTTTTTCTTCATGTTCGATTTGGATATGTAGGCAAATGTCTAGTCCCTAGGACATTCGTGGAACATAGTATAGTACTGAATGTAATCAATTACAGGAAAGCGGGAGTAAAAATGAATTATTTATACCCTTACCACATGTCTTATGATCAACAGCAACGAGTCAGTCAATTTCCACAATACCCACAGTCTGAAATGTGGGCAGGGCAACTAATCAAACAACCATTATACCCTCATTTGAAACCACAAATATTAAATATGATTGACCCTTTTGTTAAATATGGCCTAAAAGAGGCGAAAGCTACTTCATATGAGCATGCATTACAAGAAGTTGCTGCGATTACCTATTTAATAGGTAAAGGCATGGATCCGCATACCGCCTATTTAACAGTCGAATCTTGGGAAATTAATGAAATGTTTTAAAAATTAAACATTCAAATTGCCCTACTTTATTCAATAGATTTGTTCTATTCTGAAAGATGAGATTGAATTGTCATTAGCAGGCTTTTTAGTCAAATTTGTTTAAACTGTGCTCAAGAGTGTCGAGATTTTGCCTAAGCCAGATCTTAACTTATGATTTTCGCTCGAATTTGCTCTAGATCGTGAATTGGTTCTATACTTTAAATTCGCTTCCCTTTGTATTCGACATCGTTCAATAGGTTGCATTTAAACACCTTCGGAATCTGATAAAAACGACACTATAAATTGACAGTTTAAAAAAGAGCTAGGGCACTTAGGAGATGACTTCGTTTCGGGCTAGAGTCATCTTATCTAGTGCCCACTAAAACTTACCCTTCGTATTATGTAGGCGCCACATTTACCATTTTCATTTAAATCCTTTATTCTCTAATACAATCACCTTTTCATTTGGCGATTTTGCTATTTGTTTCGTGTACTCAACCAATCGAATAATGTCATTACAGCATTGTTTGGCACCTAAAACTAATAATGGCACACCGATGAAATCGATTTTTAACCCTCTAGAAAGAAAACCTCCAATTGTCATAGCAAATGGAACAGTTGGTGATGTGTTAGAAAAAACTATTTTTTCATGACCTTTATATGTATCTTGCAATAATAAGCTTAGGTTTTTTAAAGCTGGTACAACGAGTTTGGAGGATTTTCTACCAATTGTATAAACAGAATTACCATCTTCATCTATCCCTTGAAAAATGATCTTTCCCATATCAGAAGTAGTCAATTTATTGAAAAAGTTAACATTTAATATTTCTTCTTTGGTAAGCTCTCGATCAGTAGGCAAATTTTTTAAATGATACGCTGCTGCCAGTGCAGTGGTATGTGTCCCGCCATAATCATTATATATATAAATCACGGTATCATCCTTTGTTATTTTTATCTATTTATTATCACCATTTATTCAAGATTTCATCCCAAAAGCTCCCAATTGAAGCGGCTAGGCTGGTACAACAACCAAAAAGGGATTTCTCTAATTTTTATTATAAGTTTGAAGAAGCTTTTCTTTGGATATGAATAAATAATATGTATCAGGTATTTCCTGAGATCTTTAATATACGAAGGAATGTGTTTAGTGAGAGGAGGGGTACCTATGACGATAAAACGGTCAGAAAAGAAACATATTATTATGCTGTTCATTGATACATTAATGAATCCAACTTTACAGGAAGCGGTAAAGAACGGAAAAGCTCCTGCACTTCAATTTTTTATCGAAAATGGTTATAACATTCCAAATGTCGTAAGTCCATTTCCAACTATGTCAGTCAATGTCGATAGTACATTATTAACCGGCGTTTACAGTGATCAACATAAAGTTCCGGGTTTAGTTTGGTTTAACAAAAAAGAAAATCGAATTATTAATTACGGAAGTCATGCTAGAGAACTTATAAAATTAGGATTAAGACAATCCATGGAAGATATTTTTTATAATTTAAATCATAACCATTTAAGTAAAAAACATAAGACAATTCATGAAATCCTTATGGATCAAGATATTCAAACTGCATCAATTAATACTTTATTATACAGGGGAAACCAATCTGTACAATTAACATTTCCTGTTCTTTTTTCATTGGTTACAGGAATGAGAAGGAAAATATTTGCGTACGCTCCATATGTGTTTTCCTATGGAGCTATGGCAAAATTAAATCCATCAAAAGGGAACTCCTTTTTTTGGCAGAAGTATGGGTTTAATAACAAATTTGCTGCAAATGAATTGAACTATCTCATCGAACGGGATATGCTTCCTGCACTCACAATTGCTTACTTTCCTGATTTGGATCAACGCATACATAAAAAAGGGAGAATGGATACTAAAGGGATTGAAAAAGTGGACAAGCAACTGCAAAAAATCCTTAACACGTATCGTACATGGGAAGACGCATTAACGAATAATATATGGATTATTTTGGGTGATAACGGCCAAGCATGGATTGATAATGATCGTAACTTAGCATTGATTGATCTG
Source organism: Metabacillus herbersteinensis (assembly GCF_042433335.1). Classification (NCBI taxonomy): domain Bacteria; kingdom Bacillati; phylum Bacillota; class Bacilli; order Caryophanales; family Bacillaceae; genus Metabacillus; species Metabacillus herbersteinensis. The sequence goes on from NZ_JBHLVO010000004.1 coordinate 259,116, forward strand.
AGAAAACTGTTACACTCCTATCAAATTCCAAAATTAAAGGATGGTATTACCTCTTCAGATCAAGTGATTCTTTGTGTGAATGAAAGAATGTCCTTTATTTATACACTGGATTCTAAGACTGTACCTCTAGAAGAACTTGCAAGTATTTTGCAAAAAGATGAAAGGATCGATGTGATTGCTTGGAAAAAGGGAAATTCCATTATCGTAACTTCCGGCATTCAAGATGGACAGCTTAAATTTCACCCTGAAGGAAATTTTATTGATGAATATGGACAATCTTGGTCTATAGAAGGGGAACTAGAACTATTAGATCTTTCAATAAATGAAAATACAGTCAATTATAGGGCTTATCCAGATGCTCTGGCAAGACTTTATACGACGTTTTTTTCACATGAGGGGGATTATCTGGTTGTTAGTGCCAAACCAGGATATGAGTTTATAGGCGAAGGATCTCCTACTCATGTTGGGGGTGCTAGCCACGGAGGATTGCATGAACAAGATTCACTTGTTTCAATGATTGTAACCGGAACAAATACAAAACCAAAAAATTTACGTATTTTAGAATTAAAAGACTGGATTCTATCTTTAATTTAAGAAAAAAGTTGACCTATACTTTCAAACATTATGTAAAACAAAAGTATTAGAAATTACCAGCACTATTTTCTGTAAAGTTAAACAAACTATGATTGTCTCCAAAAAATAAGAAATAGGGCGGTAATCAAATTGAACAATTTAATCAGAGGAAGAAAAAATCAACGCTTATTTAACATGTTTGGAAATAGAAGAACTAATAACGGAAGCAGGATATTATGGTCATTACTTGGTTTAACGACACTTGGAGTGATGGGAAGCCGTAATACAAAATGGGCACAAAAAATCCAAGAAGGATACAATAACCTTCGAAATAATACGAGAAGACCATTACAAAATCAGGTGAATTTTGCTAATGAATTTGCTGAAGAAGTAACGCCTAATATGGTGAATAAGAACAATAATAATCAATAGACATTCTTTTTCCGTAGGGGCTATCTCTAGAAAGGGGTAGTCCCTATTCTTATTATTATAAAGTCTATAATCCAAAGTTATTAGTTTAATGTCCTTATTCTTAATTATATTTTAATCCATTAAAAAGAAAAAATAAGGGTGTAATCCGTGGAAAAAAAAGTCATAATACTATCGGAAGCCATTGGTAACGGTCATACAAAAGCAGGAGAAGCGCTGATGCAAGGAATTTCTCATCTTGCACCTTCTGTTCATACACAAATCTTCGAAGTAGGACAGGAACTTCATCCTTTTACGACTAAGCTTATCGTTAATTCCTATCTAAATATGATCGTTAATTCTCCTTTATTATGGAGAAAAATCTATCTCTATAAGCATAACATGCCTCTTTCCAATTGGAAGAAGTACGTTATTCACCAGCTGTTTCACCGGCAAGTTGAACTTCTTCTTAATAATAAAAACCCTCACGTTATCGTCTGTACACACCCATTTACCAGCTCAACTGCATCTCGCTTAAAGAAAATGGGTTATACTTTTACTCTTTGCACGTTGGTAACAGATTTTCATGTTCATGGAGCATGGGCTCATTCTGAGGTAGATATTTACATGGTATCAAATAAGTATGTATTTAAACAATTAATAGATATGGGAATTCCAAAGAATCGGATTGCTATTACCGGCATGCCTATTAGATCAAATTTTTGGGTTCGAAAAAACAAACAGGAAATGCGAAAAAAATTAAATTTAAAAGAACTTCCTACCCTAATGATTATGGGAGGAGGATTAGGGTTAGGTGGAATTAAACAGCTTTCCCATGCGCTTTTAAAATGGAAAGAAAAAATTCAGGTTATCATATGTACCGGGAACAATGAATCACTAAGGAGTTCTTTTTTAAAAGATGCAAGGTTTCATCATTCCAATATTCATATACTAGGGTTTATTGATCTAATTGATGAATGGATGGAAGCCGCTGATTTACTAATAACAAAGCCGGGTGGCTTGACTTGTTATGAAGCATTAGCAAAAGGTCTGCCTTTATTTATCTATCAACCAATACCAGGTCATGAAGAAAAAAATTGTGACTTTTTAGTAAATAATCAGTTGGCTAGAAAAATTGATGACATTGAAAACATCAATGATATACTCGAAAATTTGCTATTTTCTTCACAAAAGGAGTGTTTGTATCAAAGTACAAGTGAATTTCAAAAAATAATAGATCCGTTGGCAAGTGCAGACTTTATTGTTAAACATCTTCTTTAATTGCTTTGGTTTGTAACTTTATATTAAATTAGAGGGTCTGATACTAATGGTGAGTTAGTCCTTTTTCATCGTTTATCAGGAATTTCCAAAATTCTTTTATTCTGTTCATTCATTCTTTTTTTAACAACAAGATATTGTCGTTTTTAACGGCAAATGATCAGAAGCGTTAGTTGATTTTAAGATAACTTCAGCTTCAACAACCCGTAGTTCGGGACTGACAAATATGTAATCCAACCTCATTCTTGGACGAAGCGATGGATAAGTGTAGCCTAGTCCCATTCCTGCAAAATGCCAAGCGTCTTGTAACTCATTGGTTAACTTTTCCCATCCTCTTGATCCAGGTTTCATATTCCAATCTCCCATGATAATAATAGGATGGGGATACGTATGAAGATGATTTAGGATAAAATCAGTTTGCTTCCTATGTAGAAGGGGATTAAGACTTAAATGAGTAACCATGATTTGATATAACTGTTCGTTTATTTGAATTGTTGCATCCAGCAATGACCTTCCTTCGATTAATCCGGGAATATAATTAAATAAATGGCTCTTATTTGTTACAATTGGATATCGAGATAAAAGGGCATTTCCATATTGTCGTACCGTTGTTGAATTTTTAGATTTTATAGAAAGAGACGGACTGAAAGCGTGATCTAGATTCAATTGTTTTGCAAGCCAACTAATTTGATCTTCGTACATACTTCGCTTAGAAAAATATCTATCAACCTCATTAAGACCAATAATATCCGCCTTACTTTTTTCAATCACTTCAGCGATTCTGTAAAGATCTACTTGTTTATCAACCCCCCTGCCATGATGAATGTTAAAGGTCATTACCTTGATTTCCAAAATATTCTCTCCTCTATTATATTAAGTCTATTAACGTAAATATTGTTGCTAAATATATCAAGAACAAATAAATCTATGCTACTTATAGACGAACAAAAGAGTTAAATAAACGTGAAAATTTGTCAATCACGACACTCGTCAAGCTACCAATAAAGGCACTTCCAATAATATCAGAAGGATAATGATGCCCTACCCAAATACGTGACAAACCCGTCAACATAGACATCCCCAATAGGATTGTTCCTAGGATACGTTCACGAAGAAAAATAGAAGTAGATACAGCAAACACAAGTAAGGTGTGTTTACTAGGGAATGATGAGTCCAACTTCGAAGGGATAAGTATGCCTACACGCCGTTTCATAAACGGCCGAGGCTTAAAATAAAACAATTTAATTAAAGTGTTAATCAACAAAGTAAATACCGTAGATTTCACTGCATTTAAAACTATTTTTTTATTGGAATTATTTCGAAACCACATTAAACCCAAAACAATAATAAACACATAACGAACCTTGTTTGAAATCAATATCATCAGCATATCAATTAGAGAATAATGACCCACAAGCCGATTGATAGACTTAAACATTTTGTAATCCATAAAAATTGTCTCCTTTATATTTAGATATGTATAATGTTCCCTCCTAAGCAAAAAGCATGTATTAATAGATGGCAATTACCCTCTTTAAAACATGTGATTTATCCATTCCAATGAAGGTTATGTGTTATTAGAAGTGTGTCTATAAACTTCTCATTGACTTTTCTATAATAAATGCGGCAAAATAAGATGCAGAAAATATTGTTCAAACATTAAAAAAAGTATTTAAAACCCGTGTATCCCCTATACCTAATCCTCAACTATTCTACATTTATAACTTAACTAAAAAACGGCATTTAAAAGGTTTTAATTTTTATTGCTATCCGAGAAACTTATTCACTACACAACAAATCTAATTAGGAGGTTGAACCATATTGGGAACAGTACTTATCATCGCAGAAAAGCCAGATCAAGGACTTAAATTAGCATCCCCGTTTACATTCAAGAAAAAAGATGGCTATGTTGAAATTCCTCCACATCCTCTTTTCCCGAAAGGTGCTCTCCTAACATGGGCAATTGGCCATTTATGTGAACTTGTCCCACCAGAAGAATATGATGCGAAATGGAAAAAGTGGTCACTCGATACTCTTCCCATCATCCCACCTACTTTTCAACATCGCGTAACAAAAACAAGATGGAAGCAATTTAGCATCATTAAAGGATTAATTCATCGTCAGGATGTTTCTGAAATTATTATTGCGGGCGATGCAGAGCGTGAAGGAGAAGCAATAATACGAATTGTACTTGCACAATGTAAAAATAATAAGCCTATGAAACGACTGTGGATTTCATCATTAACACCGAAAGCAGTAATTAACGGTTTTGAGAATCTATTAGATGAGTCCAAAACAAGAAATATATACTATGAAGCTCTTAGTAGAGCTTGTGCTGATTGGCTAGTAGGAATGAATGCGTCACGTGCATACACGTTGTTGCTGCAGAAAAAGGGAATATCAGATGTTTTTTCAACTGGACGTGTTCAGACCCCTACCCTTGCATTAATAGTGAAGCGAGAAAAAGAAATTGAACAATTCAAATCTGAACCCTTTTGGGAAGTGGTTGCAACCTTTAATATAGATGGCAAAAGATATAAAGGAAAGTGGCATAAAGACGGGGAAACGCATATAAAAGTTGAGAATTTAGCTGAAAAGATTAAGCAATTTTGCGAAAAAAAGGATGCAGAAATTTCATCCATTGAAAAAGAGCGGAAAGAATTTCACCCTCCTGTTTTATTTAATCTCTCTTCATTACAGGCAACAGCTAATAAACTTTACAAATTATCACCTCAAAGAACGTTGGAAGTGGCTCAAAAGCTTTACGTAAAGGGGATTATCTCGTACCCAAGAAGTGACTCTAGCTTTGTGACAAAGGAAGAAGCGGCGATGTTTCCTGAGATACTTCAGAAGATTAGTAGTTTAGAAGAGTACAAATCATTTTTCCCGCTTCCAATTCAGTCAATTATTAATAATAAACGCTATGTAAATGAAAAGAAGGTAACAGATCATTATGCGATCATTCCAACTGAACAAGTAACGAATCCAGCGAAATTACCTGAAGATGAACAGAAAATTTATGATTTAATTGTCAAACGTTTACTCACAGCACATTATGAAAAAGCGATTTTTGATTACACAACAATTCATACACTTGTCGAAGGAAGGGCTACTTTTCTATCAAAAGGAAGAGAACAAATTCAGCAAGGGTGGCAAAAAGTTGTTTCTGAAAAGAAGAATAAAGATGATTCTGGAGAGGAACAAATTCTCCCATCTTTAGCTCAAGGAGAAAAAGGTAAAGTAGAAAAAGTCGGTGTAAATGAAGGGAAAACTCAGCCACCAAAGCGATATACAGAAGGACAAATTATTACCCTTATGAAATCAGCCGGCAAGCATATTGAAGACGTTGAATTAATAAAGGTTTTAAATAAAACCGAGGGTCTAGGAACTGAAGCCACACGTGCCGGAATTATAGGTGTTCTTAAAACCCGGAATTACATTGATGTTAAAAAGAACTTAGTTTATGCAACAACAAAAGGACAGTTGCTTATCCGTTCGATCGGTCCAAGCATTCTCGTTTCACCAGAGATGACAGCTAAATGGGAGCAACGCCTTCACGAAATAGGAGAAGGAAACGCCGCACCCAATGAGTTTATGGATCAAGCAAAGAAGTTATCAATAAAATTAATAGAGGATGCGAAAAAGCATAGTAATCAATGGACATTTGCTGAAGAGCACCTAGAAGAGTTTAAAAAACAAAACCCTACAAATAGATCAAAACGCACTGTTACAAAGCTCGGGAAATGTAAAAAATGTGATGGATCAGTTATTGATAAGTCTTCATTTTACGGTTGCTCTAATTATTCAAAAACAAAATGTGATTTCACAATTTCGAAAAAAATCCTCGGGAAAACAGTTTCCCAAACCAATGTAAAAAAAATCCTGCAAGGACAGCAATCAGATATTATTAAAGGCTTTAAAAAAGGAGAAAAAACATTTGATGCAAGATTAGAATGGGCTACTAACAAAATCGTCTTTTCTTTTCAAAAAGAATAGGTGTTAGAGTATCTTCAACTCTTTAAGGTCTAAGACCACTGCTTTTATTCTTGAATTCAATAACTTTAACCGATATAATTATATGTTGTACGTTTAGTATGTTATTAAAATAAATTTATATGGAGCTACGTTAACTATATAAAAATGCAGTAGACTAGATAATAGATTTTTCTAACTTTTAGAAAGTTGCAGTAGGCTAAGCAAGAAGGTTTTGAAAGGAGAATGTTTTATATGAATGAAAAACAACGTCTTGAAAGCACACAGATTAATCCTGCGGACAAAAAATCTGAAAAGGATTTTAGTAAGTATTTTCAAGCGGTTTATATGCCACCTTCATTAAAAGATGCAAAGAAGCGTGGAAAAGAAGAAGTAACTTATCATAAAGACTTCGGTATTTCTGAAGAATTTAAAGAAATGGGTAAAGGCCGAAAGTTTTATATACGAACGTATGGCTGCCAAATGAATGAACATGATACTGAAGTTATGGCAGGTATTTTTATGGCTCTAGGCTATGAGCCAACAAATGGTGTTGAAGATGCAGATGTCATTCTGCTAAATACATGCGCAATTCGTGAGAATGCTGAAAATAAAGTATTTGGTGAATTAGGTCACTTAAAAGCATTGAAAAAAGAAAGACCTGACCTTTTATTAGGAGTATGTGGGTGCATGTCACAGGAAGAATCTGTTGTTAACCGAATTCTGCAAAAGCATTCGTTTGTCGACATGATATTTGGAACGCATAATATTCACCGTCTTCCACACATTCTCAAAGAAGCATATCTTTCAAAAGAAATGGTTGTTGAAGTTTGGTCTAAAGAAGGCGATGTAATTGAGAACCTTCCTAGAGTGAGAAATGGTAAAATTAAAGCATGGGTTAACATCATGTACGGCTGTGATAAATTTTGCACATACTGCATCGTTCCCTATACACGTGGGAAAGAGCGGAGCCGCAGACCGGAAGAAATTATTCAGGAAGTACGTCACTTAGCTGCCGAGGGGTATAAAGAGATTACGCTACTTGGTCAAAATGTAAATGCATATGGAAAAGATTTTGAAGATATCTCATATGGTTTAGGCGATTTAATGGATGAAATCTATAAAATTGATATTCCTAGAGTTCGTTTCATGACGAGTCATCCTCGAGATTTTGATGAGCGTTTAATTGAAGTCCTTGCTAAAGGCGGCAATCTACTCGATCACATTCACTTACCTGTCCAATCAGGAAGCTCTGAAATTCTTAAAATAATGGCTCGAAAATATAGCCGTGAGCACTATGTGGAATTGGTAAACAAAATTAAAGAAGCTATTCCAACAGCCTCATTAACAACAGATATTATTGTTGGTTTTCCGAACGAAACGGAAGAGCAATTCGAAGAAACACTTTCATTGTATCGCGAAATTGAATTTGATAGTGCATATACATTCATTTATTCTCCACGTGAAGGTACACCAGCAGCAAAAATGCAAGACAACGTACCTTTAGAAGTGAAAAAACAACGATTACAACGTTTAAACGATTTGGTAAAAGAGATTGCTGTTAAGAAAATGAAAGAATACGAAGGCCAAATTGTTGAAGTACTTGTCGAGGGTGAGAGTAAGAATAATCCAGAGATTTTGGCAGGGTATACTTCAAAAAGTAAGCTTGTTAACTTTAAAGGTCCTAAATCATCAGTTGGTAAACTTGTGAAGGTGAAAGTGTCAAAAGCCAACACATGGTCACTAAATGGAGAAATCATAGAAGAAGCGGTTGGGGTGAAATAAGATGGCATATACAAAAGACGATATCGTATTAAAAGCTCGTGAATTAGCACAGATGGTTGCAGATTCAAAAGAAGTTGATTTCTTTAAGCGTGCAGAAGCACAACTTAATGAAAATCAAAAGGTTCGTGAAATGATTGCGAGTATTAAAAGCTTACAAAAACAAGCTGTTAATTTCCAACATTATGGTAAACACGAAGCACTTAAACAAGTAGAAGATAAAATTAATAAAATTCAAGATGATCTTGATGAACTACCAATTATCCAAGAATTCAAGGATTCTCAACTTGAAGTAAATGAATTGCTTCAATTAATCTCAAACACAGTTTCAAACAAAGTAACAAATGAAATCATCACATCAACTGGTGGTGACCTCCTGCAAGGAGAAACAGGATCCAAACTAAGTAATTCTTCAGGTAGTAGCTGTTCTTAAAAATAAATAGTTTTTAAAAAAGTAACTGCATAGGCAAATGCAGTTACTTTTTTTGTTTTATAGGCACATATTCTAAGGAGAGAGCATAGAATGAACTATACGGATTCATGAATTGGTGTAACATGTCATTATTTCCTAAAAATTATTGGAACAATCGTAACTAGCCCAGCATAGGATTAAGTGACAAGACCAGAGGAGGGTATGCTCGAATGTCTGAATACAGAGAAATTATTACAAAAGCAGTTGTTGCGAAAGGCCGCAAATTTACGCAATGTACACATACGATTTCACCATCGCAGAGACCAACTAGCATTTTGGGCGGCTGGATAATAAACCATAAATATGACGCTCATAAGGTTGGTAAAACAGTAGAAGTGGAAGGTACTTACGACATTAACGTTTGGTATTCTTACAACGACAACACAAAAACAGAAGTCGTAACAGAACGTGTTTCATATGTCGACGTCATCAAATTAAAATACAAAGACAAAAATTTCTTAGATGATGAGCACGAAGTCATTTGCGTAGCTTTACAACAGCCAAATTGTTTAGAAGTTACGATCTCACCAAATGGAAACAAAATTATCGTTCAAGCTGAAAGAGAGCATCTAGCAGAAGTAATTGGTGAAACGAAAGTTTGTGTTCACGTAAATCCACACGGCTGTGATGATGACGAAGATTGGGAAGATGATTTAGATGATGAATTTGAAGATTTAAATCCTGAGTTTTTAGTTGGGGATGTAGAGGAGTGATCGTGGCTGGGAGAGAAATCTTCCTGCCTATTTTTTTGGAAAAAGATAAGCTTCAGATTTCTGCGTTAGCTTCGTTTGGCCTGATCCTCACGTACCAAAATCGGACGCTCCGGTCATTCCTCAATTTTTTCAACCACTAAATTCTTTTATATTCCATCTTTCAATCCCCCAAGTTTTTGTCGAGATATGTTATAATTAAGAGTGTTTTTGAAACGTTTTTTAAGACATTGGGGGATTTAAATGGCTACATATACGCCGATGATACAACAATATTTAAAGATTAAGGCAGAGTATCAAGATGCCTTTTTATTTTTTCGCTTAGGCGATTTTTATGAAATGTTTTTTACTGATGCTGTGAACGCGTCACAAGAACTTGAAATTACATTAACTAGCAGAGAAGGCGGTTCTGAAGAACGTATTCCAATGTGTGGGGTACCCCATCACTCTGCTCCAACTTATATAGAACAATTGATTACAAAAGGACATAAAGTAGCCATTTGTGAGCAAGTAGAAGATCCTAAACAAGCTAAGGGTGTTGTTAGACGCGAAGTAGTCCAACTCATTACACCAGGAACAGTTATGGAAGGTAAAGGGTTAACCGAAAAAGAAAACAACTATATTGCATCAATTACTTATTTTGGAGCAAATTTCGGATTAGCACTAAGTGATCTTACAACGGGTGAAAACTTAGTCACATCTGTTTCAGGTTTTGATGAGGTGATCAACGAAATCTACTCTGTTGGTGCTAAAGAAGTCGTCGTCGAGGATTCATTCTTAGAAGAATGGAAGAAGAAATTAATCGACCGTTGTAATGTGACATTTTCCATTGAAAATTCAACAACGCTTCCTCAAGAGTTTTTAAAAACGACAGATGAACTTTCAGAAGAGAAACTTATCTCAACTTTTGCTAGGTTAATAAATTACTTACAGCGTACCCAAAAACGGAGCTTAAATCATTTACAAAGAGTTCAAGTATATTATCTAAATGAGTCAATGAAAATTGATTTATATTCTAAAAGAAACTTAGAATTAACAGAAACAATTCGATCAAAAGGAAAAAAAGGCTCGTTGTTATGGTTACTTGATGAAACGAAAACAGCGATGGGCGGGCGACTATTAAAGCAGTGGATAGACAGACCTCTTGTTCATCAAGAAAAAATTGACGATCGTCTAAACATGGTTGAGTTGTTTCTACAGCACTTTTTTGAACGCGAAGACTTACGAGAGTTATTAAAAGAAGTGTATGACTTAGAAAGATTAGCAGGTCGAGTAGCATTTGGGAATGTGAACGCAAGAGATCTTATCCAACTAAAAAAATCATTGCAACAAATACCATTAATAAAAGAACTTTTACAATCGTTAGAAGACACTTCTTTTGGAGTAAATCTAGATCCTTGTGAGGATATTCTAGGAACACTTGATACTGCGCTCTTTGCTAATCCTCCTCTTTCCATTAAAGAAGGAAACCTTATCAAAGATGGGTACCATCCACAGTTAGATAACTACCGGGATGCTAGCCGAAACGGTAAGACCTGGATTGCACAACTAGAGCAGCAAGAACGACAACGAACTGGAATCAAGTCTTTAAAAATAGGCTACAACCGAATATTTGGTTATTATATCGAAGTAACCAGAGCAAATCTTCACCTACTTCAAGAAGGACTATACGAACGAAAACAAACTTTATCAAACGCAGAACGCTTTATAACTCCTGAATTAAAAGAAAAAGAAACATTAATTCTAGAGGCAGAGGAAAAAATAGTCGAGCTAGAATATCAGCTTTTTGTTGAGTTGAGAGACACCATAAAAAGTGATATTCCGAGATTGCAAGCATTAGCTAAACTAATTAGCGAGCTTGATGTCTTACAATGTTTTGCAACTGTAAGTGAAAAACGTCATTATAGTCGACCAACTTTTACTCAAACAGGTGAGTTATTTTTAAAAAATGGTCGTCATCCAGTTGTGGAAAAGGTGTTGGATAGTCAAGAATATGTACCGAATGACTGTTACATGGCTACAGAACGAAATATGCTCTTAATTACAGGCCCAAATATGTCAGGGAAAAGCACATATATGAGACAAGTAGCTCTTATATCTATACTTGCTCAAATAGGATGCTACGTTCCAGCAAGTGAAGCCACTCTTCCGATTTTTGATCAAATTTTTACTCGAATCGGTGCAGCTGACGATCTTATATCTGGTCAAAGTACGTTTATGGTTGAGATGCTCGAGGCCAAGAATGCAATCGTAAACGCAACAAATCAAAGTTTGATTTTATTTGATGAAATTGGACGTGGAACTTCTACTTACGATGGGATGGCACTAGCTCAAGCTATTATTGAATATATTCATGAACATATCGGTGCAAAAACCTTGTTTTCCACCCATTACCATGAACTTACGGTACTAGAAAAACAACTTTCAGCACTGAAAAACATTCATGTTCGAGCGATTGAGGAAAACGGGAAAGTGGTCTTTCTCCACAAAATTGAAGAAGGTCCTGCAGATAAAAGCTATGGAATTCACGTAGCTGAGTTGGCGGAATTACCGTTGCAGCTCATATTACGTGCAAAAGAAATTCTAACTGATCTGGAAAAAGAAGATAAGTTGGTTAATACAAACTCATCTGAGATTAATGATGTATCAGAGCATTATTCTGACTCACAGCTCTCGTTGTTTCATGACGCACCAAAACGAGAAAAGCAGTCAATACCAAAAAAAGAACAAAATGTTCTTGATCTTCTAAAGAAAATTAACCTACTAGAGATGACACCTCTAGATGCAATGAATGAGCTCTATCACTTGCAAAAAAAATTAAAATAATCTGCAGGAGGTGATTTTCTTGGGAAAGATTATTCGTCTAGATGAGCAGTTGTCTAACAAAATTGCTGCAGGCGAGGTAGTGGAGCGACCTGCCTCTGTTGTAAAAGAATTGCTAGAAAATGCGATTGATGCAAACGGAACGATCATTGAAATTGAGATTGAAGAAGCGGGCCTAAGTAAAATTCGCCTCATTGATAATGGTGATGGAATTGAAGCAGAGGATTGTCTTAATGCCTTTCATCGACATGCGACCAGTAAAATAAAAGATGAAAATGATTTGTTTCGCATTCGAACACTAGGATTTAGGGGAGAAGCTTTACCAAGTATCGCCTCTGTGTCAAAACTTGAGATGAAGACAAGTACTGGGCATGCCGCTGGAACAAAAATCACATTAAGTGGGGGAAAAGTAGAACTTCATGAGTCGACAACGAGTCGTAAAGGAACAGATATAACAGTTACTGACTTATTTTATAATACGCCAGCTCGTTTAAAATATATGAAAACCATACACACAGAATTGGGTAATATTTCAGATATTGTAAATCGTATCGCCCTTTCACATCCTGAAGTTTCTATTCGCCTCGTCCATAACGGAAAAAAACTTTTACACACGAATGGCCTGGGAGATGTTCGCCATGTTTTGGCTGCGATCTATGGCACAACTTTGGCAAAAACGATGCTACCTATCTCTTTTCAATCACTGGATTTTGAAGTGAAAGGGTATGTCTCCTTACCAGAAGTTACACGAGCGTCTAGAAGCTACATTTCAACGATTATTAATGGTCGGTTTATAAGAAACTATTCTCTGGCAAAAGCTATTCAACAAGGCTACCACACGTTATTACCGATAGGTCGTTACCCAATTGTATTACTAGAGGTAACGATGGATCCATTGCTTGTCGATGTTAATGTCCATCCTTCTAAGCTCGAAGTACGATTAAGCAAAGAAGCGGAGCTAAATGAGTTAATTAGTGAGGGATTAAAGGGAATCTTCAGTAAGCAACAACTTATCCCTTCTCCTTATATACAAAAAGAGAAGGTAAGTCAGCACGATGTACAGCAGCATTTCTCATTTGAACATGCAACAAAACGAGATAACCATGATGAAGAGGAGCAAAAACCAACTTTTATTAAAGAAGCATCATCCTTACTAATACACACAACTAAGACAGAAGAGAATGAAAGTGAAAGATTACAAGAAACGAACGAGCTTAAACAAGTACCGGAGGAAAGAACAGATAACCCTTACCAATTAAAAGAACCTAGTGCAACAATGGCAACTAGTATCGAAGACCGTGTCCCACCTTTATATCCAATTGGCCAGATGCATGGGACATATATTTTGGCACAAAATGAAAATGGGTTGTATATTCTGGATCAACACGCCGCACAAGAACGGATAAAGTATGAGTTTTTTAAAGAAAAAGTAGCTGAAAACCATTCCGAAGTCCAAGAACTACTTGTGCCACTGACGTTCGAATACGCAACAAGTGAGGTGCTCATCATTGAAGCCCATCTCGAACAGCTTTCAGATGTAGGAATCTTTTTAGAATCCTTTGGAAGAAACAGTTACATCGTTCGCTCACATCCACAATGGTTTCCACCTGGTGATGAAACGGAAATTATTAAAGACATGATTCAACAAGTGTTAGACGATAAGAAAATTGATATTAAAAAGCTCCGTGAGGATGCAGCAATTATGATGAGTTGTAAAGCTTCCATTAAAGCAAATCACCATCTAAGAAATGATGAAATGTTTGCGTTATTAGAAACGCTAAGGAAAACAACTGATCCTTTCACATGCCCCCATGGGAGACCCATTCTTGTCCATTATTCAACATATGAAATGGAGAAAATGTTCAAACGTGTAATGTGAGACTTACCATAATAATATTATGTAAACAAAAGGCTTCTTCTAACTAATTAGAGAAGCCTTTTTCAAACTATTAGTTCCCTAAATAAGCTGCGCCGACGATAATGAGTAAGATAAACAACACAACAATTAAAGCAAAGCTATTGTTACCACTGTATCCCATAAATTTCCACCACCCTTTATGATAGCTTACAATATGTATATGATGAATCGAATTCATTGGTATGGACAATCATACAGAAATATGTAAAATAGTCGTTAGAACTAAAAGTAAATAAAGTCAATCATTTGATTCAGTTACCATAATAAACGGTAAACTATTACACTTTTTCGCAGGGTTTACAATTCTCCTAATAAGGTAATAATAGTCTGGTATTTAGAAATATCACATGATAAGATGAAAAAAGTGGAATCTATCTTTGTGAAAGAGTGGTCGTGTTTTGGAGAGGAAAAAAGTAGTTGTACTAATTGGTCCAACAGCTGTTGGTAAAACGAAGCTTAGCGTTGATTTAGCTTTAAAGCTGAATGGAGAAATAATTAGTGGAGATTCAATGCAGATATACAGAGGTCTGGATATCGGCACTGCCAAGATCCAACGAGAAGAAATGAAAGGTATACCTCATTATTTAGTTGATATTAAGGATCCTGATGAAAACTATTCAGTTGCAGAGTTTCAACAATCAGCGCGTCAATTAATTGACAGTATTGATCAGCATCAAAAAGTTCCAATTATCGTTGGAGGTACGGGTTTATACATTCAATCTGTTCTCTTTGATTATCAATTTTCGGAAGCACCATCTGATCCGTTGATTCGCACTAAGCTTGAAGAGGAGTTAATAACTCTCGGCGCTAAAGAAATGCATAACCAACTTCAACGTGTAGATCCAAAATCTTCTGAAAACATTCATGCTAACAACAAAAGAAGAGTTATTAGAGCTCTTGAGATTTACCAGATCACAGGTAAAACCATGTCAGACTATTTACAAAATCAAAAGCGAGAGCTTCTATACGATGTAGTCCTTATTGGTTTAACAATGGATCGAGAATTACTGTATGAACGAATTGAGTTACGTGTTGACCAGATGGTAGAACAAGGTTTGATTGAAGAAGTTAAAAATCTTTATAATAAAGGGATACGAAATACTCAGTCAATTCAAGCGATTGGATATAAAGAAATATACGAGTACATAGAAGGAAAGACAACTCTTGATGATGCGATTATACAACTTAAGCAAAACTCTAGAAGATATGCAAAACGTCAACTAACTTGGTTTCGTAACAAAATGGATGTAAAGTGGTTTGATATGACGACTCCACTTCAATACGAAGAAAGAGTTGATGAAATTTTATCATATATTGCAGGAAAGCTTGAGTTTAAAGCGAATAAATAGGTTATAGAGAAAAGAGGAGGACGAAACATGAAACAATCAGTAAATATACAAGACCAATTTCTTAATTCACTACGAAAAGATGGCACATTTGTTACAGTATTCTTGCTTAACGGCTTCCAATTAAGAGGTCTAATAAAGGGATTTGATAACTTCACAGTCCTGTTAGAAACTGAAGGGAAACAACAATTAATTTATAAACATGCAATTTCGACTTTTTCACCACAAAAAAACGTTCAGCTAGAGCTCGAATAAAAGAGATCGGTCTATGACGAGGGCATTGAAAAACTAACTGTTTTTCAGTGCCTTTTTTATGACCGCTTTTTTGGGGGTTAAAACCTTATCTTCTCTTTAAATTTATGGGCTAATATTCCATCATTCAGAATATAAATAATGGGATGATTATTTCTTGGGAAACCGCAAAAAACAACAACTTTCACGAGGTTCCATCATATTTTGTCGAGAACACATTTTCATCTAGGCTTTTGTCACGTTTATGTAAGAGCCTACGTATAATTAGTAAGAGAATGTGAGGTGAGCACCTTTGGATCGAGATCAAGCAGTCACATATAAAAATAATGGTCAAATCAACGTTATCTTAAATGGTCAGAGCAAAGAAAAACTAGAGGAGCGGAATACAGCTACTTATGACTTAAAGATCCCTAAAGCTGAGGGAAAGCATACTGTTCTACAAGAAATAGAGGACGAAATGAGTTCGCTTGTAGGAATGGAAGAAATGAAGCGTATGATTAAAGAGGTCTACGCATGGATTTATATAAACAAAAAAAGAGAAGAACAGGGATTAAAAGCAGGAAAGCAAGCTCTTCATATGATGTTTAAGGGAAATCCAGGCACGGGAAAAACAACTGTTGCCAGACTAATAGGTAAATTGTTTTTTCAAATGAATGTATTATCTAAGGGCCATTTAATTGAAGCGGAAAGAGCGGATCTTGTCGGTGAATACATTGGTCATACTGCACAAAAAACAAGAGATTTAATAAAAAAATCACTCGGTGGTATTTTATTTATTGATGAAGCGTATTCACTAGCACGAGGTGGAGAAAAAGATTTTGGTAAAGAAGCTATCGACACACTAGTTAAACATATGGAAGACAAACAACACGAATTTGTATTAATTTTAGCGGGTTATCCCCGTGAAATGGATCATTTTTTATCCTTAAATCCAGGTCTTCTTTCTAGATTCCCACTTGTTGTTGATTTTCCAGATTACTCCGTTGATCAGCTTATGGATATTTCTAAACGAATGACAATCGAGAGAGAATATCAATTTAGCAAGGAAGCAGACTGGAAATTACGAGACCATCTTATGACGATTAAGAGCATGACACATCCAACAAAGTTCAGTAATGGTAGGTATGTACGTAATATCATAGAAAAGTCAATTCGTTCGCAAGCTATGCGATTGTTACTTAATGATAAATACAACCGTGATGACCTCGTAACAATAAAAGGCCAAGATTTAGTGTTAAAAGAGGAACAATCATCTTAATGAAAAACCCTGCTCACAATTTGTCAGCAGGGTTTTCTTCGATTCTTAAACAATTAATTTGAAATAGATGCTTCTGAGTTAACTTTTAGAGAACGGTTCGGTAATCTCCATTTATAGGTATAAGATAACATGCGTAAAATCACAATTCCAATGAACAATCCATATAGTTCTAGAGATGATTTTGCAATTTCAAATCCGATGAAAAGCCCTGCAAGAATTGCCCAAAATGCATAAATTTCCGCTCGTAAGACGAGAGGCTTCCGACCCGCAAGCAAATCTCGAAGAATTCCTCCACCACTTCCAGTTAATACAGCAGCGACAACCACAGCACTAGTTGAATGATTCATTTGTACGGCGTAAAGTGCACCTTGTATCGCAAAGGCAGAAAGGCCAATTGCATCGGTTAAATTTCCCCATTTATGCCAATGCCTTAAAAGATAGTGTGGAAACAAAAAGACAGTTGTCATTGCAAATAATGCTATGTGAAAGAGTATTTCCTGTTCCCATAAAGCAGATATGGGTACACCTATCAATAAGTTTCGAATTGCTCCTCCACCAAAAGCGGTTACAATCCCCAATATATATATACCTAAAAGATCGTATTCTTCTTCCATCGCAACAATTGCCCCACTAATTGCAAAAGCAACAGTCCCAATCATGTTTAAAACTTCCCATGTCATACATTCCAAACTCCTTTTGAAAACCCGATCTTAGTTGTGAACTTCTTGATTTTATATGCCTTGCGTCTCTTTGGTCAATGTTTTTTCCTAAAAAGTGATCAATAATCTCACATTGTGTAAAATAAAGCGTAATAAAGAGGTAGTGTAAGCGGATAATATTAGAGAAAAATGACATTCTTTGATATGATTAAGAGTACAAAAATTGGTATTAAGGAAAGGGTCATGCTCTTGAGAGATATTTTACATAAACAAATAGAAACGACTATTTTGGTTGGCTGTCAACTCCCTAATATAACTGATGAACATTTTCAATATTCAATGGAGGAATTGGCTTCCTTAACAAAAACAGCAAATGGTAAAGCCATCGTCCAATTATTTCAAAAACGCGAAAGAGCTCATCCTGCCACATACATTGGAAAAGGCAAAGTCGAAGAATTAGTAGCTCTAGTAGAAGAAACAGATGTTGATGTTATCATTTTTAATGATGAACTATCACCAAGTCAATTGCGAAACTTGTCTTCTGCAATTAATATAAGAGTTATTGATCGCACACAATTAATTTTAGATATTTTCGCTCAACGCGCGAAATCTAAAGAAGGAAAGCTTCAAGTGGAGCTCGCTCAGCTCCAATATTTACTTCCGCGCTTAACCGGACAAGGTATCTCACTTTCACGCCAAGGTGGAGGAATTGGAACTAGAGGACCAGGTGAAACTCAATTAGAGACAGATCGACGCCATATACATAAACGTATTCATGAAGTTAAACAGCAGTTAGCAACAGTTGTTAATCACCGTAATCGCTACAGACAGCGACGAAAAAAGAATCAAACATTCCAAATGGCATTAGTGGGCTACACAAATGCAGGTAAATCAACTCTTTTTAACCGTTTAACAGAAGCAATGAGTTTTGAAGAAGACTTACTATTTGCAACTTTAGATCCAATGACGCGCAAAATGGTGCTTCCATCGAGTTACCAAGCACTTTTAACAGATACAGTTGGTTTTATTCAAGATTTACCTACTACACTAATTGCTGCTTTTCGTTCTACACTTGAGGAAGTGAAAGAGGCTAGTCTTATTCTCCACATCGTCGACAGCTCCAATGAAGATTATGCAAATCATGAAAAAACGGTTTATAAGCTGTTAGATGAGTTGGAGGTTAACGAAATACCAGTCCTGACTGTATATAACAAAAGAGATAATATTACAAGTTCCTTTGTACCATCTCCTAAGGGTGACTCTCTTTTAATTAGTGCATTTAATGACGAAGATCTAGAAGCTTTACTGAAAAAGATTGAAGCGATAGCAATGGGGGTAATGGACAGCTACACGGTCAACATTCCGCCTTGTGAAGGAAAACTTTTGGCACAATTAAAATCAGAAACAATGATTCAAAAATTAAGTTTTCATGAAGAAAAAGAATATTATGAAGTGAATGGGTTTGTATTGCCATCACATTCTATAAGTGGACAACTAGAGAAATATAGCAAAGAGGGATTGGAAAATGTTTAATTCTTTAAAGCACGGTGAAACTTTATTACCGATTGTAGAAGAGGTAGAAGTGCAAATCACGGGAATACATGCAGAAATAGATCGGAAAATTGAAGAAAATCAATTTCGAGTGTTACAAAGTTATCAAAGTCACAGAGTGAGCGATTCTCATTTTATTCCGACTACGGGATACGGTTATGATGATCGTGGACGCGATACATTAGAACAAATTTATGCTGATGTGTTCGGAGGAGAAACTGGCTTAGTAAGGACACAAATTATTTCTGGTACACATGCGATTTCAATCGCATTATTCGGTGTGCTAAGACCAGGGGAAGAGCTAGTCTACATAACAGGGAAACCTTATGATACCCTTGAAGAGATAGTCGGTATTAGAGGGAGTGGTGTCGGTTCTCTAAAAGAATTCGGAATCGGATACAAGACTATTGATCTTTTGGAGAATGGTTCTGTTGACTTTGAGGACGTAAAATTAGCTATTTCAGAGAAAACAAAAGTGATTGGCATTCAACGTTCAAAAGGATATGCTACGCGTCCGTCCTTTACAATTTCTGAAATTAAAGAAATGATTGAGTTTGTAAAGTCTGTGAAAGAAGATGTAATTGTCTTCGTTGATAACTGTTATGGGGAATTTGTTGAATCATTAGAGCCGTGTCATGTAGGAGCAGACTTGATGGCAGGCTCGCTAATTAAAAATCCCGGTGGTGGACTTGCGAAAACTGGTGGTTACATCGTAGGAAAGAAAAATCTAGTGGAAGCCTGCTCCTTCCGCATGACATCCCCTGGAATTGGTTCAGAAGCGGGAGCCTCACTATATAGTCTACAGGAAATGTATCAAGGTTTTTTCCTAGCTCCACACGTTGTAGGTCAAGCGCTAAAAGGAGCTGTATTTACTGCTTCCATCCTTGAAAAACTAGGAATGAATACGAATCCTAGCTGGGATAGTACGAGAACAGACTTAATTCAATCTGTTCAATTTGATAATCCTACAAGTATGATTGCATTCTGTCAGGCCATCCAATTTGCTTCACCTATTAACTCTCATGTCACTCCTTATCCAAGTTACATGCCTGGATATGAGGATGATGTCATAATGGCTGCAGGAACGTTTATTCAAGGTGCAAGTATTGAATTAACAGCTGATGGACCAATTAGAGCTCCCTATGTTGCGTATGTTCAAGGTGGACTAACGTATTCACATGTGAAAATAGCAATTTGTTTAGCAATAGATCATCTGTTATCAAAAGGCTTGATTAAGATATAGAAAGATGTGGACAAACCTTTCAATTTAATTTTATTAAAACAATGTTATATTTTCTAACATGTATTGACACATAATGTTACATTGAATATAATAAGAGTATGTTAAACAAAGGAGGGAATAACATGAGTGACAATATTCGACGCTCAATGCCCTTATTTCCTATGGGGATTGTCATGCAGCTTACTGAACTCTCTGCTAGACAAATCCGCTATTACGAAGAAAATGAGCTCGTGTTCCCTGCAAGAACTGAAGGAAATAGAAGACTTTTTTCGTTTAATGATGTGGATATACTTTTAGAAATTAGAAGCTTTATTGAACAAGGTGTCAATTTAGCCGGAATAAAGCAAATATTCGCACGAAAAGAAGCATCAGCAACCTATCCAAATCCTGAGCAACCTAAAAAGGTTGAAAAGCCCGATTTAACTGATGGTGAGCTGAGGAAACTACTTAAATCTGAGCTAATTCAGGCTGGTAAATTTCAAAAGCCAACATTAAGGCAAGGAGATATGTCTAGGTTTTTCCACTAATTGTTAGCAATACTTTTAAAAAATATAATCATTTTCTGGAGGAGATTTTACAAATGGCAAAGTACACACGAGAAGACATTCTTAGTTTAGTTAAAGAAAATAACGTAAAGTATATTCGTTTACAGTTCACGGATATCTTAGGAACAATTAAGAACGTTGAAATACCTGTTAGTCAACTTGGAAAAGCTCTTGATAACAAAATGATGTTTGACGGATCTTCAATTGAAGGATTTGTACGAATTGAAGAGTCTGATATGTACTTATTTCCCGATATTGATACCTTTGTAATTTTCCCATGGACTGCAGAAAAAGGAATGGTAGCTCGTTTTATTTGTGACATCTACAACCCAGATGGAACTCCATTTGAAGGGGATCCTCGTAACAACTTACGACGTCTTTTAAGTGAGATGGAGGAACTAGGGTTTACAGATTTTAACCTTGGACCAGAACCTGAATTCTTCTTGTTTAAATTAGATCAAAACGGCGAGCCTACGTTAGAGTTAAATGACAAAGGTGGATATTTTGACTTAGCTCCAACAGACTTAGGTGAAAACTGCCGACGTGATATCGTTTTAGAATTAGAAGAAATGGGCTTTGAGGTTGAAGCTTCTCACCATGAGGTAGCTCCAGGGCAACACGAAATTGATTTTAAATATGCTGGCGCAATGAGAGCATGTGATGATATTCAAACGTTTAAATTAGTAGTAAAAACAATTGCTCGTAAACATGGATTACACGCGACGTTCATGCCAAAACCTTTGTTCGGTGTTAATGGATCTGGTATGCACATGAACCTTTCATTATTCCGTAATGGTGAAAATGCATTTTATGACACAAACAGTAATTTAGAATTAAGTGAAACAGCTAGACAATTCATCGCGGGTATTATTAAGCACGCACCGAATTTCACAGCTGTAACTAACCCAACTGTTAATTCATACAAACGTCTTGTTCCAGGTTATGAGGCTCCATGTTACGTAGCTTGGTCAGCTCAAAATAGAAGTCCACTCATTCGTATCCCTGCATCTCGTGGAATCAGCACACGTGTAGAAGTTCGAAGTGTAGACCCAGCAGCAAATCCTTACCTAGCTATGGCGGTTCTTCTCGCAGCAGGACTAGACGGCATTAAAAATCAATTAGAAGCTCCAAAGCCAATTGACCGAAATATCTATGTAATGTCTAAAGAAGAGCGTGTAGAGAGTGGAATCGTCGACTTACCATCAACACTGGCTCATGCACTAGATAACTTAAAAACGGATCAAGTAATCGTAAACGCATTGGGTGAACATTTATTTGAACACTTTATTGAAGCAAAAGAAATAGAATGGGATATGTTCCGTACTCAAGTTCACCCATGGGAAAGAGAGCAGTATTTATCAACTTTTTAAGGCTTGATTTAAAAGCCTATACCTGAAAAACCTCTTAAATTGTGGTGGGAAGTAAAATTCCCCACCACTTTTTTTAATTTATTTACTGAAATAATTTGCTTATTTTTAGAATATCTGTTATGTTTAATAAGAATTATTTTTGTTAGGTATGTGAGGAAAGAACAAGTGTTTAAACTTTTCGCCTTTGATATCTGTAGAGCAAGGATAGTAATAAATCGTGGTTTTAACCACACAGGAGGAAATACTATGCAACAAGGTACAGTAAAATGGTTTAACGCAGAAAAAGGATTCGGCTTTATCGAAATCGAAGGAGGAGAAGATGTATTCGTACATTTCTCAGCTATCCAAGGCGAAGGCTTTAAATCTTTAGACGAAGGTCAAAAAGTAACTTTTGACACTGAGCAAGGACAACGTGGACTTCAAGCAGTTAACGTTAACAAAGCTTAATTAAACAAAAGGAAAAGGACTCAATTCTGAGTCCTTTTTTTACTGTCAGAATTTATATAATTCTAAGACACAGTAAGCGTTTCGGAAGTCCAGCTCCAGCGCCTAGCCCTGACGCACAGGACATGCTAGTGCAGTCATGGCGATTGACGTCGCGCTTTTGACTGCCTATCAGGGTCATTAAGTCAATTCTAAATTGAAGGCAAAGAACGCCGCCTACCCTTGAATCGCCTTATGCTATGTCTAAGGCTGACCAAGGCGTTTGCGCTTTTTTTACTTTCTTTTCCGATTTAGTCGATGTAATAAGAGCCTTATTTGTTACTTAGAGTGACCCTTGACAAAATAAAAAATCCCCACTAAAGATCGAGTAGGGAGATAATTATAGTACAGGTAAAAAATGGTTGAACTCATCATAAAACAAATTCCGATGATTTCCTTATTGAAACTGGAACTAATTATTTTTTTTCTCTTTAAAGTAATACTCTTTCGCCATTTTATAAAGTGCAATTAATCCTAAAAGGAAACCAACTGTAATACCGCTGATCGCAATGAATAGAGAAATGTATTCAAATACAGAGTACTGTAGTAACTTACTCCAATCGATATTTCCCTTCCAATCTTCAACCACTAAATTCATTCCGTAAATACCTGATATCACTGTGTAAATCGTTAAGATAAGTAACAACTGGTTTTTTCGCTTATCAATGAGCCTCTCTTGATTTTGATATAACCTATTTAATGTATTTTTAACTTCATCAAAAAGAGGTTCAATTTTAAACGTTTGCTTTAAACAATTGGAAATTTCTTGACCTTCTGTTCTGCTACTTATTTCAAAGAAAATAAACTTTGCTGAAAAATTTGTAATCGATCGAATTAAGTCTTCGATTTTTTGCTCTTTCCGATCGATGTCAAGTTTTGAATAATCATAAGAGAGCTTGAGTAAAACAATTTTATAAAATAAATGTAAAAGTAAATTGTAATAGTGAGGTCCATACATATTATTTAGCAACTGTTTAGAGTTCTTTTCATCTTTTGACACACAAGTGAATGTGTGATCACTTGTCACGTAATATGTATTAGGGGCCCAGCGATCATATGAATGATTTTTTATATGCTCACTAATATAATCTGGATTACTAGCAGAAATGTATTCATTTCCGCTGTCATCATAAGAATTTAGATGAGAAACCTTAAATAATTGGTATTCATCAATCGTAGTAGAATTCGGCTGTAATAAATACCCTGACACGAACATACGTTCATCGACGAAGTAAGGAAGACTTCCGTTGGTTGTATTTCGCTCATCGTCGTTTAAATAAGGAATGATACCAGGGCAAAGCTCATCTAATATGAATTTCTTCATTTCACTAAACGTTTTTTCATTATAAGTAAGAATTGTCCCTTTTTGATCAGTTATTTTAGGCGCTAATACTCGAAAGTGATTCATAAAATCTAAGGCAACAAGATATGGAATGTTAGCTGGTAGTTCAGTACGGACTGTAATCAAGCCAATGTTAAAAGGACAAATTATCAAATCAATAGAAAGGATAGAAAATGGAATCGTATGTACGGGCGTGATTAATGTACACTGATTAGATATCATTTTAGAAAATCTATTTAGAGAAAATGCATGAAATGAGTCTTGAAAAAGTATATTTTCAATATACGGAAGGAAATAATGCTCATTATCGCTATGTGGAACATTTGTTCTTGTTCCGTAAAATTCTGACTCATGGTCACTATTTTTCAACGAAAAGAACTTAAATCCCTCTTTTTCTAAATTAAATGATAGTTCTTCATGATTGAACCCTATTAATGAAATAGGAAAAACAAACTGACAAACACCTCTTATTAAAGTAGATTGATTATCTTCCATAGTTTTCCCTCTTTTTAGAAAATAGTTATTAAGAGTTATACCCGTTAGTCATGCATTCAAACTTAGAAAGCATTTTTTTCTAGAAAGGGTGAGTGACTAAGAAAAAATTTATACAAAAAAAGCTTGCCATGTGAATGACAAGCAACTATTAATGTATAGAACGATAAACGCCGACAACTTTCCCTAAGATTGAAACATTACGAAGAATTATTGGCTCCATTGTTGAGTTTTCAGGTTGTAGTCGAATAAAATCGCGCTCTTTAAAGAATCTTTTTACTGTCGCTTCATCATCTTCTGTCATTGCAACAACTATATCCCCATTATTTGCAGTCTGTTGCTGCCTTACAATAACCATGTCTCCATCTAATATACCAGCTTCAATCATACTTTCTCCCATGATTTCAAGCATAAAGATTTGTTCATCGGCACTTGCAAAGCTTTCAGGAAGAGGAAAATATTCCTCCACGTTTTCAATTGCAGTAATAGGTAAACCAGCTGTTACCTTTCCGATTATAGGTACGTTTATAACCTTGCTTTTTGGAATATGACTCAATTGATCGTCTTCTAGAATCTCAATTGCTCTTGGTTTAGTAGGGTCGCGGCGAATAAGTCCTTTACTTTCAAGTCTAGCAAGGTGACCATGAACAGTAGAGCTAGAAGCAAGGCCGACCGCTTCCCCTATTTCACGAACGGAAGGTGGATATCCTTTTTTCTGAACCTCATCTTTAATGAAGTTTAATATATCTTGCTGTCTTTTTGATAGTTTTATCATTTGCACACCTCGGTTTCAAGTAATTTATGTAGATTATAGCATGATTTTCCTCAATATACAAACATAAGTTCGAATAAAACAGTTGACTAGAACAATCGTTCGTATTATACTGATCTTATAAGTTACGAACAAACATTCTGTATGAGGTGAAATTAATGAAAAGAGAATCATTGTCTTATATACTATCATTTTTTGTAGTAATCATAGTATTTGCATTTGCGATTACATATACCGGGAAGGAAGACACACTTGAAAACTTTCATCAAGTTGAAATTGAAGAGGGGGAGAGTTTGTGGAGCATCGCAGAAAAATATGAAGAGCATGCTTCAATCCCTAAACAAGAATTTGTAAAATGGATCCAAGATAAAAATAATTTAGCCACTTCAGTTATTAAACCAGGTGAAGTTGTGTTCGTTCCAATTGATAAAAAACAGTTTTTTAATAACTTAGCGAGCGATGAATAAGCATCATGAGTAATAAAAAATTAACAGCTGTTATATATTGTCGAGTTAGCACAAAAAAAGAATCTCAGGAGACTTCCTTAGAGAGACAGAAAGAAGAACTCTTAAAGCTGGCCCAAGATTATAACCTTTCGATTGCTGATATTATTTCTGAGCAAGCAAGCGGATACGAGATAGAGCGCGAAGGGATCTTTCAATTGTTAGATATAATCAAAGAGAAAACGGTAGACTTTGTTCTAGTTCAAGATGAAACTAGGCTAGGCAGAGGTAATGCGCGTGTAGCAATTATTCACTTCATACTCAAAGAAAATGTTAAGATCTATACGATTACCCACCAGGGAAAAATGGAGCTTTCAGAGGCCGATTCAATGGTTTTAGAAATTGTTAGTATAGTAGAAGAATATCAACGAAAAATACATAATATGAAAATTAAAAGAGGAATGAGACGTGCTGTCGAAAAGGGATACAAACCACATAAAAATATTCAAAATCAGCATTTAGGAACTGGAAAAGAACGGATAGAGGTTCCAATTTCTGAGATTATTCGATTAAGGCAAAACAAATTAACTTTTTCAGAAATAGCTGCAACTCTTCGTGGCTTTGGCTATCATGTATCAAAAGCAACCGTTCATAGAAGGTACAAAGAATACAGACTATCAAACGAAGACGAAACGGAATAGTTGTATTTTTAAAGTGATTTTAGTAACATGGCAATGTATTAAGGAAAGGAGTACCATCATATGTTGCCTAAAGAAAAGTTTGATCGTATAAATGAGTTATCTCGTAAATCAAAAGAAACTGGTTTAACTGAAGCTGAACAGAATGAACAACAAGATCTTCGACAACAATATTTACAAGTTTTTCGTAAATCCATGCAGAATACGATTAAAGGTGTTACTGTAATTGATCCAAAAGGAAATGATGTGACACCGCAGAAGTTGAAAGATGAAAAGAAACGAAATTTACATTAACAATAGGGATACGTCTTTTTGATGTATTCCTTTTTTTGTACATACTATTGGTACCAGGGCCCATAAGGGATGTGCTTGAATTTCATTTCTATTAAATGGGTTTTTTTCAATAGGAAATAGTTGTGCATTGTTCGATGTATCGCTATTATTAAAAAGTAGGAAGCAGTTATGAACTGAAAGGATGATTTATTTATGGAACATACGATTGAATCACTCTCATTAGCAACAATACGTACTTTATCAATTGATGCAATTGAAAAAGCAAATTCAGGACATCCAGGAATGCCAATGGGTGCAGCGCCAATGGCATACACTTTATGGACAAAATATATGAATCAAAACCCGGAAAACCCAAACTGGTTTAACCGAGATCGTTTCGTTTTATCTGCAGGACACGGTTCTATGCTTTTATACAGTATGCTTCATTTATCTGGTTATGATGTGTCAATGGATGATTTAAAGTCATTTAGACAATGGGGAAGTATAACTCCAGGACATCCTGAATACGGCCATACACCGGGTGTAGATGCTACAACAGGTCCACTTGGACAAGGAGTTGCTATGGCAGTAGGTATGGCGATGGCAGAGCGTCATTTAGCTAGTACATATAATAGAGAAGCGTTCAAAGTTGTTGATCACTTTACATATGCAATTTGTGGTGATGGAGATTTAATGGAAGGTGTTTCTGCAGAGGCGGCATCACTTGCTGCACACTTAAAACTAGGACGACTTGTTGTATTATATGATTCTAACGATATTTCCCTTGATGGAGATCTAAATCGTTCTTTTTCTGAAAATGTAGAAGATCGTTTCAAAGCAATCGGATGGCAAGTTATACGAGTAGAAGATGGTAATAACATTGAAGAAATATCTAATGCCATTAAGCTTGCAAAGCAAAACGAAGATCAACCAACACTTATTGAAGTTAAAACCACCATTGGATTTGGTTCACCGAATCGGTCTGGTACATCAGATGTTCATGGTGCCCCACTAGGACTTGACGAAATAAAATTAACGAAGGAAGCTTATTTATGGACGTTTGAACAAGACTTCCACGTTCCTTCTGAAGTGTATGATCACTTCAACGACAGCATCAAAGAAGCAGGGAAGAATAAAGAAGATGAATGGAATGCACTATATGATAAATATGAAAAAGAATATCCAGAATTAGCAAAAACACTAACTCAAGCAATTCAAGGTGAACTTCCTGAGAACTGGGATAAAGACATTCCTGTGTACGAGGAAGGGAAGAGTCTAGCATCTCGTGCATCATCTGGAGAAGCACTTAACGCAATCGCTCAAAACTTACCTTCATTCTTTGGGGGATCTGCTGATTTAGCCGGTTCAAACAAGACATCGATAAAAGGTTCCGAAGATTATACAGCAAAAGATTATAGTGGCCGGAATATCTGGTTCGGTGTTCGAGAATTTGCAATGGGTGCAGCATTAAATGGAATGGCATTACATGGTGGACTTCACGTCTTTGGTGGGACATTCTTTGTTTTCTCAGATTACTTACGTCCTGCAATTCGTTTAGCTGCGTTAATGAACTTACCCGTTACTTATGTATTTACACATGACAGCATTGCAGTTGGAGAAGATGGTCCAACCCATGAACCAGTTGAACAGCTACCTTCCTTACGAGCAATGCCAAATTTATCAGTAATTAGACCCGCAGATGGAAATGAAACTGCAGCAGCTTGGAAAGTTGCACTAGAATCAAGAAAGACTCCAACTGCACTTATATTAACTCGTCAAAACTTAAAAACGATTAAAAACACAGATAAAACAGCATATGAGGGTGTTTCGAAAGGAGCTTACGTTATATCTCCAGCAGAAAAAGAAACTCCTGATGCATTATTACTAGCTACTGGATCAGAAGTTGGTTTAGCTGTTGATGCTCAACAAGTGTTAGAAAAAGAAGGAATTCATGTATCTGTAGTAAGTATGCCAGCTTGGAATCTATTCGAAGCGCAATCTGATGAATACAAGTTATCAGTACTTCCTAAAGAAGTGAGAAAACGCCTTGCAATTGAAATGGCAACTCCACTAGGTTGGGAGCGTTATTCTGGAGATGAAGGTGAAATTCTTGCGATCAATACGTTTGGGGCGTCAGCGCCTGGTGAAAGAGTAATGGCTGAATATGGATTTACTGTTGAGAATGTTGTTGCTAGAGTTAAGGCATTAATCAATAAATAAGTAAAAATGAGACAAGGGGCATCTTTCCTTGTCTTTTACTTTGATCACCAATAATACGATAGTGGTTCTGATTCCACACAAAAATGTACTACAATTTAGTAGGATTCTTTCTGCTAATGGAAATTCGACAAAAGTAGTGTCTTCTTGCAACGCCATCAGACAAATCTTGCTGTTCACTTCATTTATAATAAAAAGAAATTGTCATTGTTATAAGGGGTGAAATGGTGAGACACTACTGTATTTATTTAATAGAAGAAGAATTTGCAAGTCATTACTTTGGTAGGGAATCAAAAATGTATCACCTTTTTCAAGACTACCAGTGGACAAGATCTCAGACAAAACACTTTAACCTAATTCAAAAGCAAGTTTCATATATTACAAAACCTATACCAACATTGTTTATTCATCAATTAATTGCAACACATTTAGCTAAGCGGACTGATTACCAACAAACACATGAGATACATAAAATTGAATTGAAAGCGAATAGAGGGAGTGCCACTCTAATTGTTAAAGATCGACATTTAGAGTTAACTTCAAATGGTAGCTATGAGGCGGAGACTATTTTCTTTGAGGTACTTAGAAAGTTTGATCCTTGTTTTTTAGCAATGGATTTTCTAGCAGAAAGATATGGATGGTTAAATCCGATAAAAGAAAGAAATTTTGTCTGAAATGCGGATTTTATCAAGCAAATGTTGTATAATTTCATATGGTTTAGTACACTGTAAATTAGACAGCACGAAGGAGGAAAAATAATGGATTTATGGGTTGTTATTCTAGTAGGCGTTCTAGCACTACTTGCTGGAGTTGCACTAGGATTTTTCATTGCGCGTAAATATATGATGACATATTTAAAGAAAAATCCGCCAATCAATGAACAAATGCTAAAAATGATGATGATGCAAATGGGTATGAAGCCTTCTCAAAAGAAAATAAACCAAATGCTAAAATCAATGAACGGACAAATGAAATAAAGCACTTGGTTAAACCCTTGATAAGACAGGCTTTTATCATAAGTTGGAAGTAATATTTGTAGAAAGTTTACCTAGTCAATAACGCTGGTGGTTAATCTTTCACAGCAATTTGTACAAATATTACTTAATCCTTCTATTTTCTAACTCAAAATCACTTTTTCTGTTGAAAGATTAACAGAAGAGGTGATTTTTTTATTGGGATTAGAAGATGTATTAAACGAATATCTCTATCACTGTTTAGCAAGAGGATACACACCTAAGACCATGTTGAATAAGCGTCAAGAGTACAAACACTTAATACTATATCTAAAGGAAAAACGAGCAATCACTGAACTTGAAAGTATCAGTGTTCATGATCTAAAAGCCTACATTAGAGGGAAACAAAAAGCAGGTTTACAGCCACAAAGTATTGTCTCCATGTATAAAACGATTTCAGCATTTTTCAACTGGTGCGTAGAAGAAGAATATTTGAAAGAAAACTTAATGAAAAAGTAGAAACTCCAAAAGTTCCTAAGAAGATATTGAAAGGTTTTACAAATAGGGAAGTTCAAGGAATGATTGAATCCTTTACCTATAAAAATTATTTAGAGTGCCGTAATAAAGCAATCTTAGCCATGTTAGCTGACTGTGGACTTCGTGCAATGGAGATCAGAACGTTGACCATAGAAAATATTAAAGAAACTTCAATTCTATTCAATGGTAAGGGAAATAAAGAAAGAATTATTTTTATTAGTCCAGTATTGAAGAAAATTCTTATCAAATATGACCGTATGAGAAAACAATTTACCGCCGATAGAGACGTTACAGACAATTACTTCTTAACGTATATGGGTACTGGTTTGTCTCATGTAGCATTGTTTAATGTCATTAAAGAAGCAGGTAAACGAGCAGGTGTTGAAGAGAAAAGAGTATCTCCGCATACTTTTCGTCATTATTTTTCAGTTCAATGTATTTTAAATGGTATCGACATATACACATTATCTAAGCTTCTCGGACATTCTGAAATTTCAACTACACAGCGATATTTACAATCCTTAGAGGATTTTGAATTAATATTGAAAGCAATGCCTTCTAGTCCATTAATGAACATTGGGAGGAAATAAACATGACTAATGAAAACCAATATCAAATGTGGCTTGAATTAATTATTGAAGCCAAAAAAATTGGATTATATATAGAGGATTTTGACCAGTTTCTGAATAGTAAAAGGAGTCTTTAAACATTAACTTACAAACGAAAAAAGAGCAGCTACGCCAATAGCTACTCCCAACGCATATTCATACTACATTCGCTATGTATAGTTTACACGATTTTGAAAAAATGGACAAGTGTAAGCTTATTTGAATATGCCTTCAAATCAATAATGGAGGCTTTTAATAATGGAAACAGCAAACTATGCCGCAATGAAACAATACCAATCATTTAACGCTATAGAAGAGATGAATACTTCTATTCGTGAATTTCTATATAACTACAGTCACGAAATTCCGAAATCAGCAGTGGAATGCATCAAGGTTCTATCCAGATATGCCTGTAAAATCATTGGGGTAGCATGGATTAAGATTGATACCCTTGCTACCATATTAAGTGTGTCTAGATCAACTGTAGAACGTGCTTTGAGGCTCTTAAAGAAGCATGGCATCATTCAGTCTATACCTACTTTTAGAAAGGGAAAAGGAGGTAATGGATGTAACGTATATATCATTAAAAAATTACACGATCTAAAAGAATTACCCTCTAACGACGTACCGAATGAAGTAGGGAAAATGAAGGGGCGGACAAGTATCACAAATCTAGATAACTCCAAGGCTGACTCCGTAAAATTGCAGAGTGAAACTGAGTCTATAAAAGCTACACTCTCTAGAAGAATTAATAAACCTAATAACGTAAATGAACCGTCACTAAATGACCTAGACAACTCTTTCACGCCTGGTAATGTTCAAAATGAGTTTATTCAAGCAACTAAACCATTTTTGAACGCAATAGACACATTTAAATTATGGAGTAGGGTTCTTATAGCCTATAGAAAAGTAAGCCTTGAGAAACCGTTATATGAGGTTATAGACTGTGCTATTTCAGCATTTAAGCAGTCTGTATTTGCTAAGAAGGTTGGCAGAATTAAGTCAACCTTTGAGGGTTACTTTTACACCATTTGCTATGCTAATTTGGTTGTTGAGAAGAGAAGGGAATGTAAGCATCTGCTGTATGATTTCTTGAAATAAAAAACCACCTATAAATAGGCGGTCATAAAGTTAAGGAAGGTTTATACAGCTAGATTGATATGTGATATTCGAAGGTTCTTACTAGAATTTTGTAAGGAGAAAGGGAGAATTAATATTTAACGCCTATAAATTTTAGTGTATGTTTTTCCCCAACAACTTTCATTATTAATTTTACTTGAGCAACAGCGTCCAGAATACCATTAGCATTAATAAGAAGTTCACGTTGAAATTCATCAGAGTCAATAGTAAAGACATATTGTTTCATGAATACACCTCTTTGGAAAAATATTGTAATTTCATCATACGTTAGAAAACACAATTAATTCCATTTAGATGTTAGATTGTATTCCTTTGTTTTTATGTCGAAAATAGAAAAGTGTAAGAAAATCTTCAATATGGGCTTCTTATGTGTTGTTAGTTAATGGTGTGTTAGGGAGGATAATACCAAGTCAATATATACAAAAATCGGCAGAGTACTCCCTTTCTTTTTATATCAAGTTAGCTGATTTTTTTGAGAGAGTAGGTTGGCTAGCTTTTCTTTTTAAAAATTTAAAATGAGTTTACCCATTGAAATCATATCAGTCAAATTAAGAAATGTCAAATTTAATTTGTAATCAGCATCCAGTGGATAGAGTTATCAATTGGGTTTTGATTAGATCTTAAATCTGTGACGTTGCAGATGAGGAAATATACGGAAAACCTTCAATCAGTGAAGAGTCAAGTGGATATTTCTGCTTGGCTTTTTACTTTAAAATTTGAAAGGGAGATGTAATTAATGAGTTACAGAGATGATTCAATTACTGAATTACCAAAGTATGAAGATGTTAAACATGAAATGTTACCACTTAAAGGATTTAGCAACTATGCTATTCATCCATACTTAGGGAAAATTTATAACAAGAAATCTAATAAATGGATGCTCGTGAATGCTTCTGGTGTAGGAGATCGAGGCTACCTACTTACAAAGCTTAAGCAAGATTCAGGTAAAGTAGTGTCAGTTTACGAGCACGAGGCTGTGTATGCTGCTGTATGGGGAGATGAACCGAAGAGCTGGAGAAAGTATGGTGTGAAGCTTGAGATTGATCATCGAGATAAGAACGTGAAAAATAATAATATCGAAAACCTCTCTTTAGGTACATCCTCTGATAATAAAAAAAATCGAAGCTACGACATTATTAAAAATCCACTTACATTTGAAAATGCAGAAATTGTTAGAGAAGAGTTTGAAAAATGGATAGGTTCTAAGATTGTATTTTATGAGATGATGGCCGGACGTTTTAATGTTGGTAAGCGTACGATTCAAAATTATTTACTAGGAATTCATTATAAGGTAAATACCAATGAAGGATAATCTTAAGCAATCTGATACGATTAAGGCTGGTAACGTAATTGTAAATAAGAATGCAAAGCCTAGATTACAATATAATATTGACTCATCCGGTGTAATATCAAATGTACATAGAGTTTATTAATACATAAAAGTGTGAACAATATTACTGAGGTGATATTGATTGAAATGGTTTAAAATTACATCATCGTTGCTTTTAGTTTTGCTGTTTACTGCTTGTAATAATAACGACGAAGATATCACAACTAATACAGATAAAGAAGTATCAGATGAAGTTGAATCAACGGATGGAGAATTAGAATCAGACCCAAGCAATACAATAGCTGATTAAAGACACTCTTTTAGGGTGTCTTTTTGGATAAATTCTAAATTTTACTTAACTCGATTAGTCCCTTCTTCCTACTTTCTCTATGCCTATTCTTGTCAAATATGGTAGAATAATAGGGAGAATTAGGGGGAATAATAACTATGCATTCAATTGGTATAAGAGTTTTTGCTCAAAAAGATAAACTGGGAAAGATATATTATGCAGTTGTTAAGGAAGATGACGAAGATGGAACTCTTGAGCTAGTAAAATCTTCGTATTTAAATATTCCGGTAGCACTAGCAGTTCCAGAGCAACTCGCATTTATCAGAACAAATTTTTTAGCTATAATAACTCAGTATGATATTAAAAGGGCAGGTTTAAGAATTACAGAGGCTATTGCTAAAAACCCAATTGTTTATAGAATGAATATAGAAGGTGTATTGCAGGAATTATTTGCTAACAGTTCTATTGAAAAATATGGTTTAATTAATATTGCAAAAATGTCGAGTGCGTTATCAGAACCTAAAGGGGATATTAAAAGATATATCGACAAGGAAGAAACTTTGGAAGGATTCGATAAAGAAGAATGGGAATCTTTTAAGACAGAGGAACGAGAGTGTATCCTAACTTCAATAACGATGTTGTTTCAAGGAGGGTGCAATAAGTGATAGTAACTAACACATTACTTCAATTACAGATCCAAGAGGAAATTGGCCATGAAGGAAGAAATTCTAAAGTCAATAAGGCTTACGATCCTCAACTTGCTACAATGTTTGTTGTGAAAAAAATTCCCAAGTCTGATTTTTCTAGCGTTAATGAATTCTTTATTGAGGCTCAAATGCTATATGCAGTTCAACATCCTAATATAATGGGAATAAAGTATGCTACTCAAGATGAGCATTCAATTTATCTTGCTATGGATTACTTAAAAAAAGGATCTTTAAATGCTCTTTTAGAGGAAAGGTCATTGACAGTTAGAGAGATAATTAAGTACTCACTTGAGTTTTTGTCCGGCATTCATTTTATGCATACAAAAAATTTAGTTCATTTTGATATTAAACCAACTAATATTCTAATTAACGATGCTGATAAAGCAGTTGTTACAGATTTTGGACTTTCCAAGTATTTAAATGAACAAGGCTTTGCTTATCCTGAGAAGCTTTATGATTTAAACATTCCAATGGAAGCATTTGATAAAGCAGTTGGTTTTTCTTTATACACAGATATATATCAAGCAGGATTAACTATTTATCGCATGTGTAATGGTAATAATTTTTTACGGGAGCAATATAATAAATTTGAAATAAGTACTGGGGAAGATCTTTTAGAAATTTTAAAAAAGGAAAAATTCCCAAAAAAAGAAGCTTATTTACCACATATTCCGGTTAAACTAAGGAATATTATTAAAAAATCTTTAGCGATTGATCCTATAAAAAGGTATGAGACTATTCTTGATATGATAAATGAGATTAGTTTAATTGACGAATATTTAGATTGGTCATATAATGAAATTACGAACGAACATTCGGAGTTTGTAAAACAAAACGAAGATTCAACTAATACATTAAAGATTGTCTTAACAAAAAGTGATGAAAACGTATGGCTTACTGAAGGATTTAAAATTAAAAATTCAGATGGTAAACGTACTAAAGTAACGAAATGGAACTCTGATGGATATAATACTAAAGATGAAGCCTTTAAAGCCATTGAAAAACTTCTCAAAGCATAAATAAATGAAAGGAGGTTTGGTTATGGCTGCTAAATTTAATTTTAAGAAGTCAAAAAATAATCATAATCCCTTTCCTTTAGAAACATTGCACGAGAGATATTCTAAAGAAAAAGCATTAAACCCTCAAAGTAACTACACAGTTGAAAAAATAGACGCTAATTACTTTTCGTTTAAACCGATTGAACAAACAAAAGGAGATAATTAGTATTACTAGACCTTGCATTAATTGTGAGGTCTTTTATTTTGTCCAAATTCACCCACTTCTCACCTATCGTGAATAGAAAAAAGACAATCAGGTTGCTAAGTTGAGGTAGGGTTAGAGCGGCTTTTACGTTTCTTAGACCTGGTTCATCGTTTAGATCAAGAAGTATCTTTAATTGTAGTAAAGCGTGTTCAGTCTTCTTGTGGTATTCTCCAAAAATAATAAGGCAACGGTTGTATTTATGTAGAGCTTTTTCCATCATACTGTAAAATTGTAGGTAGTCTTTGTTCAATTCTTTTTTCATAATTATCTCCTGACCTAGGAATACAGGACAATTATAACAGGAGAGTTTTAACGAATTGTTAATTTATTGTGAAAAAAGGAATTTTTTCCTTTCTTATCGAAGTTTATAATAGATGAGAAAGGAGAGGGTAAGTTTAATGGGTAAAAATGAGTTGTTAGAAAAATTATCGATAAATAACGGTAGTACAATAATTATAGCTTTTAATACCTACTTCGATACTGAAAATGCTTATAATTCTGCAAAAGAGTTGGAGAAAGAAAATAAAATAGAAATTAAAGATATTGGCAAGACTGGACAACAATTATTTATTAAAGCAAAAGTTAAATAGAAATTCAGGTCATCCTTTATTGGGATGGCTTTTTTAATTGGTTTAAATTTAGGATGAAAAGAAAAAAGCACCCTATATAATAGAGTGCTCAGACTGTAGACAAACTCGATTTTATCGAGTTTGCCTACAGTCTTTTTTGTATTAAAATAGAAGTAATAAAAATCTTGAGGTGATGAATGATGCTC